>SLPX01000138.1 GCA_007131745.1 Myxococcales bacterium
ACAGGAAACAATCCCTCTTTGTTCAAGTCTTTTTGCATGAATTGATACGCAATGCACAACCTGCAATTCATCCCGCAGGGGGCTATCAGTTCTTCGTTCATTGGGCATCTCTTTTTCAGATCATGTCGAAGATCTGTATCTCTTGAAGAGGACAGATCGAGAATTATCTGTATTTGTTCAAGAGGACAGATGACAATGGCAGATGACAATGGCAGATGACAATGGCAGATGACAATGGCAGATGACAACCATGGCAGGGCCGCTACAGATTATCAATCGCGTGTGGATGAAGGGGCTTTATGGTGGGGACAACGATTGCTTTTCTGCGCTTTTCGCCACCGCCACCGGTTCAAATCGTCAATCGGTCCATTTTCCTCCAGGGAATCACTTGGATCCCGTGGTGTTTCCAGGCCGTATCCCCCCCGAATATCAGGGTCGGTTCCGTGGCTTTTGATTGTGCAAGAGTGATCCATTTCTTCATGCCGTTGAGCCAATCCGATGTGAACGTTGCTCCGGATTTTATCTCGATTGGCCGCAGCAGGCCGGCTTGTTCCGCTACCACGTCAATCTCCAATCCGATGTGGTTTCTCCAAAAATACAGATTGCTTCTTTCGGCACGGTTGAAACGGTTTTTCAAAAGCTCACCCATGACCCAGTTTTCAAAAAGGTTTCCTCTCAACGGGTGGGTCTTTAGCTGATGTGCTGATTCGATGCCGAGCAAACGAACAGCAAGCCCGGTGTCGTAGAAATACAGTTTTGGAGTTTTTACCAACCTTTTCCTGAAATTTGCATGGTGAGGCAAGAGCCTGTATGCCACGTACGAAGCCTCCAAAATGGAAATCCATTTATTCACCGTGCTGTGGCTCAAGCCGCAATCCCTTCCGATGCGGCTTGCATTGAACAACTGACCCACGTTTCCTGCACACAAAGATAAGAATCGTTCGAAAACCGCAGCGTCTTGAATGCCGACAATCTGCCGAACGTCCCGCTCCACGTATGTGGCGATGTAGGAGTCCAACCACCACTTAGGTTCGATTCCCTGGTCGAAAACAGGAGGGTAGGAACCGGACCAAAGAACTGAATCCAATCCGTTTGGGAGGTATCGCCCGGCTTTCAGTTCAGCCATTGAGAACGGAAGCAGGGTCAGCACCGCGACTCGACCTGCCAAGCTCTGGGTGATTTTTTCCATCATGCCGAACTGTTGTGATCCCGTAAGAATGTACATCCCCGGAGCGCGGCTCTTGTCCAACTCGAGCTGAAGATAGGAAAAAAGCTGGGGCGCTCGCTGGGCTTCGTCCAGGATGCAACCTTCCGGAAATCGACTCAGAAACAGTCGGGGGTCGGTTTCCGCGCGCTCCCGTTCATCCAGGGCCTCCAATGACACAAAGGGTTTTTGGGGAAATGCCATCTGGGCCAAGGTTGTTTTGCCGGACTGGCGCGGCCCGGTGATCGCGATGGCCTTGAATTGGCGGGCCATCTTTCTTAGTATGGCTTGAATTTGTCTCTTGATCATAAGAGGTTTTTACAAATTGAAGATTCTTTTGTCAATTTGTAAGAAGAGTTTTGGGTTGTTAGAAGGGGTGGCTTGGAGATTTGTCGGGGGTTTTGAAATTATCCTCTTTAATAAGAGCTTCTCTGGAGCATGGGTAAAAACACTTTAAGACTTGAAGTTTTAGCGAGCATGATCATGGAACATCCTCATTCCTTGAGATATGGATCATTTTCCAGGTACCTATAGAGGGTACGCCGACCGATTCCCAGGATAGACGCGGCCTTTCGTTTGTTGCCTCCGGTCAATTCCAGAACGTGTCGCACGTACCGTTGTTTTGCCTCTTCCAGAAGCGGCAATTCGCTTTCGGCAACCATCTGAGGGGGTACCTTTGTGTCACCAGTGTTACCGGCGTCGGCGGCTTTGCCGGCCGTGCGTTCGCTGTTGCAAATGTGACCGGTTTCATTTGTTTGTCGGATGATATATTGCGGAAGATCTTCAAGTCCAATAACCGAGTTTTTTGCAAAGGTTACGGATCGTTCGATCAAATTCCTGAGTTCTCTCACATTTCCGGGAAATGACCATGTAAGCAGTTTCGAAAGAGCATCTGCGGAGAAACCTTCTATTTTTTTTTGAGTTTCTTTTGTGCAAATATCCAGAAAAAACGATGCAAGAGCGCGGATATCTTCCCGTCTCTTGCGCAAAGGAGGAACATCAATGATGTAAATTGCAAGGCGATAAAAAAGATCATCGCGAAAACTCTTGGTCTCTACAGCCTCGCGGATATTTCGATTCGTGGCTGCAAGTACCCGGAAATCGATTTCGTTTGAGGTATCGGAACCGAGTTGTCGTACCTCCCCGTCTTGGAGCACACGCAAAAGCTTTGCCTGCAAAAGAGGAGGTAATTCTCCGACTTCATCCAAGAAGACGGTTCCTCCGGCTGCAGCCGCGAACAAACCTTTCCGGGAATTTTTCGCCCCGGTAAAAGCGCCTTCCTCATGTCCGAAAAATTCACTTTCCATCAATCCTTCGGGGATGCCCGCGCAGTTGATGGGCATAAAGGATTTATTTCTTCTCGGGCTTTCCAAATGTATCGCCCGTGCTACCAACTCTTTACCGACACCCGTTTCCCCTTGTATCAGAACGGGTCCTCGGGCCGGACCCACGTTTTTTATGTCGGCAACCACTTTTTGCATTTCGATGCTTTCCGCGATAATTCCGTGAAATCGTGCATCGGATTTTAAGCTACGAAAACGGTGAGCGTCCCATTTCATTTGCTGAATGGTGAGGAGGCGACGGACTCGGGTCCTGAGATAGTCAAGGTCCACCGGCTTGGTCAGGAAGTCATCAGCGCCCTTTTTCAGAGCATTTACAGCCTGGTCGATAGAGCCGAACGCTGTGATGATAATAAAAGCGGGACTTACCGGTTCATGTATGGCTCGAACATCCTCCAGAAGCTCCATTCCGCTGCGACCCGGCAGCCTCAGATCGCTGATCACCATATCCGGCTGAAAAGTTTTCATTTCAGATGAGGCTTCTTCAGCAGTGTCCACTCCATTGACTTCAATAAAGTCTTCTTCCAATTCTTCCGTCAAGAGCTTGCGAAGGGCTTTGTCATCTTCGACAAGCAAAACCCGACGGTTTGGTGTTTCATCGTGAAGCGTTTCGTGTTCTTCAATCATGATTAAAAATCCCGGCTGAAAGGAAAAAAGAACTCGAATCGAGATCCTCCGACCGGAGCTTCACCGACTTTAATCCAGCCGTTGTGCTCCTTTGCTATAGAGTATGCAATGGAAAGCCCGAGGCCTGTTCCTTCACCCACAGGTTTGGTGGTGAAAAACGGCTCGAAAAGATGCGAAAGTGTATCTTGATCTACTCCCATGCCGTCGTCATCAACGGTAATGACAACCCCTTCATCGGTTTTGTTCCAGCTGAGTACAACCCGGCTTTCAGCGGCCTGGATAGCGTTCCTGGTCAAATTGACTATTGCTTGTAAAGCTTGGCTGTAATTAACGTCTATCCACTGGTTTTGCGGACCCTGATGAACATTAATTGTAACTTTTCTTTTTCTACGTTCGTTTTCAACGGAAAACAAAACTTCATCCAACAGTTCACCCGGTTCAACAGATCGGAGTTTTCCAGATACCGGATGCGCAAAATTCAAGAGCTGTCGCACTGTTTCCTCCATTCTCCGCACTTCCCGACGGGTTTCCCTGAAAGATAGCTCAACTTGTTCAGGCAATTCACGTGAGCGCAGTGCTTGTTGAGCCCTGCCGTCTATTATGCTGAGAGGCGTACCGAGTTCGTGAGCCACACCAGCGGCGAGTTGTCCAATTGCAGCGAGTTTTTTTGATTGGTGCAAACTTTTTTCAAGTTTTATTTTGGACTCCTGCTCTTTGCACAACTGAGTTTCAGCCTCGTTTATCGCGTCCAACATTGTATTGAGGGCGCTTGCCACCACGGTAATCTCTTTGGGGCCCGTATTGTCCGCTCGATGGGAACGGTTGCCTGCTTGAACGTATTCCATTGATCTTCTAAGGCGACTCAGAGCGGCCCCGGCCGCCCCATAATAGCCCAGCAGGACAATAACAATTATCACAGCGACCCCTATGCTCAGCATCAATGCCCATCGCACCTTCAACTCATTAAACAGCTCACGAAAGTCCTCTTTGCGCCGGGAAACCTGCAATAATCCGAGATTTTGTCCGGGACCGTCATTCAGCGGAACAAAGTATGAATAAACGGAACGTCCTCGCACCTGTCCGTACTCACCTCGACTGCGGCCTTCTTCAAGCAATCGGTCGACATGTTTTCTTCTTCGACTGCTTCGTTCCAAGGGAAGTGATGCTACGTGATTGCCATCATGATCGTAGAGCGTAACATTGTACACTTCTCCGAGACGCTCGGCCGATGCAAGAGCATGCTTAATGCTGCCGTCACGACCTCTTTTGAGTGCGTGTGTCAGAGGCAGCTTCAGCACCCGTGCCACCAACTCGACGTCCTTTTCCATTCTCTCTTCGAGTTCCTTTTCAAGAGAATTCAACATGAACAATGTGCCGATTGAGGAAAACAAAACAGCGGGCAGAACTACGAAAAGCAGCAATCGAACGGAAAGCGGGGTATTAAATTTTTTCACAAACTTCAAATTGAACACATGCGCCAGGTTGGCACATGTGCTTTTATAAGTCAAACTGACGCTGTTGAATCCTCTAAACACCTTGTTACAACACTAATATTCGAAAGAAGGGTCTTGGCACAGGTATTGCTCATTTTATCAAACATGGTGTTTGCAAAACCGGTTTAGCAAATTTTTAATTTTGTCTGTAAAAAGGAGAGGAGAGAAGTATGAAAAAAAAGAAACATCTTGAAATCGGCTTTATGATTTCGAACTTCGTGTATCCACTCGTGGTATTTGTTTCCATGGTTGCCTTGGGTTGCGGACCTCCGGCCGGTGGTCCAAGTCAACCAGGAGCTCCCGGCGCACATTATGAAGATATGAGTCCGGAGCATGAACAGGATTATCCTGCGGATCCTGGAGATCCGACTGTTCCGGGGGAAATGGAGCAAGATTCACCTCATCATGAACAGCACCCACCAACGGGAGAACAAGGAATCCCGGGGGGAGGTGAACCGGGTGTGCTGGATGTGAGTGATGAACAGATGGATGTTTACGTCCGGACATACCAGGAAGTGATGCAGCTTCAGAGAGAGCTGGAAAATAATTTAAGGCAAGCAGTTGGTGGTGAGGAGGCGCAACGTTTACAGGAAGAGGCAGAAAGGCAATTGACGGTCATACTGCAACGAAACGGCCTGACATTAGAGTCCTACAAGAGGTTTTTCAACCAGCTCAGCCAAAACCGGGAGCTTCAGAGTCAATTTCAAGAGAGATTGCAAGAAGCCGCCGATGATTCACGGGGAGGTATATGATGCCGGTTGAAAAAAACAAAAACTTGATTGCTGCTTCATCATGGAGGGTTGTTATAACGGTTTGTGTTGTTTTTACATTGTTTTCAGGTTGCAAGGACAGGAAAGAAAAAGATAGAATCGAGGAGCAGCCGCCGCACGAAGTGTTTTCTCAAACTGAGGCTCCTGATGAGCTTCAAAGACCCTCCAAAAAAGTTCCCGGCCCTCCGCGTCCGGCGGAACGACCCGGTGAACACGAACCCCGGCCTCCCGCAGCAGAGGGCGAAGTGGAGGAAACCCTGGAAATCAACGAGGAGTTAATCGACAAATACTTAAAAGCGCACAAAAAAGTGCTGGAGTTGGAAGAAGAATACAGAAAAGAGTTGTCCGGAGTTCAGGATGCCGACAGGGCAAAAGAATTACAAAAAGTCGCTGGTGCAAATATTCGCAGTGCAGTAAAAAAAGCAGGCCTTGAATTTGATACATTTGCTGCAATTACAATACAAATGCAAAAGGATCCCGAACTGCGACAAGAAATCGAAAAGCGACTCAAGAAAGATTCCGATTAACCTACACCATCCGGGCGGGTGTCGTCTGATCCGGCTTTTCAGTTCCGGATGGAAACCTCCACCGCTTGACAAGGCTTTTTGTGAACGGTTAAAAGATTGTCTTTGTTGGTGCATTGGTTTTGGGTGTGCAGGTAGGCGCAGTGGAGAACTGCAAGGGCGTTTTGATCCCAAGGAGGCCGGTTTGCATGGTTGATAGGTGGATGCGATTTGAGCAAGGTGGAGAAGAGGACCGCGGTTTTTCCATGAGAGGTTTTTGTCCGGGGGATTCTCTTTGGTTCAAGGGACATTTTCCCGAAAAAGGGATCCTTCCCGGCGTGGCCATGTTGATGCTGGCGAAAGAGGCGATTAGGGCATGGGCGGATTTGCGGGGAATCGACGTGGAGATTAGCGGGTTCAGCCGTGTCCGCTTCAAGGGGTTGGTATTTCCGGACAGTACTCTCGAGGTTTATGTCACTTCAAGCGAGGATTTTTCCAAATTCCATTTTGAAATCAAATCAGAGGAAAATGTTGTCTGCACGGGAAGAGCGGGCGAGCATCAACCTGCAACGCAGTGAACCGGGGGACAACGGGACAACGATTGCTTGCCTATGTTTCTCTATTCTCCATCCAACTCTCTTCTGTTTCGGTTTCTACCCAAAGATTTCAACCCCGTTCGCTTTTCGCTGTCGTTTAGTTCCTTTCTTTGGCTTCGTGTTATTTCTTGAAAACAGTCTTTGTTTTGCCTAATCTTTGGTTATTCTTACCCTCCAAGCGGCCGATTTTGTTTTTGCTGCGAATCCCTGCTGAAACGGCAGAATCCGGAGAATCCGGAGAATCCGGACAGGACGCGGCGGGTGGATTTTCTCTGGAACTGTTTTGCATGGATGAAGGAGAGCCTTGCATGGAATTCAATATCAGCAGGCGATTTGTCCGTGACGAATTGCCCCTTTCTCCCAAGCTCGAACCACGAAAGGAATTCATCAAGTCGGCTCTCAGCGACTTGGTGTACGAAGACGGTAAGGTGGCGTTTAAATTTTATATATCCTATCTTTTCCCAGCGTCCCTTGTCCGCCGCTATCGTAGTATTTATGAAGCGCTGGTGCTGGTTGTCAATGACATGAACCGGCAGGATTGTTTCGCCACAAATTTCGCGAGTGCTGCCTATAGGCCGGCGCCCGGTATGGCCATGGTGGGTAATTTGACCGACCCGCCCCAAACGCTTTTACCTCCAAGCCGGGCAGACCTCAAGTCGTTGAGCGGCGGTTGGGTCAGCGGCGATCTCTCCTTCGACAGCCCGGGCACCCCGGGCACCCCGGGCACCCCGGCCTCGGTCAGCATCTACCTCTATGTGGTTTTGGAGAACTATTTCTCCAATGTGGTAGGTATCGACCTGAGCGAAAAAGAGATCGTGGACTATCAATTCTTGAACAAGGATAATTAGGAGGTCGATGAAGGTGGAGGAGTAAATGGATCGCCGTTGGTTTATTAAGCTTATTGCCTGGTGTCCTGTTTTTTTGACCGGCTGCCGGCGGACGAGTGTGAAGGCGTCATTTAATGATCATCCTAAGCCCATGCCCGGCCCTATGCCTGAGCGGACGCCGGCAAAGGGCGACGGGGTTGGATCATGCGGCATTTTTGTTTCCAGTCCGCCGGACGCAGCGTCTACCGGCACGGGAGTCAATCGCCTGCTTGTGCGATTTTGCGACCCCTTTCCACCGGACAAGGCGTCCGGCGCTCACCCATTGCGAGGCGTATTGGTAACCGCCATCACCGCCGGAAGCCAAATTCCTTACTGTGTCAATGTGGGTCGAGTGATGGATGTCACAAGATTGGTTCCTGAGAAACAGGGCGACGTTTACCAATATTCATTCGAGCTCGATGTTGCCAAAGCCATTGGTTTTTCCGGCAAGGGCTTGACCTTCTATGTTCACGCGAGCCTGCGTCAGCACCGTTCGCAAGTGATCGTCATGCATCTCGACGCCTGAATTGAAAGCTTCATTCAGGAACCAGGGGTCGAAAATAGATTTCCGAATTTGCCGGTTACCGCGCCGAAGTTGTTCGGCGCCTTTCATACACATGGGCCGAACGGTATAAAAGAATCATTTGAAGGTTTTCTTTGGTAACCATGCGCTCAAAGTAAAACTGAAGTTGATCCAAAGCTCTTGGACAACTAAGATGCAAGAGAATAAAAGAGGGTAGGGCAGGATAGGATAGGACGGGATAGGACGGGATAGGACGGGATAGGACGGGATAGGATAGGAGGTTTTGCTATGTCGGAGCGTGAAATTCGCAGGTTGCTGCGTGAAATATGCGATGAACTGGACGCTCGGGTCGGTGGGCCGGCGAGGCGGGTTCTGGTTTCCGCGGCGATTGGAACAACCATGGCGCTTTCCGGGTGCGGAGGGTCTTCTGATAATCTGAAACCCGCGGCTCCACAGCCGGTGCAAGTCGAGGAGAAGACCGCTGATTGGGAAGAGGATTTGGAGACAGGAGAGGAAGAAGCCAAAGAGGAAGAGGTTGTGGAAGAGGTTGTGGAGGAGGTCGACCGGGAGGAAGATGGAGAGACAAAGGTCGATAGAAAAATTAAGCGCAAACGCCCGCGGGAACCTCAACCGATCCTACTATACGGAGTGTATTGATTTTTTTGTCGGTTCTTCCTCGAAGGTATCCTTGGCAGGTTTCTGCATTCACCCGACATGCTTCCATGATCAATGTTCACGGAAAGAAAGTATTAACCCTTCATGATCGAATTGCTCCAAAGACTGGGGTACAGACCAAAGTATTGCGTCTGGGAGTTGACCCTGGCGTGCAATATGAGTTGTTTTCATTGCGGCTCTTTTGCAGGCGTTCCTCGTGAAGGGGAGCTGACGACCGAAGAGGCGGTGCGACTCGCGGACGAACTGGCGGCCCTTGGTTGCAAAAAGGTAACCCTTTCCGGTGGGGAGCCGATTCTTCGTCCGGATTGGTACATCATCGCCCGGCGTTTCGTGGATCTGGGCGTGCGGACAAACATCATTTCAAACGGGTGGAACTGGAGTGACGAACACGTACGGGTTGCGAAAGACGTAGGGCTCGCGACCGTGGGCTTCAGCCTGGACGGTTTTGAAAACACGCACGATACCGTGCGATGTGGA
>SLPX01000174.1 GCA_007131745.1 Myxococcales bacterium
CAGTTCCCCTGAAGAAATTCTATACTGTCTTCTATGGGTCTTCGTCTTTGTGACTATCTGGACTTTTTGCCGTGCGCCGCGTTGGTGGCACAAGGGCCGCTTCTACTGTCTGAACCGCAGTCAAGCACCGGGAACAGAATCTTCTGCAAGCACCCTCTTCGGTAGACGTTTGAGGCCCCGTACAAACAACCAAATCCCCAAAACAAGAGGAAGCACGCCCACAACAACGGTTCCGGCAATGATCTCCCCGATCGAATGTCCAAGTTCGCCCTGAAAACCCGCCAGGATCAGCCCCAAAAAGATCAAGCCCCCGAAGGACGCGAAGATCACTCCGACCGACATCACAACCGGGGCGAAAGGAGAACCCTTTGTTGTACGCCACACCATGGGTTTTCCACTACCCCCCGCAGGTTGGTGTGCGGTTTGAGCGACACCCGGAACACCCGATGCCACGGAAGGAGGTGCAGATGCAACCAACGGTACCGCCACAGGTTGGGCGGAAACCGGCGCAAGCGGTTCCATTAACGAGGCTGCGGCTTCCGCCTCTTGCTGCGCCTTCTGATCCTTCCTTAACCGTCTCGTCAGCTTTATCGCCCAAACCCATTCCACGATCAAAACCGCCAAGGTGCAGCCGATCAACCCCAGAATCACGAAACCCATTGTTTCCTGATCAAATAATGAAAGTCTATTAATTCTAGGAACGATAAGCAAAGGGGTATTGTACAAACCATGCAGAAGAATCGGCCAAAAAAGCGCCTTAAAAAGGTTTCCGGATTTTCGACTCTCACCGGAAAACTTGTACTGGCCGATGTAATAACCCATGATCGCGCCCAGAAAGGCATGACAAGGAACCGCTGTAATAGCCCTTGCCACGGCCACGGCGAGCCCACCCTGCATTATGTACATAATATTTTCAAGCGTTGCAAATCCGAGCGAACCCACCACCCCGTAGACGATTCCATCCATCGGTTCATCGAACTCCTTGTGGCGGGCCGCATATCCGAAAACCACCAGGAATTTAAAAACCTCTTCGGGAATCGCGGCGGTCAAAAACGCATCGGCGACTCCCCCCAGCCAGGGATCCGCTATGTTATCCGTGAAAAAAAATTTCACGGGCAGTGCCGTGATAAGAACCGGTATCACGCTCAAGACACTCAAGCCGAATGTCGCCCAAACGACTTTCTGAGGTTCAGGATACACATCGCGGGAGTGAAAATACCAGATAAGCAACAGCGACGGGACCACCGCGGATACAGCTAGAAAAGGGTATAGCATCCTATCACTTTCCTGAGTTTTCGCCCGCCTCTCGCGAACGTATTCCTTCCACCATACATAACCGTGAATACCCCGTTTCTTGACATACCGAACCCAAGCCTGTAAAGGCTTTTTTGGCTGCTATTTATCTATTGTTTTTGTATCCGGAATGCCTGAAAATCCTTGCGGAAAGTTTTGAGACCGGTTTTCATATGACCGGGTAAAAAGACATCTTTATTACGGGTTCCGGTATCTTGCTATAGGAGCCGGTCTTGGCTGAAGTCCGATTTAAAAAAGTCACCAAGAGTTATGGAGAAGTCACCGTGATCCCAAAGCTGGATCTCGTGATCCCGGACACTCGTTTTGTGGTCCTCGTTGGACCGTCGGGTTGTGGAAAATCCACAACGCTTCGTCTTATCGCCGGCCTGGAAGAGGCCTCTTCGGGCGACATTTTCATCGGAGAAAAGAAAGTCAACGACATCCTGCCGCGAAACCGCGATATCGCCATGGTTTTCCAGTCATACGCTCTATACCCTCACATGAACGTGCGTGAGAACCTTGCATTCGGACTCAAACTGAGAAAGGTCGACAAAAAGGAGATTGCCGAAAGGGTGGAAGAAGTTTCCCGGATACTCGGCTTGGAAACCCTTCTCAGGAGGAAACCCAAAGATCTCAGCGGTGGACAAAGACAACGCGTGGCCATGGGTCGCGCAATCGTAAGAAGACCTTCGGTATTCCTTTTCGATGAGCCGCTGTCGAACCTGGACGCTAAACTGCGATCGGAAATGCGGAGAGAGATATCAAAACTTCACCGGCGCCTTGGAACTACAATCGTTTACGTCACCCATGACCAGGTTGAGGCAATGACGCTGGCCGACTGCGTCGTAGCGATGAAAGACGGCATTGTTCAACAAATGGGCGAACCCCTGGAACTTTACAGACGTCCATCAAACCTTTTTGTGGCGGGTTTCATTGGAACTCCACAGATGAATTTCATCGACGCGGAGATCACCATGTCGGGCGGTGAAAAGACAATCACAGCTAAAGGCTGGAACATACCCATTGCTTCCAGATTCAAGGAACCCGAGGGAAAAGATGTCGTGCTGGGAATCCGCCCATCAGACCTCGTAATAAATCCTGAGAACATCGCTTCGATGAAGGCATCCGTCGAAGTCCGCGAGCCCATGGGAGCCGAAGTTTTTCTATCTCTTGAAAGCGAATGCGGACCGCTGCAGGCAAGAGTGGAAAACCATCACAAGGCAGAGGTGGGAGACAACATCTCTTTCGGAATACCGGTCGAAAAAATGCACCTGTTCGACAAAGCTTCCGGAAAAAGTCTTCTCGCCGAAAACGAGGGAAATGATTAAGGGCTAAGAGGAAGGCCGTTTGTACCAATGACAAGGGACGCAAGCGAAAAATCCCGCTATCGGCCGAATGGTATCACCATAATGCTGGCGCTGACCGCGCTCCTCGTTGCCGCTGCATTCTTTTCACGCCGTCGCCCTGAGACCGACGGTTCTACAATAACCCTCTGGCATTCATACATGGGAGCTGAACAAGTCGCCCTCGAAAACCTTGTCAGGCGCTTCAACAAGGAAAACGAGAACATCCGCGTCCGCCTTCTGAGTGTTTCGTTCGATAATCTTCCCCAGAAACTCACCAATGCCATTCCCAGAGGTCACGGTCCCGACCTGTTCATTTTCGCTCATGACCGCATCGGGGATTGGACCGGGAAGAATCTGCTCGAACCGATCGGTTTCTGGGTAGATGAAGAAATGAGAAACAAGTTTCTACCGGACATTCTGAATGCCTTTACAGCGGAAAACGCACTCTATGCGCTGCCACTCACATACAAGAACATCGCTCTTTTCTACAACAAGCAACTTGTGAACACCCCTCCTGAAACAACCGAAGAAATGATCTCTATAGGCCGAAAGCTTACCAACCCCAAGGCCGGAAAATACGGCCTCGTCTATGAGGCGACCGACATATATTTTCATGCTCCGTGGCTCTACGGATTCGGGGGCCGGCTTCTTTCAGATGCTTCGGGTGATATCAAACCGGAAATCGACTCCAAGGAAGGACTCGAAGCCATGCGATTCGCTAGAATGCTTGCCGGTCCCAAAGGAATCGTGCCGCCCGAAGTGACCGGACAACTCGTAGCGACCCTTTTCAAAAATGGAAAAGCGGCAATGGCCGTTTCAGGGCCGTGGTTTCTTTCCCAAATCGGAGACACCCTGGATAACAACGTGCAGTACGGTGTAACGCCGCTTCCCGTGGTCACCCAAACCGGCCGCAGGGCGGCGCCTCTTCTTTCCGCGGAAGGTGTTTTTATGAGTTCGGCCGGCCGCAACAAGGCGGCCGCCTTCAAGGTAATGAAATACCTTGCATCGGATTTTTCCTCGTCCTACCGCCTGACACACGCGCGGCAATTGCCTGCAAACAAAACAGTCGACCTACAACTGGAAAAAACCGATCCTTTGCTCATCGCGTTTCGCGACGGCCGGAAATTCACGGTAACCACGCCGGCCACACCCATGATGCGGATGATATGGCAGCCGTACAGCAAAGCTTTGGCGGCGGTGATCGCCAGGGGAGCCGACCCAAAGGCAGCCCTTGAGGAAGCCGAATGGGAAGTGGAAAAAAGCCTGGGCGCATGCTTGACAGCAAGGTATCGCTCCACGGAAGAGATGACCAGATGAACTGGAAGAGAGGTAAAAACACGGTTCTTACCTACGTCCTGATCTCAGTGATCGCAACACTCGCAGGATGGGCGGGCGCTCTCAGAACTGTGAACCTTTCCGTAAAAAAGGGAAACGAAAAACTGGTACTTGAAGAAGCCCGCTCGCTGGCGAAAAAACTCGAAAAAGATCCGAGCGACCCTGCCGCTGTATTGAAAAAATGGGCCCAAAAGAGAAACGGAACTCCGTCGCTCGTCCGCAGCCTCCCCCGCTCTCCCGATGCAACGATGGACTCCCTGTATCTTGCGGCCTCAACTTCACCACTTTTGAAACCCGGACCGTTACAGTCCCAAACAGTCGAAAAACAGGGGTGGGAGGAAGCCAAACGAATCTACGACCGATCAATCAAGACACTGCATGAAAACAGGGATCTCATCCAATGGATCTCCCTTCCCGAAAAGGAAGAATTGGTAGGAGCATCCGTCTTGTTGAATCCCCGTAAAACCATGAACGACGAAAGGCAAACTCGTGAAATCCTGGTTTTGTACATGGTGCCCGAATATCGGGATTTTTCATGGCCTTTTGTGTCATGGCTCCTGGTCGTCATCATACCGGGATTGATTCTTTGTCTGTGGCTATGGAAAACGAACGGATCCTACAGATGGGCGGCGTGCTCGGCAGCATCCGCGGCAACCGTTTCGGGTTTGGGGTTATGGCTTTCAGGCATTTCTTTCATGGCGCGGAACCTGCGCATGGATTTCGGAGGTCTCAGCCTGTTCAGGCAGGGCGCGTGGACATTTTTTGACACAAGGCTTGTGCCCACCTTTTTTATCTTCGCTGTTTTGGCTGCAGCTGGAATAGTCGCGATAGCGGTAACGGGTTTGGGCCGGCGAACAGCTCAAACATTGAAGACCCACAGGGTGGCGTATCTGTACGTTTTTCCGGCGGCCGCGGGAATGGTCGTTTTGGTGCTCGTTCCTTTCGTCATAGGATTGGTCCTCGGCTTTTTCAACCACTGCGAAGGAAGGTTTGAATTCGTAGGCTTGCGAAACTTCGCGGACATACTGTCGGGCGGCGGCGCTCCCTTGAGCCATCCGCTCAATTTCTACTTCACCCTTGGAGTCACTATCCTTTGGACATCGGTAAACGTTTTTCTCCACCTCGCCATCGGGCTTTGCCTGGCGCTCCTTCTGAGGGATCCGACCCTGAAGATGAAGGGAGTATACAGGGTGCTCCTTATAATCCCTTGGGCCGTGCCCAACTACATAACCGCGCTCATGTGGAAAGGAATGTTTCATCGGCAGTACGGCGCGGTCAACATGATCCTGGATTTCTTCGGCATCCCAGCTGTTTCATGGTTCAGCTCTTTTTGGACCGCCTTTTCAGCCAATGTAATCACGAACACCTGGCTGGGGTTTCCGTTCATGATGGTTGTCTGCCTGGGCGCTCTGCAATCCATCCCCCAGGATCTCTACGAGGCCGCGCAGGTCGACGGCGCGGGCAAATGGAGCACCTTTACGAACATTACTCTGCCCCTGCTCAGGCCGGCGTTGATGCCCGCTGTGATACTTGGATCCATCTGGACCTTCAACATGTTTAACATCATATACCTGGTCTCCGGTGGAGAACCGGGCGGTTCCACCGACATCTTGATCACGGAGGCATACAGGTGGGCTTTTTTACGCTATGAACGCTATGGACTGGCGGCTGCATATGCCACCATCATATTCGTGATTCTGCTCGGTTACACGTATCTCACGAGCCGGGCCACGCGTGCAGCTCAGAAGTAGAGGAAGGAGGATCCGTGTCTACGAAAAAGCGACCCATCTGGCAGGCCATGGCTGTTCACGCTTTTTTGATCGTTTTTACGACGGCCACCCTTTTCCCGATACTCCTGGTGGTCAGGAAATCGCTTACACCAGGCGACGAATTCAGATTGTCTCTTAACCCCATTCCCGAAGAAGTGACCCTGGCCCATTATAAGAAAGTTGTCTCGACCAGGGATTTCGACGGCAGGTTGCTCTTCGGCCGGCAGGTTCTCAATTCGTTGGTGGTTTCCGTTCTCACTACTATAGTAGGAGTTTTTTTGGCGGCCACGGCCGCATACGCTTTCAGCAGGTTCAACTTCCCCGGCAAAAAATCGGGCATGGGCCTTTTCCTGATTGTTCAAATGTTTCCCGGCACCCTTCTTCTCATTCCACTCTACGTCATCCTCGACCGCCTGGGACTCCTGGACTCCACGGCCGGGCTCGTGCTGGTATACTCCACTACGGCGATACCCTTTTGTGTCTGGAACCTGAAAGGATACTTCGACACCATTCCTAAAGAACTCGAAGAAGCTGCATGGATAGACGGAGCGAGCCGCATAGGACTGTTCAGGCACGTGGTCCTTCCTTTGAGCAGGCCGGCGATCGCGGTCACAGCCCTGTTTGCATTTATTACCGGGTGGAACGAATATATTCTGGCGGAAACATTTCTAAATGATGAATCGGCTTTCACCCTGCCTGTTGTGCTTCAGCATTACGTGGGCGACAAATCGGCTCAGTGGGGGGCTTTTGCGGCAGGCGCCATCCTGGTTTCAGTTCCCGTAATGGCTCTTTTCTATATTCTCCAGCGCCATCTTGTGTCGGGCCTCACGGCCGGAGGAGTGAAGGGCTGACTTGGCGTACGAATCCAGGAGTTATTTTTGAGTCAGCCCTAAGGACAAAAAAAAACGGCGATGTCTTTCAAAGAACATCGCCGTTTTCGATCGAAATAGTTTTTCTCGCGAACTATTTCTTTTTCTTGGGGGGAACGATGGACTCTCTGCAGACCTTGGAGATCCTCATCTTGACCACGCTCTTTGCCGGAATCTTGATCTCTTCGCCGGTGGCAGGATTACGACCCTTGCGAGCGTTCCTCTTTTGCTTTACCAGCTTGCCGATTCCGGGAATGGTGAAGGAACCGTTCTTCTTGGTTTCTCTGCATGCGATTTCAGCCAGATAGTCGAGCATCTCGTTCGCCTGCTTCTTGGGAACCTCAAATTTGGTTGCAAGTTCCGTCACGATTTCTGATTTTGTCATTGGTTTTTTTGCGACTGCCATGATAACTCCCTTCCTTTAATGGGTTGGTTTAGATATCAATTCTTGCCAGAAACAAAATTTAGTCAATACACATAGTGCTTCCAGGCAACTTTTTTTTTTCACCTATTTGATCTTGCTATTCAGCCATTTTCAAACCACCTGTTGAGCCTGTCGTAATAGAGCAGACAAACTCGTTTACTACGTCAAGACCAAGCCCGAGCGACTAGCATTTTCTTTATTAATTACAATGCTTTACAATCCCCGAAAGGCCAAAGCCCCTTGCACAAAACATCTTCCTCGCCCCCTTCCGAATACCCCTAAACAAGGTTTTTTCAGCGTCTTTTGCAGGGTCTCCCAGGACCCCCATGTGCCGGGGCGTTCCGCCGTTTTCGAATTTTTTTTTTCGATGTTAGACGTCACCCCTCCAAAAAAGGACATTTCCGACCTCTTACGCCCAAAACCCCCGTGGCAAGGGTGCAACAAGGTTTTTGGGGTCAGCAGACCCCGAAAGAGTCTGAATCTGCAAAAACTCCATTCCTCCAAAAGCGATCATGATCCTATTTTTTTGAAAGGAAAAACCGGAAAAACTTCCGAAGGCGATCTAAAACTTTGCAAGCTTTTTGCTCACCATCTCGCGAACCGAGGCTCTTAGCCGATCGGATTTCTGAAGCTGCACCAGGTCCCGCTTGCCCAATCCGGCCAAAAGTCTTCTGACCACCGGAAGCGGCACCTTGGGGTTCCTTATAAGGTTCTTCACAACCGTCTTGTGGCGGATCCACTCCGAACCGGATGCTATCCTCTCCAATACCCGAGGATCCAACGCCGCTTCGCCGGCCATGACGGCCACCTCATCAGGCGTTATTCCGGGATTGCTCAACACGTGGCCATGAAGCTGTTTGTCGATCCCCTTTATAATAATAAAGCGAATACTCCGCCCTCCATAACGAGCCACCCTTATCTTTTCCGCGGGCGAAAGATCCGACCATCCCGAGCGCAACTGTTCCAGGGACCAAGAAAGCGGAGTTGTACCGCCGTACTTTCCCCCCCCCCACATCCCTTTTTCAGAAACATCGCTTTCTTCACCCGCACAACAATCCTCGGAAACACCCTTTTCTTCAACAGCACGATTATCCGGGCCGTCAACTATCACAACTCTTACCCTGTGGTAATCCTTGAACTCCACGCTCTCGTTTAGGTCGTTGCTATCACACCCTCGGATCGCGACTCGCGCCTTTTCGGGTTCATCAAGACGAAAAACAAGACCGGTTCCGGATAGTATTTGAAGCAACTCTCCATCCAGGGTCAATCGGACCGATCCTTCCCGCGCAACTTCATCACACTCGAGCGTCATGGCGACCTTTGTGAGAAGCCCCCAATCCGGAGGACATTCCATCGGAACGAAATACACTCCGCCCCGCAGAGTTTCCAAGAGATGATCTCTCAATGCCGGAAAAGTCTCATATGTGATTCTTAGATTCACGCACACACATTATCAAAGAGACCAAAAAGAGCAAAGCCGCGAATCCGCTTTAATCCGCCCAGCCGGGATCGGGCGAGGCTGTTTGTTTACGGAATCAGGATCGATCATCGTGAAAAGAAGCTTTGCCAAAAGGTCGCACCGGATGATAAAATTGTTTCCGGGTATGGCATTAATCAAGACTATATAAGGATAAACCGTATTCCCTGTTTGTACTCGTTCTTAGCTACTGGATGATAAAGGAGAAGGTCATGAATAGTTTACACTTTAACAGCGCAAAGCGAATCTCGCCCATCGCGGCAGTCTGCACAGCGGCGCTACTTATTGTGATAGCAGGTTGCGGCCCGTCTTCAGGCAGACCTAAGGACACCGACGCAGCCATCAACCCCGGCGACGACGGCGAAATCAATCAAAACATCTGCCAAGACAGACCCGGAGCCGTTGTCTGCGACAACAACCAGATGGTGACCTGCGGAGACGACGGAGAAGAGATTGCACGGCAGGAATGCGGAACCATGTATTGCATGGACGGAACGGGTTGCGTGCTCTGCCTGCCGGGACAAACATATTGCA
>SLPX01000285.1 GCA_007131745.1 Myxococcales bacterium
AAAAGGCTTATCTGCAGAGGCCGAAAGTTGAAGCAGGTTCGGAATAAGCCGGCGTCAGAAGACCGCTGCCCGAAGGGCTGAAGGGATTTGGCCGAGTCGCCGACGATGCTCCCCGAAGGGGAGCTTCAAACGGCGACGTCCGGCGTTTCCGAAGCCTGCAAAAACACGGCCTCGCCATCGTTACACTCGGCGGTTTGTCCACTGCCGTAAACAAACAGGCTCGCTCGTTCCCGAATGGTGGCGGAATGGAAAGTCCACATTGATTGAAGCAGCGGACAATAAGCCGACTCAGGTGGGCTGAGGAAATCTTGTCAAAAACATGTCATGAATGCTAGATTGGAAGTTACTCACTCTAACAATGGAAAGTGTAAAATGAATTACGCTGGAATCGCATTTCAAATCTCCGCTGTTTGTTCCGGTTGTGGACGCTCCGTGCCTTTAAACGGAGCTTATACAGAGTTTGATTGCCCCAAATGCGAATCCAAAATAGAAACTCCACCAGACTTCTGGAGGGACTTGTTGATCGATCCCGTCAACGAAGCGCTGAACCTGAAAGAAAAGCGATTCTTCGTTGTAAAGGTTTCGTACATGAAGTACGGGCTTTCCGTCAAACTCAAGTACGGCCGCATGAATCCCAGGTGCACCTCCCCATGCCGGAGGGAATTCACTGATTCGGAAATTCACAGTGCAATCATCAAAGAATCCCATGTACTGGACTGTCATGAATGTGGGCGTGCGGAGGACTCCAGGCTGCCTCCTGAATGGTTCAAAAAGGTCGACAAAAAATTTTCCCTGCTAATCGGAGAAAGCAAGGGAGCCTCCATGGAAGTCCGACGATGGTATGTTGTGGTGGAGATGGGCAACGCGGTGGGTGTCGTGCCTCGCCGCGCTCTTAAACTCTGCGATATCACGCCCACCATGAAAGGAAACCTTGTCCTCGCCTGGCACGAAGAAGACGGTGAAGGCGTCGGGCGCAACCCGCGGCTGGCCCTGGCGGACGGCAACGGTCTACTGCGGTGGGTGCAAAGCAGGCTGGATTTTTCGGAAAACGCGTATCTGATGACTTCGCCTGAAAACGGCCGAATATACCTGACCGATACTCAGGAAGGATTTATTCTGGGCTTTGATCCTGCAAACGGTTCCATGGTTCAAACCATGAACAGCCCCCCCGGCCGAGATCCGGGATCTTTGAACGTAAGAGACACCCGCCGGATTTTCATGGACAAAAAAGGTTTCTTTTATGTATTCGGCTACTGGGACGGAATGTCCGGGAAAAACCTGAAGCGATTCGACAATGAAGGAAAGCCTGTTCCTGTATGGCCGGGACAGGCTTCCTCTGAATGGGCGAAACAACCCGTTCATTTTCATTGGCATGCTCCAGCGGATTATCCGGTCCATCTCCCGGATAACATTCTCTGCTCCATGGGCTGGGATGGTTTTTTCTACATAGTGGATCGGAGCGGGCAAAGAATAGCGCGCTATACGGAAGATGGAAAGCTGGCCGACATTCTGCCCTGCCCGAATGACATCATCACCCGCGTCCGCTCTTTCGGAGTTGACAAAAACGGATTGATTTTCATGTTGTTCAAACATGCGGAACCGATTGGAGGGGATCTTTGGCCGCATGTAGCGAAGCTGAATCCGAAAACCGAGGTTTTGGAACTATTGCTCGGCCCTCACGCTGAAGGACCCATCGAACAGAAAATAATCGGAAGGCGCGCAACGCGAATGAAACTCACCCCAGACGGCGTACTCGTGCTAGCGGGCGGAATGTCCTCCCTGCGTACCATCGGACCCGACGGAACAGTGTTGTGGAGAAGTCATCGCACCATTGAAAACGATGCAAAGCTTGCCGAAAAGATTCGAAACGAACAATAACCTACCTGCCAAAAACCGCGTTCAATAGAGGGAGCCCGACAATGCCTGATCTGCCGAGGCCATGTTTTCGCAGGCTTGCTTTGTACCGGGCGTGGTCATTAGAGCGAGGTGCAAAAAAAGGCAGATGGACAATAAGCCGACATCTGAGTTGCGCTTCCGGGGGCCTGTGTCCTCTTAGAAAGGGTTGCACTTGAAAAAGGTGTGTTGACACCGCCGCGAAACCTGGATTAGCCTCCTCTTGCGATCCGAAGGTGCGGTTACATCTATATGGAAAGGGTTTCAAAACCTGCAACCCGGATTAATGAACTTGGGAGAGGTTTATTAAGGAAGGCCTCCCCGCTCAACAGACAGGAAAGGGCAAGATATGTACAATTCAATCGAAGAGTTCATGGAACATGTCAAGGCGGTAAATCCAGGAGAAAAAGAGTTTCATCAGGCGGTTCACGAAGTAGTGACATCCATCTGGCACATCCTGGAAGCCAACCCAAAATACCGGCAAGCCAACATACTGGACAGAATCGTGGAGCCGGAACGGGTGATCATGTTTCGTGTGCCTTGGGTAGATGATTCAGGCACGGTGCATGTCAACAAAGGGTACAGAGTGGAAATGAATTCAGCTATAGGTCCCTACAAAGGCGGAATACGGTTCCACCCATCGGTTACATTGAGCATTCTCAAGTTCCTGGCATTCGAGCAGGTCTTTAAAAACAGTCTCACTACCCTCGCAATGGGCGGAGGAAAGGGAGGCTCCAATTTCGATCCCCGCGGAAAAACCGACAATGAAGTGATGCGATTCTGCCAGTCGTTCATGTTGGAGCTTTTCCGCCATATCGGCCCGGACACGGATATACCCGCAGGAGATATCGGCGTTGGGGGACGAGAAGTCGGCTACCTATTCGGAATGTACAAGAAACTGAAAAACGAATTCACGGGCGTCTTCACCGGCAAGGGCAGAAACTGGGGCGGAAGCGTGATGCGGCCCCAAGCGACCGGGTACGGCGCTGTGTATTTCGCGCAGGAAATGCTCAAGACAAGGGGCGACTCCGTTGAAGGTAAAACGGTCACAATCTCGGGCTACGGAAATGTTGGAACCTATGCCATAGAGAAAATTAATGAACTGGGCGGCAAGGTTGTCAGCATAGGAGACGAGTACGGCTGCGTTCACGATCCCGAAGGGATTAAGTGTTAAAAGCTGTAGTTCCTGATGGATCTGTGGACCGTGTATCGAAAACCCGCAAAAGATTACGCGGACAAGTTTAAAACAGAATGGATTCCGAACAAGCGGCCATGGGATATCCCCTGCGACATCGCAATGCCGACCGCGTGCGAAAACGAGCTTCATGAAGAACACGCTAAAACGCTTCTGAAAAACGGTTGCAAATGCGTGTGTGAAGGAGCGAACATGCCGTGCAGCCCCGAAGCGATCGATGTCTTCATCAAGAACAAACTGCTCTACGGCCCGGGCAAGGCGGCAAACGCCGGTGGAGTCAGCGTGTCCGGTTTGGAAATGGCCCAAAACAGCATGCGCCTTAACTGGACCGCGGAAGAAGTGGATACAAAGCTCAAGCAAATCATGAAGTCCATCCATTCGGTTTGCATGGAACACGGCAAAAAGGGAGACTTCGTAAACTATGTCAACGGCTCAAATATCGCGGGCTTCATAAAAGTCGCGGACGCCATGATAGACCACGGAGTCCTGTAGGCCTTTTGTACAAGGAAATTCCATCCGGCATTCCGATCCCCATAGAAACGGAATCACCGGGTCTCCGTCTCCCTCCTTGGAAAAAAGAGGTTCAATGGTCCGAAGTCCGAAAATCCGTTTCAACCGATACAATGATCTGATGCCGATCCGTGTCAGAGAGGTGCTTTTGGTATCATCTCTCTATGATGCATTCGTTCTCCAGGAAGACGGGCACCTGACAGAACAGATATTTCTTGAATACAAGGAACTGAGCCTTTCGAGCGCTCCCCGGTTTACCCACGTCAATCCGCTCAGTGACGATATTGAAGAGGTCATGGAGTCGCGACGTTACGACATGGTGCTTATCGTCGCGAGGCTGACCGAAATGGACGTCGAAGCACTGGCGGAGCTTTCGAAGAAAGCGGCGTGGGACCGGCCTGTCGTCGTTTTGGCCTTCGACAACACGGATCTGAAAAAACTTCACAGCTTTGAACAAAACAAGGCCATTGACGATGTCTTTGCATGGACAGGAGACATGAAGATTCTTCTGTCCATGATAAAAACCATTGAAGACCGAAAGAACTTGGACAATGACATCGAATGCGCCGACCTCAGGATGATCCTGATCGTAGAGGATTCGGTTCGTTACTATTCGTCTTTTCTTTCTGTTCTGTACCCTGAACTGATGAAGCAGTCTCAATCGCTTTTCGCTGAAGGCATGAACCGGCTCCAACGTCTTATGCGGATGCGTACAAGACCCAAGGTCATTCACACGACCAATTACAATGAAGCAATAAGCTTGGCGAACCGATACAAAGACAACCTGCTCGGAGTGATCTGCGACGTGGGTTTTCCCAAAGACGGCAAACACGATCCCGAGGCCGGGTTGAAGCTCATCAAGGAATTGCGGTCCGGAAACAAGGATCTTCCCCTGCTCCTTCAAAGTTCGGAAGAAAAGTATCGGTCCCATGCGGATAAACTCAAGGTCTTTTTCGTAAACAAGAGCTCGTCGGACCTTCACGATACAATTAGGCATTTTTTGAGCGAAAACCTTGGGTTCGGAGCTTTTGTCTTTAAGCTGCCGGACGGCACGGTGATATCGCGTGCAACAGACACCCAGGAACTAGAGGAATGTATCAGAAATGCTCCGGCGGAATCCCTGGCATATCACGCCGAAAGAAACCACTTTTCCAATTGGTTGATGGCTCGAAGTGAATTCGTTCTTGCTGAAAAGTGGGCAAAAACGGAAAAAGACAGTTTCACAGACATCGAAGGATTGAGAGCCCACATGCTGGGAGAACTCAAAACCCTCAGAGAAAGTGTGGGCGCAGGAATCATCGCTGATTTTCATCGAAAGCAGATTGAGTTCGATTCGCTTGTCTACAGAATGGGTGAAGGTTCAATGGGAGGCAAGGCACGAGGCATTGCTTTTTTGAATTTCCTCCTGTCATCGGACGCGTGCCGCGGCCGATGTGGAGACATGCGTACGCAGCTTCCGCAGACATTCGTTCTGACCACCACAGCGTTCGACGATTTCATGTCGTCGAACAATCTGTATGAAATGGCTTTCAACAAGGACCATGACGACAACAGTATAACCCGCACTTTCCTGGCCGGCAGCATGCCTTCATGGGCAAAGGAATACCTTCGCATCATTGTAGACAAGGTTCGTTATCCCTTGGCGGTTCGTTCATCCAGCCTGCTGGAAGACAACATGCTCCATCCTTTCGCCGGGATTTATGGAACCGTCATGGTTCCCAACAACGATCCCGATAGGGATGTCAGGTTGAACCAACTCCTGCTTGCGATCAAGTATGTCTATGCAACCACCTTCTTCGCAAACGCAAAAGTGTATACGGCCAACGCTCACATTCCAAGCGAAGAAGAAAAAATGGCGGTCGTGGTTCAGCAACTCATCGGCAACCAATACGAAAACAGGTTCTATCCCCACTTCGCCGGCGTAGGCCAATCTTACAACTATTACCCGATCGGACCTCAGAAACCCCGTGACGGAGTTGTACAGATGGTCCTGGGTTTAGGCCAGATGGTGGTATCCGGCGGTTCCTTTGTAAGGTTCTGTCCCAGGTATCCTGAAGTACAACCCCAGTTCTCGGTTCCACGGCTAATGGTGCAGAATTCGCAGAAAGAGTTCTATGCACTCGACATGAACCGGGTTTTCCCTGTCGGAGGGTCCCATCCGGGTCACAATCTGACTCTGTGCAAGTTGGAAGACGCTGAATCGGACGGCACCCTGGGTCCGGCCGTATCAGTATATAATCCTGAAGACGATATCATAACGGAAAGTTTGACGGTCAAGGGCCCACGGGTTGTTACGTTCAACAATATCCTGAAACACAGGACCATACCACTGGCGCCGGCGCTGGATGAATTACTCAAGATGGCGTCCCGCGGCATGGGCACGGATGTTGAAATAGAATTCGCGTGCGACATGGGGGATTGGGGCCTTCCCGGTCCGAGAAAGAAAGACCCGACTTTGTACGCTCTTCAGGTTCGACCCATTGTCACGATGGATGGTGTTTCAGACATTCCTGAAGACGGCTGGGAACAAGAGAAGCATATCGTCCGTTCGAAAAAGGCTCTCGGGCACGGACGCAGAACCGACATCCGCGATGTCGTCTATGTCAAACACGGCACATTCGATCCCGCAAGAACACCGCAAATAGCCGGAGAAGTAGGCGCGTTCAACAATAGGTTACTGGAAGAAGAACGCAGCTACGTGTTGATCGGGCCTGGGCGCTGGGGATCCAACGACCACTGGCTCGGCATTCCGGTTGAATGGAAACAAATATCCGGCGCGGTGATCATCGTTGAGGCTTCACCTGAAAACTACGCTGTGGATCCCTCCCAGGGAACCCATTTCTTCCACAACATGACATCACTGGGGATCGGCTATTTCACAATTCCACCGGGGGCCGTTGCAGAATCGCCGAAAGGAGACAGTTTCGTGGATTGGAACTGGCTGGATTCGAAACCAGCTATACAGGAAACCGATTTCATCAGACATGTCCGCCTGGAAACCCCCTTGACCGCTATAATCAACGGTCGAACGGGGCAAGGAATCATAGCGGTCAAACCGGAACCTTCCAACGACTTACCCCCGCCTTCCATGCTGGTATGAGGGCTGAATATCAAAGGGAGACAAAACATGACGGATATGGAATACAAGAAAACACAGGGTCATGAATCCGGAATTGAGGTTTTCCGGCAAATCGACCATGATTACGGCCCCCGTGTCCGTATCCTGAACGACCCATACAGCTTCACCCTGCTGGCTGCGCTGAGCGACAAGAATACGTCCCAACCGGCCGTAAACCACCTGATTAAAATGCTCTATCGAGTGCTTTTCCATGTTGCTGTTTCGGAACATCTCCCTCTTACGGACACACAGGTGGAAACGCGGCTTATCGACGCAAACCCCGAGGCAGTATGGCAGGGTCCCGTGGCGAAAAAAGACACCAGAGTGGTGGTGGCCGCGTTGGCAAGAGCCGGGCTTTTGCCAGCGGGGTTGTTTTACGACAATTTGAATCTCATCCTCGAACCGGCCAACGTGCGGAGGGATCATTTCATGATCAACCGCGAAACAGACAAAGCCGGCAAGGTGACGGGCGCCTGCATATCAGGGTGCAAAATAGGAGGAGACATCGAAAACACTGTGCTGTTCATACCTGATCCGATGGGCGCCACCGGATCTTCGATTCTTGAAGTTCTTCGTTGTTACGAAAGAAAGGAATCCGGCAGACCACAGCGCGTAGTATTGCTGCACCTCATCGTCACTCCGGAATATTTAAAAGCATTGCTCGAAGCATACCCGTCCGTTCATATCGTTTCTTTGCGACTTGATCGCGGGCTTTCGCCGCGGGATGTATTATTGGAACGTCCGGGAAAGCGGTGGAGCGAAGAAAAGGGTCTCAATGAAAACCACTACATCATACCAGGCATAGGAGGCCTCGGTGAGATGATGAACAACTCCTGGGTGTAAGGGGTGTAAGGGATGTAAGGGCCGTCAATCCCGCCAGAATCCGGGGGTAAGCAGCACCAAGACGGTGTACAGTTCCAGCCTTCCCACAAGCATTGCAAAACTCAGAAATATTTTTACGTAATCGGGAAAAAATCCATAGTTCTGGGAGGGACCTATTCTTCCGAAACCAGGACCTATGTTTCCCACTGTTACCAGTGCAGTCGTCATGGAAGTGGTGAAATCCATCCCCGAGGAAGCCACGACAAAAAAAGTCGCCAGCAAGACCAGAATGTAAAGAAAAAAGAAACCCGAGATCATGTGAACGATCTTGTAATGCACCGATTTCCCCCCCACGCTCATGTGGTAAACCCCACGGGGGCGGACAAGGCGTTTCATCTCCAGGACGGCCTGCTTGAACAAGGTTATTATCCTTATGACTTTTATGCCTCCGCCGGTGGAACCCGAACATCCTCCCACGAACATCAAAAGTACCAGTACCATCTGCGCGGGAAACACCCACAAAGCAAAGTCCGTGGTCGCATAGCCCGTAGTTGTAAGGATCGAAGCCGCCTGGAACGAGGCATAGCGAAGACAACGAAACGGGCTGATAGAAAAAGTCCCCCACAAAAAAACCGTGATAACGATCGATGTTAAGATAAAAATCCCCAGGTATGCTTTCAGTTCCGCGTTTTTCCAAACATCCCGGAACCTCCCCCTGAGCAGCTTGAAATGCAAAATAAAATTCATGCCGGCCAGGAGCATGAACAAGGTGATCACCCCGTCGATGTACGCGGAATCATAATGCCCGACACTCTTGTTTTTCGGAGAAAACCCCCCGGTTGCAAGAGTGCCGAAAGTATGAGTCAAACCATCGAAAAGGTCCATTCCTCCCAGCATCAACAAGAGCGTCTGGCAAACCGTCAACCCCAGGTAAATGAACCAGAGGATCTTGGCTGTCTCGGTGATGCGCGGGGTGATTCTCTCCGCTGTGGGACCGGGAGCTTCCGCGCTCAGCAGCTTGTATCCGCCGATTCCCAGCAAAGGAAGAACCGCGACCGTAAGGACCACGATGCCCATTCCTCCCAGCCAGTGCGTCATGGACCGCCAAAAAAGAAGGGACCGGGGCATGGCTTCAATATGGGAAAGAATCGAAGCCCCCGTAGTCGTAAAACCCGACATGGTTTCGAAAAACGCGTCGGCCAATCGGGGGATTCTACCTGATATAAAAAACGGCAGGCAGCCGAAACATGACGCTGAAATCCAGCTCAAGCCGACTACGAGAAAACTGCCCCTCGTGGATAGCTTGAGGTTTTTCGACCCGCGCAAAAAATAAAGAACCGCGGCCGAAGCAATGGCCGCTATAGCGATCGTTATCAAAAAAGCCGACATTTCCCGGTATTCGTTCAAATACAAGGCTATCGACGCGGGAACGAGCATGAAACCCGCCACCATCAAGACAATCAAAGCCAATACTCTCAGAACAACCCGA
>SLPX01000244.1 GCA_007131745.1 Myxococcales bacterium
ATCGTGGGTCTCGACGGCCTGGACCCCGAGCGTACAAGCCGTTTGATTTCCGAAGGCCGTCTGCCCAACCTGAAGAGATTGCAGAACCAGGGAAAATTTCACAAACTCGACACCACTTACCCCGCCATGTCGCCGGTAGCGTGGAGTTCATTCGCCACCGGCGCCAAACCTTGCAAACACTCAATATTCGATTTCTTGGCGCCGGACCCTAATTCGTATCTTCCCGTCCTTTCATCCGCGAAAATTTCTCCGCCACGACGAAGCTTTTCAATCGGACGGTTCAAGATTCCGCTGGGTAAACCCGAGATCACCCTCCTCAGACGAAGCCGGTCTTTTTGGAAGGTTCTCTCCGAGTTCCGCGTTCCGTGTTCCATCCTGCGCGTACCCATAACCTTTCCGCCTGAAAAATTCGGAGGAACCCTCCTTTCAGCTATGTGCGCCCCTGATCTGCTCGGCACCCAGGGGACTTACACCCTTTTTACGACCGAAACCAAAGAAAACACAGGTTCTGTAAGCGAAGGAAGGACGCGAAGACTTTCAGACGAAAACGGAGTTTATAAAGGAATCATAGAAGGGCCGGATGACCCCATGAGGGGCGAAAACAAACCCCTTACCCTGGAGTTTACCCTAACCCGCGCATCCGACGGTTTCAAAATCCGGATCGGAAAAGAAACCGTGTCCGCAACATTAAATAAATATACCCCCTGGGTGAAACTGGAGTTTCGCACTCTTGCGTCCATCAAGATCAGGGGAGCATGCCGTTTTCGGTTACTTGCGACGGAACCTCATGTAAGGCTGTATGTAACACCGCTGAACCTGCACCCTGAAAATCCCGCAATGCCCATTTCGCATCCTTCCTATTTTTCGGTTTTTCTCTCCAAGTTGACAGGAGTTTTCGCAACCCTGGGTTTGGCCGAAGACACGTGGGCCCGAAACGAAAACATCATAGACGACCGGGCTTTTCTAGAGCAAACCGCGGACATCCACGAAGAACGGGAACGCATGTTTTTCGAAATGCTGAAGCGGACCCGCAAGGGGTTGGTCGCCTGTGTGTTCGATGCAACCGACCGCGTACAGCACATGTTCATGAAACAGGCTGAGAACAAAGAAAGCAAGACCGTTGCGGACAATCATGGAGCCACCCGTTTCCGCAACGCTCCTTCGCACCTGGCTGTCGACGCGGTGTACGAAAGCATGGATGAAATGATCGGGCGAGTTTTCAAGATGGTAAACATTGAAGACAAAAAGAACCTTTTGATTGTTCTCTCAGATCATGGATTCAAAGCTTTTCGTAGAGGCGTGAACCTGAACGCCTGGCTGCAGGAAAACGGATATCTGGTGCTGAAAAAAAACAGCGATGGCTCAAAGGAGTGGCTCCGGGGTGTCGACTGGGAAAAAACCCGGGCCTATTCAATCGGCCTTGCCGGCATTTACCTGAACAGGAAAAACAGGGAACGCCGGGGCATAGTGGAACCGGGAGCAGAAGCGGACAAACTGGCTCGAGAGATTGCCGACAAGCTGAGCGGTCTTAAAGATGCAAACGGACCGGAAGGCGAAAACAGTATTGCGATCCGTAAAGCATACACCGCGCAAGATATTTATTCGGGCCCGTACAAAGCTCAGGCACCGGATATCGTAGCAGGATACGCAGAAGGGTACCGCGCTTCTTGGGCCGGAGCAAAGGGTTGTGTGGAAGGCCCGGTGTTCGAGGACAATGAAAAAGCATGGAGTGGGGATCATTGCATCGATCCCGCTCTGGTCCCGGGGGTTCTTTTCACGAACCACAGCTTAGATGCAAATGGCCGACGGCCCTGCATAATCGACATCGCGCCGACCGTGCTTTCCATGTTCGGCATTCCCAAGCCCGCGTACATGGACGGTGAGGACCTGAGCCGAAATATTGCGGGTGATGTAGACGTGCAAGAAAGCGAAGCAGATAATGATTAGCACAGGGTTCGGAAAAACCCCGTTTCATTCAGGCAAAAAGACGTGCATAGACGCCGCGGTCGCGGTTCTCATTGCACTCGCCGCGTTGTCTATATCATCCCATGGGTGCAGCGGAGAAGATGTGCCCAAACTCAGTTCTCATCCCAAAGGGATTATCATCCTCGGGCTGGACGGACTGGACCCCCTGGTTCTCGAAGAATGCTTTCGCCGGGGCCTCACCCCGCGAATGCAGGCCATGGCCGAAAACGGGACGTTTGTTCCGCTCGGAACGAGCACCCCTCCGCAAAGCCCGGTGGCGTGGGCCGATTTCATCACAGGAATGGACCCATCGGGCCACGGAATATACGATTTCATTCACCGGGATCTTCAAACCATGTCCCCCTACCTGTCGACATCCCGGACCGAGCCGCCTAAGTATACCCTGACAATCCGCGACTGGGTTTTGCCGCTGAGTTCCGGAAGCGTAACCTTGCTCAGAAAGGGTCGCCCTTTCTGGGAGTATCTGGTCGACAAGAAAATCCCGGCCGTTGTAGTCAAACTTCCTTCTCACTTCCCGCCCGAGGGCCGGGCAAAGGTACTTTCGGGAATGGGAACCCCGGATCTCATGGGCACTTACGGAACCTTCCAACTCTGGAGCGACGACCCTGGGTGGGCGGAAAAGAATCTTCAAGGCGGTATCTTTCACGAACTCGGGTTCACGAGAGGCAACCGCGCTGAAACCATTGTTCAAGGTCCGCCCAATCCGATGGACAGGCTGTCCAGGCCGATCAATATACCGGTAGAAATCATACGAGACCGCACAGAACCGGTGGTTTTGATACGAGTTCAGGAAAATGAAATCATGCTGGCGGAATCGGAATGGTCGGATTGGATACAAGTGAATTTTTCGCCGGGCCTGTTGGCCGGTTCCATTCCGGGCATAGTGCGATTCTACGTTAAAAGCGTGCATCCCCGAACTACCGTGTACCTGAGCCCAGTCAACATCGATCCTATGGAACCCTCAATGCCTGTTTCCACTCCCCCGTCATACAGCCGGGACCTGGCGGAACACGTCGGCCGGTTCTACACGCAGGGCATGGCGGAAGACACAAAGGCTTTTGAATCAGATGTTTTCACAGACGCTGAGTTCCTTGAACTGGCCGAACAAATCCTGGAAAACCGGGTGCAGATGCTCAGGACCGAACTGGAGCGTTTCAGGGGAGGCCTTTTGTTCGTCTATTTTTCATCCACGGACCAGGTGAGCCACATGTTCTGGAGAACTCTTGATCCGGAATCCGAACATTTCATCGAAACGGACGATAATCCCATATACCGCCTTTACACGCGAATGGATGAAGTCGTGGGTGAAGTGCTGGATACGATGCGTCCGAACACCGAACTCATAATCATGTCGGACCATGGTTTTGCAAACTGCTCAAGAAATTTCGGACTTAACACGTGGCTTGCGCAACAAGGCTGGCTTACACCCAAGGCCGCGATGGAAGGAAAAATGCGAGGGCCGCTGGACTACATCGATTGGTCCCGGACGCAAGCATACGGAATGGGGCTGAACGGACTCTACATAAATCTTGAAGGCAGAGAGCCGCACGGCACTGTACCCCGATCCGAAAGGACCGCTGTACTCAACCGCATCGGCAATCAGCTCAGGAATTTCAGAGATCCCGAAAACGGACAACAAGTGGTCACCAGGACATTTATCCTGCCGATCCGGGAAGCAGGAAATAACGCTCCCGACATGATCGTGGGATACAACCGCGGATACCGATGCGCAGGCGAATCCGCGGTCGGCGGGATGACGGAAAACGTGCTGGAAAGGAACACCGACAAGTGGAGCGGTGATCACTCCATGGATCCGGCCCTGGTACCTGGTGTTTTCCTGAGCACGATGCGAACGGATCACTCGGACCCGGCGTTGGTGGACATCGGCCCCACCGTGCTGGAATTTTTTGACATCGATCCTCCCGGACGAATGATCGGAAAGAATCTTTTCGAAAAGGAGACAAAGGAGAAATAATAGACATGGCCAAAATCAAGACGCCCAAAGCGTTGAAATCCAGAGTACGGGAGGCCGCATCCCGTCATGGATACAAAAACGGAGATGAACTGGCCCAAAGCCTTGTCCGCAGGGGCCTGAAATCCCTCGGCATAAAACCGGATTCCAAAAAAATGTACGACCAGGTGAAAAATGCCTCGGACGCGGCCGGCTATTCATCGGCAGAAGAGTTGATCCAACACCTCGTTGAAAAGGGGCTCGGCGCGTACGAAGATCCGGATACCGATCCCGCCAAGGTGGAAGAACGCCTCAGGGGCCTGGGCTACATCGAATAACCGGAAAACATAAGATGACCCGCGTCGCTCACATACTTCATCGCGTAATAAGGATCTCCCTCGCCCCTTTCGATGCAATGGATCCCATGCTCGGCCTAACCCTTCTTTCCGTGGTTACCGGGATCGCAATGCTATGGGTTTTCGGAAAGACAACCCCCCAGGCGAAAATACGGATCGCTAAAGACCGCATGACCGCGGCGATCTATGAAGTAAGGCTGTACCTTGATTCGCCTGCGAGAGTCGCTGCTGCGACCGCCCGCATGCTGGGATGGACCACCGTTCACTTGGCGCTTATGCTGCCCGCATTTGTAGTAATTGGACCGCCCATGGGCCTTATGCTTCTTCACATGGACATGCGATACGGCAAGACTGGTCTTCCGATCGGAGAACCCGTGCTGGTAAAAATCCAAGTGGACAATGAAAAAACCGCCCGCAATATCCGAATAGATATGGATTCAAACGAATCGGTGCTTGTCACCGCGCCCCGGCTTTTCGTGGAAGATGAAAAAACACTTTACATCCGCACGGTGATAACCGAACCCGGCAACCATACACTTGTACTGAATACAGGTCAAAGCAGGGTCGAAAAAAGACTCGCGGCGACTCCTGATCCTCGGACATGGAGCCCTACAAGGACAGCAGGGTTTGCATTGTTGTGGTCTCAAACAACTGAACCGCCGCTTCGGCCGGGCGGGCCGATTAAAATGATCTCGGTCCGCCACCCTCCAAACAACCGGCGATGGGCCGGACTGCCTTGGTGGGGATACTGGCTGCTCATATCAATGGGCGCGGCCGTGCTTCTCGGTCGACGGCTGGGAATTGAACTTTGACCATTGTGAAAAATGGGAAGAGCATTGAAATGAAAAAAGCAAAAAACTTAAAGGTAATGGTCATAGGCCTCGACTGCCTCGCGCCCGAGCTGGTTTTTGAGAAATGGAGACATCGTCTCCCCACGTTAGATCTTTTGATGTCCGAAGGTGTTTGGGGACCTCTCAGAAGTGTTGATCCGCCTATCACAATTCCAGCATGGAGTTGCATGACCAGCGGCTACAACGCTGCCCAACTCGGCTTGTACGGGTTCCGCCACAGGCGACTGGGCAGTTACCATGACCGGTACCTGGCTTTTTCCGGCCATGTAAAAAAGCCCAGGATCTGGGACCATCTGAATGACCACGGTTTTTCCACCGGGATGTTGGGCGTTCCCCAGACCTACCCGCCGAAACCGGTAAACGGCTACATGGTGTCCGGTTTCCTGGCCCCTTCAAACCAATCCATCTACACTTACCCGGACCCGATACGGGATGAAATCGAAGATTTGGTCGGAGAATACCGACTGGACGTAGATGATTTCCGTTCAGAAGACAAAAACCGCATCCTGAAAGATATCCGCGAGATGACATGCATGCGGTTCGATGTCTTTGAATACCTTATACGTACCCGCCCCACCGACTTTGCAATGATGGTGGAAATCGGCCCCGACCGGATGCACCATGCTTTCTGGAAATACTCGGACCCAACGCATCGGTTTTACGAAAAAAACAGTGCGTTTAAAGATGCTATCGTTGAATATTACGAACTCCTGGATTGCAAACTCGCCGGCCTCCTGGAAAAGATTCCCGCGGACACCCACGTCTTCGTTGTTTCGGACCACGGCGCCCAGCCCATGGCCGGCGGATTTTGCATCAATGACTGGCTTCGGCTTCAGGGGTTGCTCACCCTGAAAAAAGAACCGGAAAACCCGACTAAATTCGACGAATCCATGGTCGACTGGTCAGCCACAAAAGCATGGGCGTGGGGAGGTTACTATGCAAGGATCTTCATAAACCTGGAAGGCAGAGAACCGCAGGGAAGAGTTTCTCCCGAAAGATACGAAGACCTGTTGAGGGAAATTTCCACCAAGCTTCAGGTTGTAAATGAAAAAGATTCGGACACTCCGATCGGAAACAAGGTCCTGAGACCGGATGAAATATCGCCCGAAAGAAAAGGGCTGGGGGATTATCCTGATCTCATGCTGTATCCCGGAAATCTTCGCTACAGGGCGATCGGCAGCGTGGGCAACCCGGACATCTTCGTAGACTGTAACGACACGGGGCCGGACGACGCGAATCACGCCATGGACGGCGTTTTCATCTACCGCGGCCCAGCGTGCCGGGGTGCATACCGCGATGATCTTCGATTGCTCGACGTGGGGCCCACGATTTTGAAGCTCTTTGACATCAATCCGCCTGAGGACGCGGCAGGAAGCCCCATGTACCTAGCGTAATCCCGGAACCGGCACCCGGGAATGATTTTCTGCAAAATGGGTTATCAAGAAAAAGCATGAATCGGCAAAAACATTGAAACCGATCGAACAATGGCCGAATAAAAGCAAAACCGAAAGCGAGAATTTTTGATGATGATTTTCAGTTCCTGCACATTCAAAATCTTAAACACCGTGTTCTTGTTGTGTTTCATGTCCGCCGGATGCGGATCCCGGAAAACAACGGAAAAGAAAACCGATCCGGCCGGGGATGTTGCCCCTTCCGCTGCGCAACAGAAGGATCAATCCCCGAGATTGACTCATTACACCCTTCGCTCATTTCTAAAGGAAGCTCCCAGAGCCGAGCTTCGCCGAGATGGCGTTTTTATCGACATGGGTACCCGCGATGCTCACAAGTACACCCGCGGCGGATGGCGCACCGGGTGGCCGGATCCTGAATCAGAAGATGAAGTCCTTTTTCAACCGAGCGGACCGCGATCCCGGCTGGAGTTTTTCGACTTTGAAGGCGGAATATCAGAAATCGTCATGCGCATCCGGTCGAAAACGCCCAACCAGGCTCTTACCCTCTCAGGAAACAAGGGCATTATAGGGCAAAGAAAAATCCCTGAACAATGGACAAACGTCGTCTTTCCGCTGAAACAAAACCTGGAAAAGGGGTTTCAGAGAATTTCGTTCAGTTATTCGCAGCAAAAGAGCCGGGCCGCGGATATCGACTGGATATGGCTCAGAACCAAACCCGGGGGTTCGGAAGAAACCCCACCGGTGAAACCTAAAACCGACACAATAAACCTGGACAGGCCCATGAGGAGTTTAACCGGAACAAACCGTAGATCGTATGTCTTTCATATGGAGATCCCTGAAAACTCATTCTTGGTCTTTGACTACGGAGCAAAAGCCGAAACCGAGTTCACGGTAAAATTGGCGTCCGACAAAAACGGTGAAAAAGAAATCTTCAAAGAAAAAGCAAACGACGGAACTTGGCAAACAGCGAAGATCAATCTGGCGGATTGGGCGGGACATCCCGCAAGGATCGTGTTCCAAACAAGATCCGAAGAAAATGACGGGATCGCGGGCTGGGGCGAACCCGAAATAATGCGCAAGGGAACCCGGACCCAACCTCCCGTCATCCCGCCGGGTGACAGGGCGCAAAACGTGATATTCATTGTGATAGACACCGCACGGCAGGACGTTTACTCCCCGTTCAACCCGGAAAGCAAGGTGAAAGCCCCTGCCATGGAAGAACTCGCCCGGGAGTCGACCTGGTTTTCAGAGGCCTACATAAACACACCTTGGACAAAACCCTCCATGGCCACCTTGTTCTCTTCTCTCTACGGACGCACGCACAATACCGTGGGATACCGCTGCAAACTTCCGGAAAACGTCCCGTTGATTTCCGAGCACCTCAAAACACACGGTTTTACAACCGCGGGATTCACTACTAACGCTTTCGTGTCGGACAACTTCGGATTCGAGCGAGGTTGGGACCACTTTTTAAACTACGCGCGCAAGGACCTCCCGACCGAAGCCGACCACGTGTACCGAGACGCTGCGAAATGGGTGAAAGAAAACAAATCCAACGGACGCTTCTTCCTCTACATCCAAACCATCGACCCACATGTTCCTTATGCCGTGCCGCCCGAATACCTGGCAAAATACTTTGACGGCGAATACAGGGGCAAACTTGGAGACGCGGTCACCGGCCAGGACACAAAGAACTTCCAGGCCGGAAGAATTCAACTAGACGAAACCGACAAAAAATACACGGTGGCGCTGTACAACGCGGAAATCACCTATCACGACCATTACATGGGAAAATTCATCGATGAACTCAAAAAAATGAACGTACTCGACGACACCCTGCTCGTGGTGGCCACGGATCACGGTGAAGAACTCTTTGAACGGGACGACCTGGGTCACGGTCATTCCCTGTATGAAGAACAAATAAAGAGCCCGTTCCTCTTGCGATACCCGAAGCTCCTGAAAAAGAACCAACAGGTGAAGACTCCGGTGGAACTCGTGGATCTGGTCCCCACCATGCTCGACATCCTGGGAGCGCCTCAAATCACCGATGCCGAAGGCATCTCGCTGTGGCCCGTAATCCACGGAACACAACCGGCTGAGAGCACCTATGTCATCGGGGAACTCACCCGCCACCCCCGCACTGTCAGACTCAAACGCGAGGGCAAATCCGTGCGCGTTGGCCGTTACAAGCTTCATTTCCACCGCAAAGGCAAAACACTTTACGACCTGCAAGAAGACCCGGGAGAAAAATCAGACCTGTCCAAAACCAAAACCATTGCGCTTCGCACATGTGAAGTGATGCTGGGTGAGGGGCTCGCCATACCGAACAAATCCCACCGTCTTGCCGGCGCGGTTTCCAGAAGACGGTTCAAGCCCTCCCGAGCGCAGGTCGACCCCGAACTTCGCCGGCAACTGGAAGCCTTGGCCTACACCAACTGATCCCACATCGATC
>SLPX01000074.1 GCA_007131745.1 Myxococcales bacterium
CCGGGAAATAATTTGATAGTTCCCTATAGCACTCCCAACCAGAGAATCCCGGTCTTCAGATGGTTGTTCCTGGTTCACGAGGCATATCTCCTCATTATCGCCACCGTTTTTCTGTCGCTCTGTACGTCCGTCCAAAATACCAGACAACGCATTGAAATGGAAATAAAATGGATAGAAATGGTGTCAGACACTAGCAATTAAGCTTTTTTGAGCGGACGAAAACCCAATGATTGCGTGTTGTTGGGCGAACGGCGGAAGAGATAAAAGAGGGCGGCAGACCAACGGTGTTTGGCGCTCTTCTTGCGCGCTCCAACCACCGTTGAATGGCTCCTTTGCCCTTTCGTCGCCGTAATCCCCGGCGATAAATCAATCTTTAAGACGGCACCCTCGGGTGTATCCGGCCGGACGCCACTCATGTTATCAATCTGGACAAGACGAAAACATTGAACCGAAACAAACTCCATGCAGCATGCTGGGCCGGCCTGACGATGTCTTGCGGGCTGCACCAATGTGGGGTATGGATTCGCCGGCGGTTGGGTGCTGATTCCGATATAATCCATCGGCACCAGGGAGCTATTTCTCAATCGCTGAAAGAGGATATTCCATGAACGCAAATTGGGAAACGCCGCCTCCTAGAAGCGGTATTGCAGGAGCGCTGGACAAATTCGTCGGCCCGGGTGCGACAAAAGCCGAACTGGCGCTGCAATTCGGCATAGCCGCCCTCGCCGGGATCGCCGCACCGGTGTACGCGACACTTGTGACCAAAAGTTGGTCATGGGTTCAATATGCGGCTTGTTCCTTACTGGCTCTCGACATCGCCGGGGGCGTCGTTACCAATGCCACATCAAGCGCCAAGCGTTGGTATCATCGCGCCGGGCGAAATTTCCTGCACCATTTCGGCTTCGTTTCCCTGCATCTGTTTCACTTGTTGATTGTCTCTGCGCTGTACCTTGAATTCAACATCGTTTGGATAATGGTGGCGGGCGGATACATGCTCTGCTCTACGCTGTTGATACTGGCTGTTCCCCTTTATCTTCAACGGCCCGTTGCGGTCACTGCGTACAGCGGCGCCGTGCTGATTTGCTCTTATGTACTGACACAACCTGAAGGTGTTGAATGGTTTCTACCGTTGTTCTATCTCAAATTGCTTGTGAGCCATCTATTGAAAGAGGAGCCGTATAGACCACAAAACGTGTGCGCCCAGCGCCATTAGCCCATCCACGAGCCAGTGCGAGTCGATAGGCGATCCCACTGCCAGACCGACAAGACCTTCCCGATTTGGTTCCAGTGGTTTGCGAATGATTCCGATGTTGTTTTGCAAAGGCTTTTTAAACTCAACGTGATCTTTTTAGTCAAAAATCGCAATCACGTTTTTGTTGCTATCTAAGTCGATTTCACCATAAAGTCCCATTTAGGCCTCCTCGTTTAGTTGTTGGTTCTTTGTTCTTTTTTTTTCTAAAACCGTACAACTTTTTCGAGGAGCCTTCTATATGGCTTACAGGCAAAACGAACCAGCCATTGGCAGCGAACACACTGTAAACACAGGGGTTTCGAGGGAGTCTAAAAGCTTAATTGCTAGTGTCTGACACCATTTCCCATTTCCTGCTCCAACTCGGCCATAAGTGTGCCGAGACTGTTTTTTCCATGCATTTTCCTGCGGACTTCACGGACCGCCTGGCTCACCCTTACAGGGTGCATGCCGATCAGTGCGCCGGTTTCGGTGTTTTTCAGCCCTGCACCCACGGCAAGCCAGTATGCGGCGAGCTTTCTCGGCATGTTACCAACACGTCCTCTCTGCGTTTGCTTGAGAGTTTTCTTCTGCACCCCGCAAACTCGGGCCACCGCCCGGAGAACATCATGGCTTGTTGGAGTGGATCCGCCCAGAGAGGAGCATCCCGCCTGCACTGCAGAAACCCTGACATAAGGGTTCAATGAAACCCGATCGAAATGTTCCGGCACCTCCCGCCGGCCAATCACAAACTCGTCCAATGCCTTGAGATATCCCTCGACGCCTCCGTAATCATTCAAGAGGGTCTGCGTGGTCATCCATTCAGGAACTGCCTCCACGCCGGCATAAACGCGGTGGCTCGTCCATCGGCCTTGATTAACGTTTGCCGCAAAACCGGCACGCACCGGATTGAGATGTATGTAGATGGGGAGGTAATGCCAGTGAGCTTCCACCGATACGTCTACACTGTGGAAGCGTCCGCGAAAAACAGCGCCATCCCAGCCCCGATTTCGAGAGTTGACCCAACGAGTATAGCGACTGCCAAGAAAGGCCATCGCCCGGCTGAGTTTCCCCCGGTCGGATTCGACCAACAGATGATAATGATTCGGCATCAGTGCATAGGCGTGGATCAAGAGTCCATAGCGCTGCGGAATCTCGGAAAGCATATCGATAAAAGTTATGCAAGCTCTGTCGTCATGAAAGACGGGTTCGTGCCGAGCACCTCGGTTCATCACATGATGTCTACATCCTACCCAGTCGTAGCGTCTCCGCCGTGGCATCTCTACTCCTTTTTTGCTGAAAATGGTGTCAGACACTAGCAATTAGCAATTAATCTTTCCCGGACATTCTTTCCACTCAAGCAACTCAAATGTCTCTTTGCTGGCATCTAACACATTTATTATCGGACGGCGGGAGACAAAGTTGCGTGAAAAAATGATCTGCTTAGGTTTGTTAATGGAGCAGGAAATGGTGTCAGGCACTTGTTCCAAGACCGATAAATGTGGTATTCATCGTGTGTACGACCGACTCCTTTCTGTTTTTTGTTTTAGTCTATTATATAGACAAGGTTGTCGGTCGTTCCATATAATCTAGCACTTAACATCTTATTGCAATTGTGCTGCAATTCTAAGCTGTTAGCCGGCGGAGAAAAGCTTAATTGCTAGTGTCTGACACCATTTCCCTTAGTGACCAAAGAAATAGCTGCTAAGATAAATGTGAAGTTTTGTTAGAGTAGCACTTTGGAAGCGGAGACAGAAAATGCGTGACCAATCACAGAGAATAATTGTTCGCCGGCTCATTGATCCAACAAATCTACAAGAGGCATGTTCGGCAGTTGCATACAAACACGTCAAGAAAGGCTTCATGAAAACCGGCATTAAGACCTGTATGAATCTGAGCCTGTTGATTACATGGGCCCTGCTACTTGCGTGGGTTTCGGGTACAGCATGCTCTTTTGATCCCTCCGGCCTAGGAGAGGTGGCTCAGAACAATAACAACAACGAACCATCCTATATTTGCGGAAACAACGTGAGGGAACCGGGGGAAGTCTGCGATGGCTCCGACCTGGCCGGCGAAACGTGCGAATCCCTGGGTTTCGAGGGCGGCGTCCTTGCTTGCCTGGCAGATTGCTCCTGGTTCGACACGTCGGGTTGCGAAGGCCCGGGGCCTGTCTGCGGAAACAACGTAAGGGAGGGCACTGAAGTCTGCGATGGCTCCGACCTGGCCGGCGAAACGTGTCAAACCCAGGGGTTTTACTCGGGCACTCTCGCTTGCCTCGATGATTGCTCGGACTTCGACGCATCAGGTTGTTTCGGTCAATGCGGTGACGGGATCATCAACGGCACTGAAGTTTGCGATGGCTCCGCGCTCGCCGGCGAAACGTGTCAAACCCAGGGGTTTTACTCGGGCACTCTCGCTTGCCTCGATGATTGCTCGGACTTCGACGCATCAGGTTGTTTCGGTCAATGCGGTGACGGAATCATCAACGGCACTGAAGTCTGCGACGGCTCCGCGCTCGCCGGCGAAACGTGTCAAACCCAGGGTTTTTACTCGGGCACTCTCGCTTGCCTCGATGATTGCTCAGGGTTCGACACATCGGGTTGTTCCGGTCAATGCGGTGACGGGATCATCAACGGCAATGAAGAATGCGACGGTGACGACTTGGGCGGCATGACCACCTGCGAAGATTTCGGTTGTCGTAGCAGCGGTGTCGTCACATGCAACCCTGACTGCACTTACAACATTTCCGCTTGTCTCTCCGGGCATGATGAAGACGGGGATGGAATAGACGACAATTGCGACAATTGCCCCTCGTACTACAACCCCGGCCAAGAAGACAACAACAATGACGGAATCGGCGATGTCTGCGAATATCGGGAAGACCATTCACTGCTTTCTTCAATCGTTGTATTTGACCCTTTCCTGGAAGACGCTAGCTCCTGGACGCCCCTGGGCGGCACGTGGACATACGGAAACGATGTGGTAATAGGCGACAGCGGCACCGTAACGCTCAACAGCAACTATCTCCACGACCTCATCCTAGCAAACGAACCCTACGCCGTGGAAACGACCTTTTATTTCGACCAGCCTGCATATACAGGCGACGGTTATACAGGGTTAATATTCGCGAGACACAATTTGGATTTTTATGTATGTACCTTTAATCGCTCAAACAACACGCTGTCCATATGGAGACACGTAGGCGGGTCGGGGTGGGTTTATAACATGTTCGATTTCATCGACACCACCGTCCAGGACTCCCAATGGCACAAGATCCACGTGTTTTATGATGGTTCTGAAACAACTTGCATCTACCTCGACGAAGCCGGTGGCGCAGGTAGTTTGACAATTCCTCCCGTTTCCCAGATAAGCGATATGTCCGGACAAGCCGGCTTGCGGCTATACAACGGCCGCGCTGTATTCACTTCTTTTGTGGTATATAAATAACCATAAAAATGGAAAATTGGAAAATGGTGTCAGACACTAGCAATTAGCATTTTGTTGCAATTGAGCTGCAATTCTAAGCCGTTAGACCGCGCAGAAAAGCTTAATTGCTAGTGTCTGACACCATTTTGGGAGGATTGTGAAAATGAAAAAGGTTATTCTAATTGGATTTATTTTGCTTGTTGCAGGGTGTATGGGAAGAAGGGGCCCAAGATCGGCACACAGCACAAACCAAGAAGAAAAGATCGAGAAAGAGCATTCGCAAGAACAGAGTGATGTTGAGTCGTCTCGGGCAAAATGGGCAGCAGAAGAACCAGTGGATGTTGTGGATCCATATGCGGATGCCGGTGCAGAAGAAGATGAGAATGAAAATAAAACAACCCGGATCACGCCGGATCGACAGTCCATACAGAGAACAATCCGATCGGCTACCCCAGCAGTGAGATCGTGCTATGAAATCGGGCTGCAAACTAATCCAAATCTTGCAGGTCTGGTTGCCGTTTCTATTGTTGTGGGAATGCAGGGCGAAGTCAAAAACGTAGAGATTATCGCAAACAATACAACCCTGAATGACCCAAATGTATTATCTTGCATACAACAAAGCCTTACGACCCTCACTTTTGATGCTTTCAGGGATGTCGGGGGAACAATCCGTTATCCGTTTGTTTTTCAGCCAAGTTCACCCTAAAGATCTATGGGATCAATGGTGTCAAACGGAAATGGTGTCGGAAATGGTGTCGTGTCGGAAATGGTGTCGGAAATGGTGTCAGACACTAGCAATTAGCGTTTAATTGTAAAACCCCTTTAATTATTAGTGTTTAGGCGGCGCAAAAAAGCTTAATTGCTAGTGTCTGACACCATTTGGATTTGGACCTAACTCTACCCTTAACTTAACTCCATCCAATTTTGGTCTGGAACATGGGGTTCACTGCATTTATTATTGCGGTGATGCACCTTAATGATTTTTAGCCACAGGAAGGCATGGGCATAACGAAATGACTACCTCAGAGATTATTAAACAGGCATTGAATCTTGGGCCATTCGAAAAGGCAAAACTCATCGATAAGCTGATTTCCAGTCTTGATAAGCCTGATAAGGAAATCGACGAATTGTGGGCAAATGAGGCCGAGGATAGGATTGCTGCCTACGATCAAGGAGGAATCAAAGCGATATCTTTAGAAGAGGTTCTTCAGAAATACAGGTAAAGGCTAAATGAAGATCTTCTTTCTGGAAATTGCCCAAATCGAGTTGGATGAAGCCATCCAGTATTACAATTACGAGGTTCCTGGTCTTGGAGATGCTTTCCTGACGGAGGTTTTGAACGCTCTTGATAGGATTGGCGAATTTCCTGAAGCATGGCATCCCTTTTCAAAACGAGCAAGGCGATGTCGAATTCGGCGTTTTCCATATGGCGTTGTTTATCAAATACGAGAACAAGAAATCCTGATTGTAGCGATCGCAAATCTTCACAGGAAACCTGATTATTGGAAAGATAGAATATAGAACTGCAGAACATCAGCTTGGAGAAAAGCGCTCATTCTGCTGCGCTCCGTCTGCGGCACTCGTTTCGACAGACCCCGTTTCGTCTCCCTCTTTTTGAGCCGACAACTATCCGGCCGCAAGCATTCAAAAACTCCAACCACTGGTTGGAAAACTCGGCTTTGGGTCTGGAACAAGGGGTCCGTTTCATTTGCACAATTCAAACACTTGTGCAAGAAGGTCGAAAAAGCGCAACAGAAACCCGCAAAAGCGAAAAAATGTACCATGGAAGCATGGAAGGTCGGAAAAGGTGGTAACAGGAGGTTTTTGAAATGGCTCGTGTGAGAACAAAAGGGAATCAGGTTGTTATCGTTCATGGAAAACGGGATCCGAAGAGCAAAAATGTTCAAGAGACAACGCTTTTTACGATCTACTCGAAAGCAGAGGCTCAGGCGGCTATTGGAGAGTCAGCGTATTGGTTCCAGCGTACTCTTGAGGACGAGTTTCCAGACATTCGCTTCAATTGGAAGGCGCTGAACGCGGGGATTGAAGAGAACATGGAATCTCTCCCGGACATCTATGGGTATAAGCGAGAGAGAGTCGATCGGCATTTTCATGAGGCGCTTGTGAATTTTGCAAGGGAGCTGCTCCTGGCGGATCCACAACTTCTCATGTCTTCGGCTCAAGTGCTGCAGGACCATCGTGTTGAGCTCGAGTACCTGCGGGAGATGATTGATTGGCGTCTCAAACTAGCGGATCAGGAACCGAATGAGTGGAATCAGGACGACCCTTTTTATTGGAAGAGTTTGTTGAACCGCAAAGTTGTTCCGGGTGATGTGTTGGAGTACATGTCAATGTCATTCAACAATGGGGAGTATGATAAAGTTCAAACGATTTCGAAACTCCTTACGGAATGCTGGGACAATTTTGCAGAGGGGTATCTATCCTTGGGGACTATTGCCTATAGAAGAGACGAACTGGAGGAGGCGCTGGCTTGGTTTAAAAAAGCCATGAAAGTGGGGCGTACGCTATTCCCGAAGCGAATCAGAAAAGAACGATATTGGCGTGATCACTCAACCAGACCGTACATTCGAGCCCTGGTCTATTTAGCGCAGACCTACAATTGCATCGGGGATTTCAAGGCAGCACTCGGCTATTGTGACAAACTGGAAGATGAATGTGGCCAAGATATCACTGCTGCATCCGAACGCGTACCGGTTCATATGAACAGCCGAGAGTTTCATTTGGCCGTAGCTGCAGCCAGGTATGTCCATTTAATCTACCCGGAAGAGAATCTACCGCTTGCTTTTGCCCACTATGAAATGGGGTCTTTCCGTAAAGCGCGAGTTCATTTCCTCGCTGGTGCCATTCGTTTTCCACTTTCAGCCCGTATGTTTTGTGGGTACTCCAGGATTCCCAGACCGGGATCGTACATGGAAATCGACGACCATGATAAAGGCGTGAGTTCCCTTCAGGCTCTCAAACATTATCTTTCTAATCGAACAAACAAAACAGTACGGTTTTTTAGAGATGTACTCAATAATCCAAGCGTTTCCCGGCTGCTGGACGAAGTACAGGATGTCCGAATAAAACAGCGGGAGAAAGGTCGCTCGGATCGGACTTGGTTCGAACGGTTGCACGAGATGGAATCGTTCGAGTTTGCTGAATCAAAGGCCTCCGAATTTTGGCCGGATGACGGAACGACCGGTTCAAAACGTTGTCACGGCCTGTAAGCGCGAATCCTCAACGTCATCATCATCATCCCACCATAACTCCACCCTCAACTTAACTCCATCCAACTTTGCTCTGGAACATGGGGTCCACTGCATTTATTATTGCGATGATGCACCTTAACAGAGAACCCGGCTATTCGAAAAAAAGAAAAGAAAAGAAAAAAGAAGCAATAATAGGAAAATCCACCGGCAGGCAGATAGCAACCGCCGATTTTTTTGACGTTCGGCAGGAATGGAAAAATAAGGATGGATATCGAGGACTTAATTGTTGCCATAAGAAACAGTCGAGTCCGGATCACGGACCATGCGGATGAGGAAGCCGTTGATGATGAAGTGACATTCGATGAAATCTACTTTTCGGTGATGCATGGTGAAATCATTGAGGATTATCCAGATGATGAACCGTACCCCAGCTGCCTTGTTATGGGAAAGAATTTTGCGGGCGAACCGATCCATAGTGTTTGGGCCTATAATGCAGACAACGGATGGGCTGTAATGATCACGGTTTATCGGCCGAATCCGGCACTATGGATAGACTGGAAAGTGAGGGTGAAGAAATGATTCCATTTGAAAAATGCCCGGTTTGCGGCGGAGATCTCGAGGTTAAACAGGTAGAAAAAATACTGAGCGGTGGTGGCAATACCGTATCACTGAAAGTAACCGCTGAGATATGTCGGCATTGCGGAGAACGCCTTTATGCGGAAGATGTTGTCAGATCATTTGAAGAAATCCGCGCTAAGTTGGAGAAACATGAATTTGAGCACCTGAAGCAGGTAGGCCGGTCGTTTACCGTCGACGAAGATTGGCCGAACAAGGCCATCCACCCAACCGCTTAACTTCACCCGGCGCGAAGCGTAGGGTTCAGGGTCGAGCGCCGCCTTTAGATGGTAATATCTGCTTTGTTCAATCGGGGAAAAACCCTGTGATTGCAATCGAGTTCTCCCAGCTATCAACTTAAAGAGAACTCGGTACTCTCAAGTTTCTAAGATTCTGCAAATATTCCCGCAACTCTTCCACCCTCGGTCCGATAACAGGGCAAACGGGTCGAAATCAAAACCAAGACTCAAAAACAACAAC
>SLPX01000023.1 GCA_007131745.1 Myxococcales bacterium
CGTCAGGACCCCCGGCAGTTTTGAGATTCCCGGGGTGGCAAGAAGGGTAGTGAAGTCCGGTGATTATGACGGCGTGATTTGCTTGGGCGCTGTCATCCGCGGGTCGACCCCTCATTTTGATTATGTGGCGGCCGAGGTCTCCAAGGGAGTCGCCGCAATTTCCATGGAGGCGGAACTTCCCGTGGTGTTCGGTGTTATAACGACCGATACAATCGAGCAGGCGGTTGAACGGGCGGGCACCAAGGCCGGGAACAAGGGTTACGACGCGGCCGTAGCAGCGATAGAATTGTCTGATCTTTATGCACAACTTCCATTGAGCGATGCATGAGGCCGGTGTTTGAATGAAGGCCAGAAGACGTTCTCGTGTCCTGGTGCTCAGGATGCTTTATTCCATGGATACGGGCGGTTATTGGGACACAACCGGGCAAGGCGTTATGGATGTCATCCAAACGTTGAATACTCATTTCCCTCTCGTGGATGATGAACAACATATATCTGAAGATCGTCCGTTCATGCGAACCCTTGCGCTCGGGGTTGTAACGAAAAGGGATGAACTGGATTCCTCGCTTGAGAAGGCAAGCAACAACTGGAAGACTTCCAGGATGGACATTGTAGATCGTTGTATTCTCAGGATGGGCGTTTTCGAGATCTTGCACATGGAAGGAGTTCCTGATGCCGTGACAATCAGTGAAGCGATTGACTTGGCAGCGGATTATGGAAGCGAACGTTCGGTGCCGTTTGTAAACGGCATATTGGACGAGGTTAGAAGAAAAAACATCGCTTGAAGTTCGAAGAACGCATGGAAAGTATCTGAGAAAGTAGACTTAACAACTTGCAATCATTGAATATTATGACTTGTGAAGGCCCTGTTTTTCTATTCTGAAAATCCCCCCTTTTTCTGTTATAATCAATAAAATCAAATAGTTGCAACCCGAGTAATCGTCGTTCGGCTTTTTGCGCAAAAAAACAAGCGATGTAACGTCTTGTAAATATTGAAAAATTGCCCAGCGGCCTAGCTCGGGCTGCAAAGAGCGGGAACGCAACATAGCCCTTTTCGTAAGGGCGCGCAAAAAAAAGTTGCATTTTTTTTGCCTGCTAAATGTGTGACCTATGAAGGATTAACGCGGCAGATAACCCAAGATGTGGGGGGCAGGGAACAGATGTTCAGGTATTTTGCCGAGAATAGTTGCGAAAAAATACTTTGGAGATTCCACTGAATAGAATATTATCGATGTATACACTGAATGTATTATTCTGATTATTCAACATTCGTTAGATTATAGAGAAGATAAACATCTAAAGCAAGGCAGGGATCAAATCGTGAAACCTCTGTTAAAAGAAGAAGTACGTAGAATCGCCGAAGCTTATCCCGATGGGCTGACATCGGCGCAGATAGTGGCTTTTTTCAAGGCTAACGGTGTGCGGATGAGCGAGGCTACATTTCGCAAGTACGTGCAGATGGGGCTTTTGCCGAGATCGCGCCGTGTAGGAAGAAAAGGACGTCATAAAGGATCCAGGGGGATTTATCCGCCCAAGGTTTTGGAACGAATCGCCTGCATAAGAGCGCTCATGGAAGAAGGCTACACCATGGAGGAGATTCAAAATGGGGTTATGCGGTTCAGGGGAAGAATCGATGACGTGGAAAGAAGCGTCAACGAACTGTTCGCCGAGTTCGAAAAGGAAATGGAATCGCCCAGGTTTGTTTTGGACTCTCCGGCAAGGAAGAGCGTGACCGTCGAACTGGACGATGCCCGTCGAGCGGCGAAAGATCTGCTGGATCGACTGGAAGGGATTGAAAAGACATTAACCGAAACTTTACCCGCATCCACGGATGATTCCGACGATTCATTCGGGGTTTTGGAACACAAATATTTCTAGCCTGCATCAGGGGAGAAAAAAAATGCAAACGCAAGACAGCCATTTGAACACGAACACCATTACAACCAGCGTCAAGAGAAAAGTAAGATCCAGGAACAGGCGGAGAACAAGAGCGCGGTCGAAAACGATTGCGCCTCGAAGGCTCACCAAAGAAGAAATAAGGATGAAAGAGTTTCTGGACACGGTGGATTTGGAGAAACCGAAGTGTCGCAGTCAATGCTCCGGCGGATTGAGACCTTGTCCTTTCGTGAGTTGCAGGTTCAACCTTTTCCTGGATGTAACGGATTCCGGCTCGATAAAATTGAATTTTCCGGATCTTGAGATCTGGGAACTGGAAGACACATGTGCCCTGGATGTGGCGGAGCGCGGGGGAACCACGCTGGAAGAGGTAGGTGAGATCATGAATCTTACAAGGGAAAGAATCAGGCAGATCGAAGTGCGTGGACTCTTAAAACTCAAAATGGACCCGCTTTCGGACAAGTTGGAGCATTATCTCAAATAATACCGAAAGTTCCGTTGGTGAACCGCTGGATTTGATGCTGTTTTGCAATCCTCTGTTTTTGGATCTTTTCGCGATCCTAGCGCTTCCAGTCCTTGCAGTCCTGTAAACCATGATCTAAAAAGCCGGGAGAGAAACTATGCGGAAGCAGTCGCCGCGCTTGGATTGTTTCGAGCCGAGATTGCGTAAACCATCCGAGTTTTGGGCCTGGATGCCGTGTAAGGCTTTTCGGGCGGATTTTTTTATTCGGATGTGATGCGAAAGGAGATTCAGATGGAAATGAAGATCACCGTTTTGCCGGAGGAACAGAGAAAGAAAATACCTGAAGATGATATGCAGCTTGGATTCGGACGTACTTTTACTGATCATATGTTCCTGATGAATTACGACGAAGAAAAAGGTTGGCATGATTTAAGGATACAGCCTTACGGTGATTTGCATCTTGACCCGGCATGCATGGCCTTGCATTACGGCCAGGAAATATTCGAGGGCTTGAAAGCATACCGGGGTGATAACGATTCCGTTTACCTTTTCAGACACAAGAAAAATATTGAAAGGATGAATGCATCCTGTGAGCGGCTGGTGATGCCGAAGATGGATGTGGACGAGGTTTCAGAGGCGCTGGAAAAACTGGTTTCCATCGACAGGAACTGGATTCCCCGGACACACGGATGTGCGCTTTACATAAGGCCCACGATGATTGCGACCGATCCTTTTTTGGGGGTACGGCCTTCGAATACCTACTTGTTTTACATCATTTTGAGTCCTGTTGCGGCTTATTACCCTGAGGGATTCAATCCGGTGAAAATTTATGTAAGCGAAGATTATGTCCGGGCGGTCAAAGGCGGAATGGGCGAGGCAAAGGCGGCCGGTAATTATGCAGCAGGTCTCAAGGCGCAAGTTGCGGCCAGAAAAGCCGGTTATGCTCAGGTTTTGTGGCTTGACGCGATCGAAAGAAAATACGTTGAAGAAGTGGGCACAATGAACATATTCTTCAAGTTCAAGGATGAATTGGTGACAAGTCCTCTTACCGGAAGCATACTCCCGGGGGTTACGCGGGACGCTGTTTTGACGATAGCCGAAAAATGGTCCATCTCCGCTACGGAGAGAAATGTATCGATTGATGAAGTGATAGAAGGGGCTAAAAACGGGGACCTGAAGGAGTGTTTCGGCTCCGGAACCGCGGCGATCATATCTCCTGTCAAGGCTATCCGGTACAAGGGTGAAGAGGTCAAGGTCGGCGATGGATCCACCGGACCCACGGCGCAAAAACTATATAATTACATTTTGGATCTTCAGTATGGAAAAGTTGAGGATCCGTTTGGATGGGTAAAAAGAGTTAATTTATGAGTCAGCCCTAAGAAAGGCCGGGTGGAAAAATGGTTAAAGACCGAATTGACAAGAAGGGGCTTACCGTCCACAAGAAGCAGCCAAGGGAAGAAGCCTCGATAAGGGTGGAGGATGATATATTCGTGATAGTGACGCAGCTATTCTGTCCGAACGGCCACAATCTTGTCGACGGAGAAAACAAGAATTTCGATGGCTATGGCGGAATCCGCCTGCTCCTTTCCGACGGAAAAACCGAAGGGATCGTGGAAGTGAGTCCTTTTCATGGGGATTCGGCGAAAACGGGCGTGGAGTTCGAGCAGGGGGTGCGATTGTCTATAAAGTGTCCGTCCTGCAAGGTTGAGCTTCCCGCTCTGGCGAGATGTAGCTGCTCGGGGCATGGGATGGTGAGAAAAATGTACTTGACTCCGGCCCGAACGGATTCAAGCATAGTGGCAGTGTGTGATGTTTGGGGCTGCCCGCGATCGCGTGTCATAGATGGAAACGATTTGTTGAGTGAATTCCTCCAAGGGCGTATCATGGAACCTGATTGACAGAACCTCGACCTATGGTGTATGAGGTCAATCTTTCGGAAGAGCTGCTGCGAGGGTCGCTGCGGGGCTTTTTCCTTCGGCTCGTCATTGGGGCGAGGCCTTTTGTTTTCGACCCGGGAGAAAAGATATGGGACTTGCAACGGAAAGAAAAAAGGAGATCATCTTAAAATATCGGCAGCATGATGGAGACACCGGTTCTCCGGAGGTCCAGGTGGCCATTTTGACCGAACGGATCACATATCTGACCGAACATTTCAAGACACACAAACATGATCATCATTCCCGCCGCGGGCTTTTAAAGCTTGTCGGACAGAGACGGCGTTTGCTGGATTACCTCAAGAAGAAGAACTTCAAGAGATACAGCAATCTAATCAAATCGCTTGGTCTGAGGAAGTAAGGATTGTATCGGATTTTAACAGGATTTCATTGAGATCCGGACGTCCATGTTCGCAACGACGACGGGGTCGCTGTCCGCCATGGCGTGAGCGTAGGATCCGCGAAGAGTACAAGCGGTGTGGGGTTCTGCAAACAACGCGTGGCAAAGGGAGCATGTTTGATACCGGCTGCGAAAGACCTGTGTCTCGCATTCAAAAGAAAAAAACAGGAGTACATTAAACATGTTCATGAGGGAAAGTTATCAATTAAACGGTAAAGAGCTGTCTTTCGAGACTGGTCGTATGGCGAAGCAGGCGGATGGATCGGTCGTTGTTCGTTACGGGGATTCAATGGTCCTGGTGACAGCGGTGGGTGATCATACGCCGAAAAACATGGGGTTTCTGCCCTTGACAGTGGATTACCGGGAGAAAACGTATGCAGCGGGGAAGATACCGGGGTCTTTTTTCAGACGTGAAGGAAGGCCCCAGGAGTTCGAGACCCTTACATCCAGGATAATCGATCGGCCCTGCCGTCCGCTTTTTCCGGATGGTTATGAATATGAGACCCAGATAATCGCTACTGTGCTGTCGGCTGATTGCGAAAACATGACCGATGTTCTGGCGCTCACCGGGGCTTCCGCCGCACTTTCCATATCCAGCATTCCCTGGGCCGGTCCGGTGGCCGGTGTCCGGGTGTGCATGATCAATGGAGAGTTCATCGCGAATCCTACGGTAAGTGAGATTGAGAAATCGGATCTCAATATCGTGATGGCAGCGTCTCGTGAGGCAATAGTGATGGTTGAGGGGCAGGCGAAGGAAGTCGATGAAGAGATCATGATCGACGCCCTGCTTTTCGGGCACGAAGCTGTTCAACCGATGTTGGACATTCAGGATAAGCTCAGGGCCGCTCTGGGAAAGGAAAAGCGTGAGTTTGTTTCCCCCGGTATTCCCGAGGATATTGAGGCGGCGGTGGCGGCTGAGGCACGGGACCAGTTGTTGGATGTGGCGTTCAAACCCGACAAGCTGGAAAGGTATGCTTCTCTTGATTCTCTTAAAAGCGACGTGGTTTCAAGGCTTTCGGAAAAGTTTCCGGAAAGAGAGAACGAGATAAAAGAAGCGTTCAATGCCCTTAAAACCAAGGTTATCCGCGATGCCACGTTGGACGGCAGGAGAATCGATGGAAGAAGACACGATGAAGTAAGAAAGATCACCTGTGAAGTCGGGGTTTTACCGCGGACACACGGGTCGGCGTTGTTTACGAGAGGAGAAACCCAGGCTCTTGTGACCACGACGCTTGGAACTACGCGTGATCAGCAGCGGATAGACACTCTCACGGGAGACGAGTTCAGGAACTTTCTGCTGCATTACAATTTTCCACCGTATTCGGTAAACGAAGCCCGGCCCATCCGGGGGACTTCGAGGCGTGAAACAGGACACGGTGTGTTGGCTTGGAGAGCACTGGAAAACGTTTTGCCCGGTGAAAACGAGTTCCCTTATACTATCCGGGTGGTTTCAGAGATAATGGAATCCAACGGTTCGTCGTCGATGGCTACGGTTTGCGGTGGAACCCTTGCACTTATGGACGCTGGTGTTCCCATATCTTCTCCGGTGGCGGGTATTGCGATGGGTTTGGTCCAGGAAGGCAACAAGACCGCTGTTTTGTCGGACATTCTCGGAGATGAAGATCACCTGGGCGACATGGATTTCAAGGTCTCGGGGACCCGCAAGGGCATCACCGCTCTCCAAATGGATATCAAGGTTGAGGGGCTTTCCAGGGAAACAATGAGCAAGGCTCTTTTCCAGGCACGCGAGGGTCGCATGCATATTCTGGATGTTATGCACGAAGCGTTGCCTGCGCCTAGACAGGATCTTTCAATCCACGCTCCCAGGATCGTCACAATTAGAGTAAAGCCTGACCAGATTCGGGATATCATCGGTTCCGGAGGCAAGACGATCAAGGCGATAATCGAACAAACCGGTGTCGGTATCGATGTTGAAGACAATGGACTTGTTTCCATTTCATCTCCGGATGGCGAGGCGGCTCAAAAGGCCATAGACATCATAAAGGGTCTGACCCGTGAGCCCGAAGTGGGTGAGTTTTACACGGGCATTGTCCGCCGCGTGGTGCAGTTCGGAGCGTTCGTGGAGATTCTCCCCGGCACCGATGGTCTCGTGCACATCAGCGACCTGGACGAAGGGCGAGTAAACAAGGTTGAAGATATTTGCCGGGAGGGTGACGAAATGTTGGTGAAGGTGACCGGGATTGACGGAATGGGAAAGATACGGCTGAGTCGCAAAGAAGCGCTCGGAGTAGATCCCTCGAAAGCGCAAAAAGTCACCTTGTAATCGGAGTGTTCTTTTGGTCGCGTACGTTCCGGTTCCGGACGGGGACGCCGACGGTATTTGAAGCGTAAAGGGGATTGGGATGTCTACAAAACAAATAGAAAGCCGCAAGGAAGACCATATAAGGATATGTCTTGAAGAACCCGTGGATTCAGTCAACCGGACGGGGCTTTCCGATTTTCTCCTGGAATATGACGCGCTTCCTGAAATCGACCTGGATGATGTCGACCTGGAATGTGAGATTCTTGGAAAAAAGCTTAGTGCCCCCTTGATGATAGGGGCCATAACCGGGGGCACCGACAGGGCCGCTCGGATAAACGCCAATCTCGCCCGTGCAGCTGAAGAGTTGGGGATCGGGCTTTGTCTGGGGTCTCAAAGGGCTATGATCGAGGATCCGGGTTCTGCTGAAAGTTTTGATGTAAGAAAACTTTGTCCTTCGATTCCTCTTGTTTTGGGCAATATGGGGGCTGTTCAGCTGAAACTCGGCGTGACTGCTGAAATGATCAACAAGGGGTTGTCAACTCTCGAAATGGATGGACTGTTGTTTCATATCAACCCGCTCCAGGAAGCGGTTCAGCCTGAAGGAGATACCCAGTTCAAAGCGTTGAGTGAAAAAATGGGCGAAGTTTGTTCCCGGCTTGAATTTCCCTGTCTTGTAAAAGAGGTCGGAACCGGGATTTCTCCGCGAACAGCGGACAAGCTTGCAGCGTTGCCGCTTGATGGTGTGGAGACGGCCGGTATGGGAGGCACAAGTTGGACTCTCGTGGAAACCTTCAGGTCGGGAGATAGTGCCAAGGGATGGGCGGGACGTGACCTCGTGTCGTTCGGTGTTTCCACGGCGCGTTCCATTATTTCGTGCAGGAGGGCTTTCAGCGATCGCCTGGTGATAGGTTCAGGCGGTATTCGCACCGGCTACGACGCGGCCGCAGCTATTGCGTTGGGGGCCGACGCAGTCGCCCTGGCCAAACCGGTTCTGGGAGCAGCTCTGGAAAGTCATGAATCGGTAAAAAGAATTCTGGAAACCATTATACAAGGGCTGAAACTCACAATGTTCGGCTGCGGAGTTCAAACCACGGCTGAATTGAAAAGAGTTCGTTTCTTGAAAATACCTGCCTGGGCGACATCTTTGAATAATCGTCTTGCGTGAAACGGCATTCGTCCATGAATTGCACGTTGTTGAAAAACCGCCGGACCCGTAGCGCTGTTGCTCCGGCCAAGCTGATTTTGACGGGGGAGCATTTTGTTGTTTACGGATGTCCGGCTGTTGCGATCCCGGTGCCGGGACTGGAACTGAAAGCAACGCTTTACTTGGATTCAGGAGAGATCCTTGACACCACCCGCGATACATTGTCTTCCTCAACAAACTGCGAGGGCGAAATCCGGCCTCGAACCCATTTGCAAACATGTCTCGAGTTTTCCGCCGTTGAATTCGGACTAGATCCGGAAAGGTTGTCGGTGGAAGTGGATTCTTCGATACCGGTGGGTTCAGGGCTTGGTTCCAGCGCCGCCGTATCAGTTGCGGTTGCAAAAGCGGCTGCAAAACTGGCGGGCATGGAGGATTCTCCGGAATGGTTGTCTTTGGTGCGAAAGATTTCCATCCAGGCCGAGACACTGGCTCACGGCAAACCGAGCGGAATAGATACCGAGGTCTGCCTCACGGGCCGGGGAATCCGTTTCACCATAGGTGAACCGCCCCAGCCGGTGGCGATCTCCAAGAAGAGAATAGGGCTGGTTCTCATGAGCACGGGCAATCCATCATCGACCGCGCTGATGGTAGCAAGGGCGGGTGAATTCATTCGAAACAATCCGGATGTTTTTCGGAAGCTATGTTCGGAATACATGGCTTCATTCAGACGAGTAATGGCGGCTCTGGAAGAAGGCGATGTTGTACTGCTTGGGAAGTTAGTCGATGAGCAGCATGAACGTCTCAGGGTTTTGGGTGTTTCATCCCCAGAACTTGACAGGTTGGTCACGGCTGCAAGATC
>SLPX01000233.1 GCA_007131745.1 Myxococcales bacterium
CCGGATTCTCTTTTCCAATACCTCCTGCAAAAAAACTTTTAGTTTCGATCGGCCGGTTTTGTTCACTTTCCTGATCATTTTTCCCGCGACTTCGGCGCAATCCGAAGGAGAGAAATCATCGGCCGACAGGTCTTCTTCAAGGTCATTCCCGTATGAGTCCCGCATGAGTCCAATCAGGTACAAGCGGACCTGTTCAATGTCGCGTCCGAGAAGACGGTACAGGAACTCGAATGATTCCTCGTCCGGCAAATCATACCGGTCTAAAAGGTTGCAGAAATAACCGGCACACTTTCTCATTATAAATCTTTCATTTTTGTCCGTTTGTCCAAGGTCCGCGCACGCCATATTAGAATTCGTGCGGTGCTTTCCGGCAAAACGAAATCTGCTCATGTGTAACCTCTTCAAAATATACTTTCGTTCACCATTCCTTCATTGATCCGTTGATCAAAAAAAAGATATCATGGTAGCGTTCCATAAAGTGGAACGTTTTTGATTTTTTTGGGAGATGAATTACATGGGTCAAAAAAAAGATATTTACAGAAGCTACGGCGAAAAACTCATCACGCTTTTTGTGAGGCTCCTGTTTTCAGGAGAAAGTTATTCGCTTACGGAATTGTCCAAGATGCTTCACTGTTCTAAACAGACCGTGTTGCGTTTGGTCGACGATATCAGGATGGCCTACAACGTTAACCTGGAAGAAAGCACAAAGGGAAACAGGAAGTACTACCGAATAAAGAGACCGGAAAGAAAATCCATTACGCGTTCGCTGACCTCCTTGGAATTGAACATCCTGGAAATGTGCCGGGATTTCACTGCCCACCTTCTGGGAGACAGGCTTTTTGAAGAGGCGACTCACGCTCTTTTGAAAAGCGAATCTCTTCTCTCACAAAAGAACGAAGGTTCATCCAAATTTTTCGCGTCTTTTCGGCCGGGAACAATCGATTACACCCCTCACCATGACACGATTTGCACGATCATTGAAAGCATGAAAGAAAAGAAAGTCTGCAAGATCATGTACCAGGCCGTAATGGAAACCAGACCGAAGATTTTTTACATAAAGCCCCTCAAGCTGTTTTCGCACAATGACACCATCTATCTTCATGCACAGATGGCGAAATATCCCGGCAAGAAATACCGCGCGCCCAAATACGATCCCCTTCTCGCTGCACACAGGATAAAAAAGATTGAAATGACGGAACGAACTTACGAGTTTCCCGACAAATTCAATTTTGAAAAAGCTTTCAACCATACCTTCGGGATAATCAAGGAAAATGCTTTCACGGTTGAAATCGAGTTTTGCGGCTGGGCCGCCCGATTCGCATCGGAAAGGATATGGAGCGCGGATCAAAAGATTACAAAGAAAAAAAACGGAGCGATTCGCATCGTGTTTACATCTTCATCCGAACCGGAGGTCATGGGAAAACTGCTTTACTTCGGCGATGAAGCAAAACTAATGAAACCGAAACGGCTTGTCCGAAAACTGGCGGAAAAACTGGAAAAGATGAACGCTCTCTATGCAAACGGGACTGATGTTTAATTTACTATCAACGGGTTCGGCGGAACGAGGATGAAAACCTCCCGCTCATCCAGGGGGGTACAACCGCCGGCAAGCACCCTTATTACAGCTCTAAACATCTGCGGCTTTTCGCTGCCTTCCAGGAAATCATTGTAAGCCGTTACGTTGAAACTGACCACCGTGCCCGGGGTGACCCCGTAGAAAAACTGGTCATCCATGGTCGGATCGGGCAAGTCCGGCGGCGGTGGGGGTTTTTGAAACGAATCCGGGATTATCGCCTTTATGAAATCCGCGGTTGTTCTGCCGTCGGGAAGGGGTTCTCCTTCAATGCCGGTGGTGACTCCCTCTTTCACTGTGTAAACATCGAAAGCCGCGTACCGGGTGAGCATCTCTATCCCGTTGACCATGCTGTCTCCCAGGCCGACTCCGCTGTCATTCACCTTGAAAACCAGCGGGCAAAGACCGTCCGGATCAGGCTGCCTGCCGGCGCCGTTGATATCTGTGCAGCACAGACCCGCTGCACAGTTGTGCGGTCGCTGGGGCACATCCCACGCCTCGGGAGGAACCATCGCACCTGTATGACGAGCGAAATCCTCCTGGTCGTACAGTCCGAGGCAAACGGTCGGATATGCTGATATTATGGCCGCAACCCCCACCACGCGGGCGCAGATAAGATCCAAAGCGTCCTTTGCTTCCTGGCGGGTGTGAGCCACCGCGGCCACCTCTCCCGAATACCTGGCCTGAATGCCGTAACAAGATGTATTGTCTTCATCCGGTGTGTGGGACAGGGCATCGGTTATCAACGCTACCACGGGCATGCTGTCTTCTCGAAACTCCACGCCTCCCACTCCCTGGTTATTGGGCGGCACATTTGTCAAACCCGGGCCGCTCAGCCCCTCTCCCGTGGCAATTTGGTACAAAGCTTCGATATGAGATTCCGGCCAGTCGGCCCCGCAACCCGCCGGCGAACTTCCGATCGAAAGGGAATCCACCCCGGCCTGGATCAGTGTGAGATCATCGGTCATCGCCTGGCGGAGTTTGAAAGGTTGATCCGGGCCCCACCCGTTGCAATTGGTCGCACCATAGGGGCTTACGGGGAAATCCTCCACCGCGCCCACCCCGAACCACGTGTCGGGAATCTGGTTCTGAATATCCACCGAAAGGATGTTGAGGGAACTTTGCAGGTTGGATATCGAACCGTACATTGAACCAGTGGTATCCATTGCGAAAAACAGGTCAAGGCTTTGGACGTCCGTGGAAAAATCAAGCGGTTTCTCTTTTTCTCCATCCGGATCCTCGTACGGCAGGATGAAGAAGAAATCCGTCTGCTCACCGGTCATCCGGTAAGCCATGACCGTGAGTTGCGCCTTACCCTCAATGCCGTCGAGCGCGGCGGTGATCACCGTGACGTGCGCTCCCGCGGTGTCAAGAGGCGGTATCTCGAGAGTGTTTCCCGAAAAAGACCCCAATTCCGGGTTTGATGACGTCCACGTGACTTCATCGGTAAGATCTTTCGTGACGCCGTCCAGGTATCCGCCCGACGCGGTAAAAGCTTGTTCTCCCGGCGCATTCAGATCCACTTCCAAAATGTCGTTTATGGGCGACACCGTTATGGATGACAAGACATGCGGGGCCGCGTCGACCGGAACGTTGTTTTCATTGTTGTTGTTCAAATCCGCGTCCGGCCCTCCGTCCCGGTCCCCGCGGGTCGCAGTGGGCCCGCATCCAAAAGACGCGCAGAACACAAGGGTTGCGGCAACCACAATTCCTAAAAACCTCTGAGCCGTTTGTTTTGACATTTTTCCTCTCCACTCCAACAGGGGAAATTAAATTCTACTAAAACACACACTTCAAAAGATATCACACCCGGCGACCTCAATCATCAAAAAACAATTCCAACCACGATCCAACATTGGTTTTCATGATCCCCTTTCAAACTGAATTATTCGATACCTATAAGAACGGAAAGCACAAATCCGCCCAATACTCTATTTGTTTAGCTTACTTCCCTTTTCAGGACACGCTATTCTCTTTACCTTGGGCTTGCCGTCAAACCTTTTGCCAAGAACCAGCAGGATAACCTTGTCTCCGATGGAAGGTTCGAAATCACATCCGTCGTAGTCGAACACGATGTCTCCCAGTTCTTTGTGAGTCACATAACCGAACCCTTGTTCCTTTGACCAGGATTTGATCACTGCGTGGGGATCCGTAACGCCGAAACCACCATCGTCGATGATTCGGTAATCCCCCCCTTCCATCGCTTCGAGACCGCCGTAAGGATCGACAGCGCCTCCCTTCCCTGAATCCAAACCCGCAACCCCTGATCCAAGAGGTGATCCGGTCGAAACAGACGAAGTCGCGGAGGACGACGGCTGCGAGACCACGGATTGCGGTATCGGTGATGGCTGCGGTGCAGGTTTCGGCCGGGGCGGTGTGTAGGGATTCTTGTGTTCCACAAACTCTTTGAGGTTCATTGCCGCATCAACCCAGCTTTGAAGAGCAGCCTGTTCTTCAGCAGGATCTTCCGATGGAAATCCTTGCTGAGTGATTGTCAGCGTCGTCCCTTGTTCGGAAAAATCCATGCGAAAATCAATTACGGTCTCACCAATCTTGATCGCCAATCTCCTGTTTTTCTCAAACACGGCCAACTCCGCGGCCAAAACAGTCCCCTGGCCGTATCCGTCGGGCCCTTCACCCCAACCACCCATCCAAACCCCTCCTTGCTTGGCATCGATCACAGCGTTGCAACCCCACCACTGCACAAGCTCCCCGGGAGCTAAAAGCCCCCTGAATACGTGTTCCGGCCTGCTTTTTATCAGAATCTGCGATGAACTCATTTTTCACTCCGATTGCTGTTTGTTTGATCGATCCGGATCCAGTGTAGAAAACAACCCGGATTCATGCAAATATTCATCCCAACGAAAACAAATTGTATTTATTGCCTTTTGCCTTGTGTTGAGGTTTTCTGTTTGTGGCAGGGCGGCACACGGCTAAGGTTTTTGTCCGGTTTTTTCCGGTTTTGCGGTGTTGCCGCGTTCGTCCTCCTGCTAAACGCGGTTTCGGCCCTTAGGGGAGAGGCCCTCGGGGATGACAAGGAGGTTCCAAATGAAGCTTTTACTGCTCATTCGGAGAGGATCCGTCTTTTTGCCGGCTTTTTGCATGGCCGGCTTGTTTCTGTTTTCCGCAAGCTGCGGCTCCTATTCAAGACACAGAGGCCGCACACCCGAAACGGATGTCACGATTCCACCTCCCCCGGAGGAACACGATCCCGAGGGAAAAGGACCACAACCCGTGCTGATTTCCATGGGTGATATTCCCATAACAGCCGAGAGACCCGGAATCGGAGATTTCGTTATAAGTGTGCCGGTTTTTGTGGACCCGCCGAAGGCAGGGATCGAAAAGCTACGCAGAATATTCGAGAAAAGAAAAGGAGCGGCGCGGCGAAAAGTGGGAGTCATTCTCGCCGCTGGATTGCTTGAATCTGCAAGTGAAACCGAGACCGAGCAGACGGAAGAAAAAGCCGAGGCGGAAAGAATTCTGAAAGAACTGGTCGAAAGCGATTCTCCGCCCGCTGAAGCACTCGCCGTTTACGCCGGTTTCCTTGAGAATGAAAACCGCGCCGATGAAGCAAGAAAGTACTGGAAAAGATATCTTGAAACCAACCCTCCGACGAAAAGCGGAGAAAGAGGATACGCTCTTCTAAAACTTGCCTTCGACGCGCTGTTGCGAGGCAACTCAGGTGAAGCCGCGGATCTCTTGAGCAATGAAAAACACTTCACCCGGGAACACAGAGTTGTAAGATCGGCTTTGAACGCCTGGATTTATTTTTCTCGGAAGAGATTCGACAAGGCATACGAACTGACCAAAGAAGCATACGCGCAAGCTGTCAGGCTGACCGACGGAAAGGAAAAGGCAGGCGCGAGAAAACGTCCGCAAAACGATATCAACACGAGCCTTGTTCTGGTCAACCGGCAACTCTTGATACAACAGGCTGTGCTTTTTTATTCGTATTTCAAACGAGCGCAGGGTTCCGCTGATGAATTTAGAAAAATGCTGTCGGGCGCGGATCTGGAACAACTACCCAACGTGTTATGGTCGTTGTTTGATCTGTATTTCGCAACCGGCAGATACGGAGAAGTACTGAGTCTTGCCGATCTTCGAAAGGAAGGAAAAGTGGACCGCTTTGCCATAACCCTTGCTTTGGTTGAATCTCATATGGGTCTGGGCGATGAAAAGGCTTCGCTCGATTTACTGCATGATCTTGCAAAGCAGTTTCAAAAATCAGTTACAGAAGGATCCGGCGATGAAGAGGAACAGGACAAGGAAGACGGCGATGCCGGTAAAACTCATTTAACACAAGAAAACATGGAGATCTTAAAAGAAATTCTGCTCGAAACGGCTCAAAGCCTCCATGCGCTCTACACTGAATCCTTTGTTGTTGCCCACGGTCTGGATGCGGATCGCTCATATGAGATTTACCTGATGCTTCCTGCTCTGACCCAATCCGAAAAGAAAAGGGCGCTTGAATTCCGGGAAGAACTGCAACGTTTCCACCGCCAGGTTCAAAAGGGTTTGCCGGTCAAAGAGCAATCGGCCGCAACCGGCATGTTGAGCGTGCAAAGTGTGGAACGAATAATGCGACGTTACGTGCCACAACTCGCGCATTGCGTAGAAATTCATCTCGTTGACGACGGTTTAGTCCCCGACCGCGTGCTTCTTCAGCTTTCTTTCGCTCCCACGGGAGCGGTTACGGAAGCCGGTGTCACCAGCGTGAACAACCGAATGCTACCGTCGCCGGATCTATGCCCGGAAGAAACAGCTGATCTGTGCCGTTGTATGACAAGAAAGTGCCTGGGATGGAGGTTCCCGACGTACAAGGGAAGAAACCGTCCCACGATTCTGCAAGTTCCTTTGACTTTTGCTCGACAACAACCCATGTAACCGGCCCGGCGGCGGAACGCTAAAGACTATGAATAAAAAATCTGACGAAAACTCAACTCGACCGAAAACCAATCGACCGAAAAAAGCCGCCGGAAAACCGCAACGTCCCCCAGGCAGGTTAAGGCGGACACTATACGCATACTGGATACTGTTTCTCATCCTGGCAAGCTACACATGGTTTCGGATCCAAACCCGTTACCGCAGTCGATCCGCAGCGGAAGAATTGCTCAAACGAAAACACCGGAAGAACGCTGCCAGGATTCATCGCGCCGTAATCAAGCTTCAGGGGTTGTTCATCAAGATCGGTCAACTTATTAGCATACTCACCAATTTCCTGCCTGAGGAATTCCGAAGGGAACTAGAGGGTCTCCAGGACCAAGTTCCTCCGCACCCATATACCGACATCGAAAAACGCATAAAAGAAGAATTCAACGGAAAAGACCCGATGGAACTCTTCAAGGAGTTCGACAAAACCCCGGTCGCATCGGCATCGATCGGACAAGTCCACACGGCCGCAACACATTCGGGCATTAAAGTCGCTGTGAAAATCCAGTACCCGGAAATCGAATCTATAATGCGCGCTGACATCAAAGTCTTGAGAAGCATTTTCAACATCCTTGAAAAATGGATGCCGGATCAAGGTCTTCCCGACGTTTACATGGAAATCCGTTCCATGGTGACGGCTGAACTGGATTTTGAAAAAGAGGCGAAAAACATCGAGACCATAAGGGAAAACTTCAAAAACAGGAAAGGAATCGCTTTTCCAAACGTCATACCCGAGCTATCGACCAAACGGGTTTTGACCACCACATTTGAAGAAGGCATCAAGTCCTCAAACATTGCGGTCCTGGATGAAGCCGGCATAAATCGAAACCAACTCGCCCAAAAAATCATTTATGCGTACTGTGAACAGATCTTCCAGGACGGCTTTTATCATGCGGATCCACACCCCGGAAACCTGCTGGCACGATTTTCCGACACGGACTCTCTGGAAGTCGTTTTCCTGGACTTCGGCGCGGTTTCACGGGTCTCCGACACCATGCGCAAGGGCATTTCAGAAATCGTCCAGGCTGGAATAGCAAACGACACACAAAGGGTGCTTCGTGCGCTCCGTTCGATGGGTTTCATGGCTAAAACCGCGGATCCCGAGGTATATGAAAAAATTGTGGCTTTTTTTCACCAAAGATTCCACGAAGAAATCCGAGTGGAAAGTTTGAGCCTCAAGGATATCCGATTCGACCCGCGAAAAGGTGTGGAAAACATAGCGGATCTGAAACGGATGAACATCTCATTCACTGATTTTACGAGACAGTTTCACGTTCCAAAGGAATGGATCCTGCTTGAACGTACCTTTCTCCTCCTGATGGGTTTATGCACTGAACTGGCGCCTGAATTGAATCCACTGGATGTCATTCAACCCTACATAGAAAAATTCCTGCTTGGAGATCGAGATCCCACGGCCTTCGTAATGACTGCAGCAAAGGAACTTCTGCTCTCGGCAACCGCGCTCCCCGGAGAGATCCGCAGGTCGCTCGCCTTGTTTCAGCAGGGAAAAATGGAAATGCGTTTTCTCAACCTGGAGCAAAACGTGGACACCATATACAGGCTGGGCCACCAGCTTATTTATACCCTGATGTGCATATCAACGGGAGGCATCGGCATAGCGCTTTACGACAGGGGATACGACAGATTGGGCATAGCATCGGTTGTGCTTGCCGGCTTGTTCCTGCTCTGTCTCACAGGCTCCATGTGGAGCGAACGGAAACGCAGACTAAGGAGGCGCAGAAAAGAAATGAACCGAATGTAGATTCAAGGCCCGATTCAGAAATTGAATCGAATCCAACACCGGACTGTTTGTCCTCCATTAGGCCAAATCCCCAGCCCCGATATAAAACCGTAACCAATCCTAGTTTCGATCCTATGCCGATGGATAGAGCAAAAGGACACTTTACTCGTCTTCATCGAAAATGTATTTTACAGGGACTGATAACAGAGGAGGTTTCCCATGACGCTGACAAAGATCATCTTGATACTAGCCGGGTTGGGCGTATTCATGATGGGCTGTGGTGACGATTCGACTGCCGTCTGCGGCAACGGCATTGTCGAGCCGGGCGAAGAATGCGACAACGAAAATCTCAACGGCTTCGACTGCACCGACTTCGGCTATGATGACCCTGCCGGCCTGACATGCACGGCCTCCTGTGTGTTCGATACATCCGGATGTAGTGACGATTCGACCGCAGTCTGCGGCAACGGCATTGTCGAGCCGGGCGAAGAGTGCGACGACGGAGTCAATAACAGCGACACCGAGCCTAATGCTTGCCGGACAGACTGCCTCCTCCCGAGCTGCGGCGACGGGATCATCGACTCGGGCGAAGAGTGCGACGACGGAGTCAATAACAGCGACACCGAGCCTAATGCTTGCCGGACAAACTGCCGACTCCCGAGCTGCGGCGACGGGATCCTGGACTCGGGCGAAGAATGCGACGACGGAGTCAATA
>SLPX01000007.1 GCA_007131745.1 Myxococcales bacterium
CTGTTTTGATAATAGGGCTGGTATTCGTCGCAGGTGGCACCATTTTTCTGGATGACATCCTGACGGCATTCGGCGCCACGGACGACATACTTCCATACGCCCGCGAATACATGAGCGTCATCGTCCCGGGAAGCCCCCTGATCCTGTTTACCATTTCCGTAAACCACATCATTCGCTCGGAAGGAGCCGCCAAGACTGCGATGTGGTCCATGCTAATCGGCGCCATCGCCAATATCATCCTGGATCCCTTGTTCATTTTCGGCCTGTCCATGGGTTTACGGGGAGCGGCCATAGCCACGATAATATCAAGGTTCTTCTCCGCAGCCTGGATAACATGGTTTTTCAAGTCAGGCCGGAGCGTGGTTCCGTTCCGGATTTCAGCCATGAAACCGAGAATCCGCGTTTTGTGGGAAATAATCTCCATCGGTCTGCCGGCCCTGCTTCATCTCGCTTCGTCCAGTATTGTTTTCGGCATGATCAACCGGTTATCCGCGTTCTACGGCGGCGACATAGCAGTCGCTGTTTTCGGCGTGGCCAATCGAATCATAATATTTTCCGCCATGCCGGCCATCGGCATCGCTCAGGGCATGCAACCCATCGTGGGCTACAATTACGGCGCTCGCAATCACCGCCGAACCGTAAAAACAATCAAGATCTCACAGATCATGGCGCTCGCTGTCTGCTCCGCTGTCGCCGTTATACTCTTGCTATTTGCAGAACAAACGTTCAGAATTTTCTCCACCGATTCAAATCTTATCCAACAAGGCCCCGGTGCGATGAGACTCATGGTCTCGGCTTTTTTCCTGGCCGGTTTCAACAAGGTGGGAGGAGCCGTTTTTCAGGCGCTCGGAAAACCCCGGCCCGCGTTCATCGTGAACATGGCCCGGCCCTTATTTTTCTTCATACCTCTGCTGTTCATTCTTCCGCGTTTTCTGGAAATCAAGGGAGTCTGGCTGTCTTTCGCAGGAGCTGACATTCTCTCCTTCTTTTTAACAGCGGCTTTGCTCATACCCGAAGCTCGCAGGTTGAAAAAACACGACATAGGCAAAACCCCAGGCCCCGGGATCAACACTTAATTTTCCGCGGCTACACTTTCCCTTTGAGCATCTCCTTCACGGTAATCTTTCCGTAAATCCAAAGCGTCTTAAACAAGGTAACCGGATCCATCGCGCTGAAAACAGCATCACCCACACCGACAGGCAACGCAGTCGGGATCAAACCTCGACCGTACTCCAACATCCAGCCGTCTTCGGAAACTCCCCATAGCTTGACCTTGCCTTTCGGGAGAAAGGCCAGATCTCCCGGACGGAAAGTCTCTTTTGAAAAAGGATCGTCTTCCAAAACCGTCCACATTTCACCGGAGATCATGGAATCCCATATCTCCATGTGATAACGGCCGGAAAAACCCTTTGTGCCCAGAGATGTTCCAAACAAGATCAAGTACTCGGTCAGGGAAGCATGAAAAATCTTCAGCATGCCCGCGCATGAACAGAAAAGAGAACAAACCCAATCCTGGCCCGGATGAATATGACCGGGGTAGGCTTCGACCAACTCTTTTTCCAGGTACGCTACGAGTTCATCTTTCTTCATTCCGACAGCGCCCGAAGCTATCCGGTGGAGTTTCTCGGGTTCAAATACGTGCGTCATACATAGCCTCCAATTCATTTCGCGTATCTTTGTCGACTTCCTGAAACATTCTCCAGGAATCTATTCCGTCTGATCCAGCGATCGATAAATCTTCAGACCATTAATCCATTAAAGCACATAACGCAAGGACGTTGCAGACTGATAGAGAAACACTCTGAATATTATCATTGTGGAAGAACCGCAAAAGTGTTGTAAAAGAATCAACAGGTGTTCATTCAAAAGCCGAGGGAATAACGGTCGATACCATGCTTCGAATTACACGCGATATTGAATTGGACGAAAAAGAACTGGATTTCCGTTATATCCGCTCATCCGGGCCGGGTGGTCAGAATGTAAACAAAGTCTCCACCGCGGCTGAACTGCATTTCAACGCTGCAGCGTCGAACAGCCTTCCCCAAAGAGTCCGGCTTCGTCTTTTGCGACTTGCCGGAAAACGGGCTAACAAACGCGGCGAGATAATATTAGTGGCTCGGAACCGGCGCAGCCGGGAACAAAACCGCAAAGAAGTCCTTGACCGTCTGCTCCGCATGATCAGGGAAGCCGCCCGTACAACCGAACCGCGAATACCGGTGAGGCGTCCTCAATGGGTGGACAAGAAACGGGTTGAAGAAAAGAGAAGGCGCTCCATCCTGAAAGCTCAACGCAAAAATCCAACCTAACGAAGACCTCGGCGGCCCTGTGAACATGTTCGTCCGGAACTCAATGAGATCCTGTTTAAACACGCTCATTTTGACCGCGGATCCATCCGGCCTTACGCCGTTGATTGAGACGCGCCAAACGACGCTCCCTCGACCTTGCGACTTGTATCTCCGGTCCCAGCAACCGAATGAATCGTTATCTTTTTGAGAACGTCAACTCCAACATATCTGCCGCAGCTTTTAACTTTTTGTCGAATGTCCACAGCGAAACACCGGATAAACAAGCTGACGCGAGAAGATGAACATCAACAAAACCAATGCCCTTCCCCATTAGTCGATTTTGATCCACAAAAAACAAAAACTCGTCAAATCCAATTGTTGGGACAGATGGCAAAGAAACGAGCAGAGATATGATTTCTTTCCGATTTCGCAAATTACCACAGGCCAGTTCACCAATAATAAAAGGATGACACAGAACCTCGGCGTTCATCAACAACGATTCAAGATTCCTGTCACCTTCTCGCAAGTAAGAAACCCAAATTGAAGTGTCAACAAGAACCATATCGGTTATCAGGCGGATTTTCGCCTTGGAATGGGACGTAGTTTTTTTTCGGTTCCCCCGAGAGCAGCTAGTCGCTTGCTGCTTTCGCGGGCAATTAAAGCTTCTAATCCAAGTCGTACCAACGCGGTTTTTTCCTTAACTCCCGTCAAACGGGATGCTTTTTCAAGCATTTTGTCATCTATGTTTATTGTGGTTCTCATATGCATGGTGATGCATAAATGATGCATCTAGTCAAGCGCGTTTCCGTCTCCGGCTTGCTAAGATTACGAAAAATGCAAAGAAGAACAAAACGACGGGAAGCTTTGAACGAATCGGGGTATGACCGCTTCCTCCGGCTCGGCAATTGCATCCGCCTCTGGGAGAAAGTTTGCCCTCCATCGACTTGTGGTCCGCAGCATCGGGCGGTGACGCATCCACCGCCGCATCTACGGAGACTTCTGCATCGATATGGATGACTCCTCCATCGACCAACGGCTCCCCGGTTTCTACATCCGCGTGGATTTGGAAATACTCTCCCCAATCTGCTGAATAGACAATCGCTATATAATAAGTCGTGTCCGGCTTAACGGGAGGGTCACTAAAGCTGTTCAACTCGATTATTCCGGGGCTGCCGTCGAATTGATGATCCGCAAACACGCTGGTTCCCATCATGGAAACCTGGACATAAGCATGATCATTTTCGTTCAGATATACCCGCCACTCTGAACCATAACCAATCAATGCGCTTACATATATTCGAATAGAATTGACATTCGCGGGAGCGTAAACAGTCCAATGCAGGCCCACCGGAAATTCATCAATATACCCTCGATAGGTCGGCATTCCATATCCATAAGCCTCTTTCTTTTCCTCGGGACGGTTGTCCAACGGAATGATTCGATAGCAATCCAGCAGGTTCCGGTCTTTTGGGCCTACCGTATGTCTTACTAACTCCACGTCTTCGGCTGAAAGAAGGTTTTGCGCCTGCATCTGCTCGGCCGTTTCCAAGAGCACAGCGCCCGCGACCGCGAACTCGACATCCTGGGGCAAACTCAATAGCGCGCCGTGTACGAGCGCATCTCCCAGTTCGGAACCGAACTCGGAACGCAGGGTCCATGCTACAGCGGACCAGATCTGGCCGTCATAATGAGATTGCGACGTGACATCCCATGGACACTGGTTCGGATTGATCGCGGAGCGCAGGTAAGGTTCGCCGTACTCGGACGCAACATATTCACCGATATCCGGGTTATCTGTGTATGTCATGGAATAGTAATCCGCGTATCCTTCGTTCAGACCCATTGGTATCAGGTTCAGGCCCAAACCGTCGATGCACACTCCCATGTCGGGGCACCCCAGGCCCGCAGTCTGGTCCACGACCCCGTGGCCGAACTCGTGAAAAAGCACTTCCGAATCATAAGCAAAATCCACATCCCCCTGGCCCAAGGTGATGTCCGCGCACTCGAAAGGATCCCCGTTTGCGTCACCGTAAAAAGCATTGGGATAATCCATGTTGACGTGTACATCGATTGCCCTAGAGCCGCCACACTCCCATACAAATCCAAAGGTTTCTTCGAGCCACTTGCTGAACATGGTTGCATGGTAGTACGCATGAACCTCAGCGAATGCATCGGTAAGCGAAGGTTCTATCGGCTCGTAAAAATAATTTCCGTCCGAATCCGGCACCGCGTTGTTTTCAAGCGGAGAGCAGGGCGGCCAGTCGTAAATGCTTCCTGCACATCTGTATGCATTAGCATAGGTTCCTCTCAGTGCAGTATCCGAAACCAGATCCGGCAACTCGACCTCCACCGGAGGTCCTTGGAGAGGCGTATGGTCAAAGACATTTCCCAATGCCTCCGTAAACCCTTTACCCACTACTCGAACCAAGCCCGTCCGGTCTTCAACCGCCAATATGAAACGCTGGGGCGGAACCTGATGGGGCGGAGTATACTGGTCTACCCTCCACACTAATGTCCCCCGCCCCTCGTAAACCAGATATCCAAGGTTCAAAATCCGGCTCGGCGGGCGACCCGACGCTCTCAACACGTATTGCCTGATGTCTGAATGATTTGAAACCGGATCCGGCGTATCCCATGTATCCACCGGAGGCAACCCACCGAAAACCCCAGTCACATGGTCATCTTGCAATCTTACCGCTATATCGCGACCAAACACCTTTCGCCCCTCGTGCATGATGTCAAACCGAACCGTTTCACCGGCCGCCCACCTGAAAGTCCTTCTGAACCGAAAGTTTCTTGATGGATTCTCAAGTCCCATGATACCGCCGTACATCGAAAGAAAAGCTTCCGCTCTCTCCCGGGCGTTCCCCCCGTTCATGCGCAAACTAAACCCAGTCGCCATGACGACCCGGCCGACAGCTCGCATATTGGACGCTACACTGTCCCTTTGCACCACCAAACGGACCGGGTGGCCCAGATCGTTTTCAAGCGAGTTTGCAACATTTCGCACATTTCGATCCAGGTCGCCGCGTGAACCGCGCAACGCGGTTGCAGGTGATGCAAAAAAGAACAAACAGGCGCAAACAACGGTCCCCGCTGTTTTCGCGAAAAAAAGAGATGTTCGGGTCATCCATCAACCTCCGATTCGACAAGCAAAAGGAACCGCAAACAAAGCCTTTCTTGTAATGAGACAAGACAGCTTTTTTAAGCTAGCACACAATAAACCTGAACGCAGGCTTTTTTCTAAAACATGCATTTTCTGACAAAACCGAATCTGGAAGGTTCGGACACGTGGAGCTTACGACTTACGACCCGAACGTTGCGCTTCCCGGGCGACCGCGCTAAAAACGGGCTCATAGAACTGCTTTCCATGCAAGAAAAGCGGCAAAAAACACGCACAAGGAGCTATAAGAAGTTTCATGCAATTGGATCCCAAGAAACATTCCGACTGGGAAATCGCCCAGGCATATGAAGAAAAAATGAAAACCGTCTATCAGCTCGGCGCGGAGTTGGACCTTACGGAAGAAGAACTTCTTCCACAGGGACACTTCGTCGCAAAGGTGGACGCTGAAAAACTTCTTCACCGTCTGGCAAGCAAGCCGAACGGGAAATACATTGATGTCACGGCCATAACACCCACCCCTCTGGGAGAAGGAAAGAGCACCACCACGATGGGACTCTTGCAGGGAATGGGCAAAAGGGGGAAAAAGGTCACCGGAGCGATAAGACAACCCTCCGGCGGACCCACCATGAACATCAAGGGCGGCGCAGCGGGCGGAGGGTTGGCCCAGTGCATACCCCTGACGCGCTTTTCCCTCGGGCTTACGGGAGATATCAACGCGGTGATGAACGCCCATAACCTGGCGATGACCGCTTTGACTGCGCGAATGCAGCACGAATTCAACTATGGAGACAAAGCCCTGGAGAAGAGGAATCTACGCCGCCTGGATATCGATCCGAGGCGAATCGAAATCGGCTGGGTGATGGATCTCTGCGCTCAGGCTCTTCGTAACATGATTATCGGGATCGGCGGAAAAACCGATGGTTTCATGATGGAATCCAGAACCGACATGGCCGTTTCTTCTGAGGTCATGGCTATTTTGTCGGTTGCACGGGATCTGAAAGATCTTCGCGAAAGAATGAGCCGAATCGTAGTGGCTTTTGACAAGCACGGAGATCCCGTGACCACCGCGGACCTGGAGGTCGACGGTGCAATGACGGCATGGATGGTGGAAGCGCTCAAACCCAACTTGCTACAGACAATCGAAGGTCAACCCTGCTTCGTCCACGCAGGCCCGTTTGCAAACATAGCCATCGGGCAATCTTCAATCCTGGCCGACAGAGTGGGTCTGAAACTTGCCGACTACCATGTCACGGAAAGCGGTTTCGGCACCGAGGTAGGTTTCGAGAAATTCTGGAACATCAAGTGCAGGTTGAGCGGTTTGCGCCCGCAATGTGCAGTGCTTGTCACAACCATCAGGGGTTTGAAATGCCATGGCGGAGGCCCGCCCGTGCCGCCCGGAAGAAAACTTGACCCTGAATACTTCCGGGAACACGTGGACTGGGTGGTCAAGGGCTCGGAAAACATGGTCTATCACATAGACATCATCAAAAAATCCGGAATAAATCCGGTTGTGTGCATAAATGCATTCACGTCCGACACAAAAGACGAAATTCAAGCGGCAAGGCGAATCGCGGAGGAAGCAGGCGCTCGGGTCGCTGTTTCCGAACACTGGGAAAAAGGTGGGGACGGAGCCGTTGAGTTGGCCGATGCAGTCATTGACGCTTGTGAAGACAAATCAGAGTTTCAATTTCTCTATGATCAGGAGAGCAGCATACAACATAGAATCGAGACAATCGCGACCCAAGTCTACGGCGCGGATAAAGTCAATTTCCTTCCTGAAGCCGAAGCAAAATTGGAACAGCTTGAAAAAGATGAAAATGCTCGAAAAATGCTGGTCTGCATGGTCAAGACCCAGTTGAGTCTCAGCCACGATCCTTCATTGAAGGGGGTTCCGAAAGGTTGGACCCTCCCGGTACGCGATATTCTTACCTATCGGGGAGCCGGTTTTTTGGTCCCGGTTACCGGCAAAATCAGTCTGATGCCCGGCACGGCATCCGACCCTGCTTTTCGACGTATTGATGTGGATGTCAAAACAGGCAAAGTGACAGGCCTGTTCTAAATATCTACTCCGCCTTCATCCGAAGCGCGCACAGCCCGACCGTCGGCCCATCGTTTTATCGCTTTTATCTTTTCCGACATGGTCGTAGCCAGGGGCACCGTATTACCGACCACGGTGTAGAGGTCATCCATTTCCAGTCCCCGCCCTTCGTCAAAGGCCATGTACAATGCAGATTTGACGGTGTTTTCGATCTCCGCTCCCGTGAAGTTGGATGTGGCCTTGGCCATGTTGACAATCGGAAGCGAAGAAGGATCGTGACCCCTTTTCTCCAGGTGCACCTTGAAGATATCCAACCGCTCAGCCTCACTGGGAAGGTCCACGAAAAAGATCTCGTCAAACCGCCCTTTACGGAGAAGTTCGGCAGGCAAAACATCTATCTGGTTCGCGGTGGCAGCAACAAAGACGGTCTTGGTCTTTTCCTGCATCCATGTCAAAAAGGAAGAAAAAACTCTTGTGGAAACGCCACCACCACCGGATCCCACGATGGCTGTTTCGATCTCGTCAATCCAGAGAATACAGGGCGAAACAGATTCAGCGGTATCGATTGCAAGTTCCAGGGCCTTTTCGGGTGTGGTATTGGCCAACCCGTAAATCCGGTTCAAATCCAACCGAACCAAGGGAAGCTCCCAGTAAGCTGAAATCGCCTGAACGGCAAGGCTTTTTCCACAGCCGCTCACCCCGGTAAGTAAAACTCCTTTTGGCTCCGATATCCCGAACGCCTGTGCCTCCTCCGTAAAAAAGCGCCTCCTCAACTTCAACCACTTCTTCAACCGACCTAGGCCTCCGACGTGATCCATACGTATTCTCGGAGGAACGAAATCCAGGATTCCCGATTTTCTTATGAGTTGCCTTTTTTCGAAATACAGCTCCTCCAGAGCATCAAGCCCTAAACTCTTTCTGGACCAAAATATTTTTCTAAACGCCCTTTTGGCTTCATCTTCGGTCAACCCGGCAGCACCTGTTACAAAACCATCCTCGCTTGTTTCACCATCAATGGTCACCGAAGCAAACTTGGCGCTCACACCTTTGAAGATTTCCCTTATTTCTTCGCCGCCGGGAAGCTCCATCTCCGCCACCACCACCGATTTTTGGAGATCAGGAGGAATGCTGAGCCTGGGAGCGGAAACAAACAGTGTTCTGAAATCATCCTTCAAAGCTTCATGAATATCACGCAGCCCGCGGACAACCTTGGGATCATCGAAATAGGAATGCAAATCCTTGAACAGAAAAAAAGCAGGCCCCTTAACCCGCTCAACCACATCCAGAGCTTCCAAGGGATCTTGTGTCCCGGCTACCGGCTCACCGTCTACAAGATCTACAAGCCCCTTGGAAACACTCCATACATAAAGCGGCACCGTTTCCTTGAAGGTCTTGCCTGCAATTTGAAGCAGCACCCTTTGCAGTCGCGCCTCTTCCCATGTAACACACCATATCAGCGGCGTCCGGGC
>SLPX01000076.1 GCA_007131745.1 Myxococcales bacterium
CGCGAATGTTTCAATACCTTGAAAAAATCGAAACCGAGATGAAACTGGTGAAAGCTGAAACAATCAATGACCTTGCAACCTCTAAACGCGCCTCACTCGACGATTATTTGAATGAGCTGTTGCAAAAAAGAGGCGAACAGACGCTCGTAACGAATACGAAAAACAACAAGACCCTGGAGTGGTTCGACTGCGTGGAAGCGCCTTGTGCGGCGGAGTGTCCGGCGAATCAGGACGTGCCTGAATACATGCGCCTGGTGGAAACCGGAGGTTTTTCGAAGGCGCACGAGGTGATAAAGAGAACAAATCCACTATCCCGCACAACGGGAGCGGTTTGCGACCATCCTTGCACCGTCAAGTGCGTGAGGAATCATTATGACGAGCCGCTTTCAATAAGGGAAATTAAGCGGGCCGCGGCCGCTTACGGAAGTGAGCCGGAATTCCACCCTCTGGGTCAAAGGAGCGTTGCATTGAACGGCACTCCCCCAAAGGTCGCTCTCATAGGAGCGGGGCCTGCTTCGCTCAGCGCGGCCTATTACCTTGCCGGGGCGGGTTGCACGGTCGCGGTGTTTGACGAAAAAGAGAACGCCGGGGGAATGGCGGCGGGGGTGATTCCACGCTTCAGGCTACCGGATGAAGATCTTTTGCTGGACGTGGCCGCGGTACGCGATGTCGGCGTGACTTTTAATTTCGGCAAGAAAGCCGGGCGGGATTTCACTCTTTCATCGCTGCTGAAGGATGGCTGGGATAAGGTTTTTATCGGCGCGGGCGCGCAGACCGGAGTTCGTATGGGTATCGAATCCGAAAACAGTGAAGGCGTGATGGACGGCCTGGAATTCCTTGATCTCGTAAAAAAGAACAAAGCCCCGAGAGCGGGTGAGCATGTCTTGATAGTAGGCGGCGGAAATTCCGCCATGGATGCAGCTCGAACAGCTCGAAGGGTGGCGGGACCCGAAGCAACAGTCTCGGTCGTCTATCGCCGGACCAGGTCGGAGATGCCCGCGGACACGGAGGAAATAGAGGCGGTGATCCGGGAAGGTGTGAACATTATGGAGCTCACAAATCCTGTGGCGGTCGTCAGGAATGAAAATCGCATTTCCGGAGTGAAGTGCGTGAAAATGAAACTTGGTGGTCTCGATAGCAGCGGCCGGCCGCGGCCGATCCCGATGGAAAACTCCGAATTCGAATTAGAGTGCACCATGCTCATCGTGAGCATCGGCCAAACGCCGACAGTGGATTTTGCGGCCGAGCCGATTGAGAATCCGGCAGGGGATAACCTTGGAAAAATTGAAATAAAACCCGGCGGAAACATTGTTGTTGATCCTGAAACACAGGAAACAAGCGTACCGGGAATTTTCGCCGGAGGAGACGTTGTTCGAGGACCATCTACGATCATCACCGCAGCGGCCGACGGTAGACGTGCAGCTCTCTCCATGACCAATCGTTACACAAAGAGGAATGCAGACAAAAAAAGAGAAGACTTCAACAACTCCAACTTATCGATTGGAGAGCTGATGGTTCGTAAGTCGAAAAGAGTATTCCCGGACAAGGTGGTACCCACGCCTATTTCAAAGCAACTCGGGTTCGAGGAGGTATCTCCGGTATTTTCGCGTGAAACCGCGATGAACGAAGCAGCGCGATGTCTTTCGTGTGACCTGATGTGCAACATCTGTGTTACGGTATGTCCAAACAGGGCCAACCAATCATACATTTCAGTGGATCAGGAAACTACCGTTCCGGTATACATCCACCGGGAAAGACAATTGCAGCCTGTGAATAGAGAAACCCTTTCGGTAGTAGAAAAAACTCAGATCGTCAACATAGCGGATCTCTGCAATGAATGCGGTAATTGCCGAACATTCTGCCCGACCGCGGGCTCGCCGTACAAAGACAAACCCAGGATGTATCTTGACGCTGCGGGCTTTGGAGCAGACTCGGGAAACAGGGTTCACCTGGACATGGACCGCGCTGGAAATCCCAGGATTAGACTCAAGGACCGGGCGGACCTGCACACATTGACAGAAGAAAAAGACGGGCGGCTTTTCTACGAAGGCCCGAAGATCTCGGCCCGCATTGACCGGTCTAATCCATCGAAATGGGAAATCGAAGAAGCTCTCCCCGGAAAGAGTCTCCTTGACGAAGAAACCGCCCGATTGGAAATCGCTTTCCGGCTGGGTGTTTTGCTGGACGGGTTGACATCATCCCTAGGTCACATCACCGGAGTTCACAGAAGGTAAAAAACTTCCGGCTTGATTGGCCGCCGGCTCATTGACAGCCGGAACGCAAATCATCCGTGAATGGCAGAACGATGAACGGCCAAGGCACATTCCTTGATCGCTTCGGAAAGCGTGGGATGAGCATGAACGGACCGTCCCAGTTCCATTGTTTTCGTATTGGAAGCGATTGCAACCGTCGCCTCACCGATCAACTCGGAAGCCATCGGCCCCAAGATATGCACCCCTAAAATCCGATCGCTTCCCTTTTCAGCGATCACCTTGACCAATCCATCGCTGTCTCCCATGGCCAAAGCGCGTCCATTCGCTCCAAAATAAAACCTGCCCGTTGAAAAATCCAGGGATCTAGCTTTCGCCTCCTCTTCGCTCAGACCGGTTTGTGCCAGCTCGGGCCATGTATATACTACATTAGGTATCAGGTCGTGATCCAATGGCGCCGGTTTTCCGCCGGCAGCGTGTTCAGCAGCGAAAATTCCTTCTTCCTCCGCCTTGTGCGCCAACATCGGCCCCTTTACAAGGTCACCCACTCCATAAACTTCTCCAATCGAAGTTTGCAATGAATCATCGACAACCACTCTGCCCTTTTCATCCAGTTCAACTCCCAGTTTCTCCAGCCCCTGGTCCATGGTACACGGTTTCCTGCCGACCGCTACCAACAACTTTTCACAAAACATTTCTTCCACCCGCCCCTTCTTATCTTCTACGCTCACCTTCACCCTGCTTCCCGGCGGTGCACCCTGACTAACTTCCGCTGCCGCCACTTTACTGTTGACCTTCAAGTCCAACCCCTGTTTCTTGAGACTCCGCTCCAGCATTTTCGCTACCTGGCGGTCGGCATGAGGCACTATCTGGCCCATCATTTCTACGACAGTGACCTTTGCTCCAAGCCGGCTCCACACCGAGGCCAGTTCCAGACCGACGGCACCGGCTCCGACAACCACCATCGACTCAGGCACTTTCCCGAATTCCAGGGCATGATCGGATCCGACTATGTTTTCTCCGTCGACCACCAAGTGTGGAAGTTCAATAGGAACACTTCCCATCGCTAAAATCACATTTTTCGCCTCAATGGATTCATCTCCAACCCTGACCTCATTCGGCGAGACAACACGAGCAACGCCTTGAATCACATCTACCTTGTTGCGCTTCATTAAACCGGCGATACCCTGAGTCAACGCGTTGACCACGTTGTTCTTTCGTTCCATCAACCGGGACAAATCCAGCCGCACGGATTCCGCTATCACCCCGTGCTCATCCAGTTTATTTAATACCTTGTAATATTGCTCACTGGATTCCAGAAGAGCTTTTGTAGGGATACAACCTACGTTCAAACAGGTTCCTCCGAGCTTTTCTCTTTTTTCTACAAGCGCTGTCTTCAACCCCAGTTGCGAAGCGCGGATCGCGGCTGCATAGCCGCCCGGACCCGCTCCCACGATAACAAGATCAAAACCGTTCATTTTGGACATACTCCTCTTTTAAACAATTCATTCGAACAAATCATTTTGGTGATTTTACAAGGAAGCCCTCAATCAAGACACTTCCTCACCCCGGAAGCCAGTTCCGGAAGCGTCCACGGCTTGTCCAGCCAACCAGCAATCTCGTTTTGAAGCGAATCAGTGTTCACCCTGCCGCCATAGCCGCTCACCAGCATGACTCTGGCCGATGGATCTTCGTCCCGCACTTTCTTCATAAGCTCGACACCGCCCATATCCGGCATAATCACATCACTCATTACGAGGCCGATTTCAGAGCGTCTCTCCCTGAAACGATCTAGTGCATCAGCGCCGCCTGTCGCACAAATTGTCCGGTACCCAAGAAGCTCCAGCGCCGTCTTCGTGGATTTCAAAACACTCTCCTCGTCATCAACGATCAAAACCAATTCACCGTTTCCTCTCACAAGCTTATCTGCGCTTTCGTGACTCCTCAAAAGCTTTTCATCCACTTCGACAACCGGAAGAAAAACCCTCAATATCATGCCAAGAGGCTCTTCCGACCCCAATTGCATGAAACCGTCATGCTGACGGACTATCCCCAACACCTGGGCAAACGCCGCCCCCCTGCCCCGCTCCGAATCCTTCTCCCCGAAATACGAATCAAATATGCGAGGCAAAAGCGTATCGGTCGCGCCGGTTCCGGTGTCGGTGAATTCCAGGACCGCCCACCTCCCGCCCCTCATTCCCGCTACAGGAGCGGCGCTACCCCTCTCAAGATTGATCATTCTCAATCTCATCCTGAACACTCCCCCGCACGGCATCGAGTCTTTCGCATTCAGAGCGACATTTGCCAACATTTGTTGGAGCGCCCCCAGGTCAGCCATGACATGACAATCCGAACATTCAATCTCCAATTCCATCTTGACATTTTCGGGTATGGTTCTGCGCAGAAACATCTCTGATTGTCCCACAAAAAGAGACAAGTCAGTGATTTCCTTTTCCCCGGATGTGCGAAGAGAGAACTCCTGGATTTGCTTTACCAGTTCGCCGGCTTTCCTCCCTTCCTCGACAACCAACTCTAGTTGCTTGCATGCATGCTCAGGCAATCCTCCCCCCTCCAAGATCGCCCTTGAATAAGTCGAAATCACGGTAATAATGTTTCCGAAATCGTGAGCGATACCCGCTGCCATCTGCCCCACCGCCATCAGCCTTTCCATCCTCCTGGCCTGGATGTTCTCCTCCCGCTCGCGAGTCACTTCCCGGATGATTACCAACCAATCACCACCGTACACTCCCCCGTGCATATTGTTGACCGTGACCTCGAATATTCTGGTTACAGGATGATTCAGCTTCACATCGCAAATACGGGACGCACCGTCCGGCTTCAAGATATCATCCAGCAACCGGTCGCCCAACCCAACCAACTTTCCAAGTGAACTCTTTTTTCCAAGAAGCTCCAAGTAACTCCTTGCCAGAGGATTGGCCATTACTATCCTGCGCTCGCGATCAAGCACACAGACACCCTCCGGAAAATTGTCGACGAGTCCGGCCAACATCATCCTTTCCCGCTCTTTTTCCTCGTGCAATCTCAAAAGCCTCCTATTGGACAGCTTCTTTTCGGTCACATCTTCCATCGCTCCCTGAAAAAACAACTTCCCATCGCCGCCTTCCAACACTCTGGCGTAATCCCTGACCCAAATGGAACGACCGTCCCGCCGCTTCAAGCGAATCTCCCTTCCTATGGACTCACCCCGCCGTTCCAGTTCCTCCACTTGTTCCCGCCTTGTCAGCGGATCAACAAATAGTTCCTCGGCGCTCCGCTTTTTCAGCTCTTCTATGCTTTCATAACCGAACATCATTGCCAATGCGGTGTTCGCTTCAAGAATCTCACCTTCTGAAGCGGTCAGGTACAACCCAAGCGGGATATTGTTGAAAAGGGTTTGATATCTTGTTTCAGCGTCTGAAAGCGCTTGGTGCAAACACCTTCGATTCAGAATAGCGCCCACGACTTCAGCCAAGCTTTCTCCACTCGGTTTCGACAATTCTGTTTCATCGGCGTTTCGTTCAGCGGTTCTCTTCCTGGAGGAAAAAATCGACAAATCCGGTGAAACAAGAATAGATTCCATGCTCCCGTCCCAGCAGAGCACAACGGTGTCAGGCCGACGGGTTTTGATATTCCTTGTCAACTCTGCATATAATTTCCAGTCGACTTCGGGATGAATCAAAACAAGATCAACTTCTTCCGATTCCTGGAAAATCGGCGGATCTCCGGCACAGGAAAGCTTAACGATATCAGCGTCGGGATAAACAGTTTTCAACTCTTCAGCGGCAGCGCTCAAGCGTTCTTGGTCCGGGTCGATTATAACGAAACGCACGTGTGCCTCCTCTAAACCTGCATCCAAAACATCTTCAAACGCTCCACAAGCTCACCCTAAATTTGTGTCCGCATCCTGCTCAGCTTAATGTCGGGTTCTTATCAGCGCAAGGCATTTCTTGGCGAGCAGGTGTTTGTCCGGAGGGACCCAAAGGGAAAAAAGAGTATCTCCGCAACAATGGCGCTGTGTTCCACACCGAAACAGTGTAATATTGTTCAAGTCAAAACAACTCGAATCATTACACGGAGAAACTCCACACCATGTTCCATTCAGAATCGAAAAAACACCCGAAACGAAACTGCAGAAAATTGTTGATTTCCGCGGTCTCGATAGTTTGCTCTCTTCTATTCTTGTCGTGCGAAAAAGACAAAGGATATTCCTCGACCCGTGCACTGGTCGAAGTTGAATACCCTGATGACGAAGAATTGCTGTTCCGGTTGCCCTGGCCGAACGATGTACGGCGTTATGCGGACGGAACACTTGACCTGGCGGGTTTTCCTGCCAATACCCCCATGGTTCAAAGCTACCTGAACACCTTTGACGGCATACTGGACGGTTTCGGAACCCAGGGAGCAATCTATTTTCGCTTTTCCGGCCCTCTTGACGAAACAAGTCTTCCAGGATCACCGGATGAAACACTTAAACCTGACGCTACCGTGTATCTCGTGGACATCACATCCGGCTCCGATACATACGGCTCCAGGATTCCACTCCAGGTTTCGTACAAGGACGACCGTCAATCAGTGGGCAGATTCTCGCTGGCCCTTCTTCCAGTCCATGGGTTTCCCTTGCGGCCGGAGACGACCTACGCTGCGATTGTGACATCCACGGCAAGGGGAGACGACGGAAAACCAATCAGAAAAGGCAGGGACATGAACAAGCTTCTTTCCCGCAACACTCCTTCGGGAGACCTGATGGAAAGAGCCTGGCAAACGTACGCTCCCTTGAGGCAATTCCTGGAAGCTACCGGAAAGAACAACATTGCATCAGCCGCGGTTTTCACAACGCAGGAACCTGTGTCTCTCATGGGAGCAATCAGGAGAGTGATATACGAAGACCTTCCGGAGCCACCGGTCCCCCTGGATTTCGATTACACGATCCAGGGAAACGGCTACCATCTGTTTTCGGGAATGTTTGAAGTTCCGGTTTTCCAAAACGGTGAACCACCATACAGGCGGGAGGGAGGCGGGATCGAAACGGATGAAAACGACCGGCCTATCCTTGTCCGCACTGAACCCATACGATTCGCTGTGAGCATTCCGGAAGGCGAAATGCCGGACCCCGGATGGCCAATAGTGATTTACGCCCATGGAACGGGAGGAGATTACCTTTCCTTTCACCGTTCCGGGGCTGCAGCAAACCTTGCTCAAATAGCTGAGCCGGTCGAAGGAGGCTTTGCGGTGCTGGGGGTTGATCAGGTTCAACACGGCACCCGTTGCGGGGAGCTGACATGCAACCCCGAAATGGATTTCTTCAATTTCAACAACCCGATCGCGGGCAGAGACAACGTCCGCCAGGGAGGCGCTGACAATTTTCAGGCGGTGCGGTTGATAAAAAACATGAATATGGACCCGGCCCCGGGAGCTGAAATTCCCATTCGTTTCGACCCTGAAAAGATCTATTTCATGGGTCACTCTCAAGGAGGGCTTACCGGACCACCTTTCCTTGCATACGAACCGGAAGTAAAAGCAGCTGTTCTGTCGGGTGCGGGCGGCAACATGATATTGTCGATGCTTCAAAAAGACGAACCCGTGGATATCCCCACCCTAGTCACGATCATGCTGGGCGAGGATTTTCCGGTTGACCGGTTTCACCCCGTCTTGACCCTCATACAGACTTTTATCGAACCCGCGGATGCCATCAACTACGGTCGCCTGATAACCACTGAACCGCCCGATGGATGCGGGCCGACTTCGATCTATCAAAGTCAGGGACTTGTAGATCGCTATACCCCACCGGACTTGATGGAAGCACTCGGCGTTTCACTGGGTCTTACATGGGTCGGCCGGCGCGTCACGGACAACGAAGTCTTCGCCCTGGCGGGGCAAGCCGACCCCCAGCCCAGGCCGGTTTCGGGAAACATCGGAGGCGGCGAAGCAACAGGCGTATTCATCCAGTACAGCGCGCCCGAAGGCCGCGATGGACATTTCGTAGTGTTCGATCTCGAAGAAGCTCGGCGTGATTACGCCCTGTTTCTGGCCACCGCCGCGGTGGAGGGAATCCCGGTTTTTTAGAAATCAGCAATTGTCAAGGCATCATGCCAATAGGAGGAACGCAAACGGTCTGGCCCGCCATATTCATCGGGTCATCACACTCGTAACCTTCAGTCTCCCGGCAATCACTGTTTTGCTGGCAGGGTTCCAGGCATTTAGAAGCTATCTGCAAATCCACGCAGACTCCACCGGGAGCACAAGGATCCGGCTCACCAGGCGTACAATCCGCGCTACAGTACCCTCCCGGAAATTCAACTTGCAAAAAACCTTCTCCAACAACGGTCAAACACTCGGCAGTCAAATCGCCCGGTGGATCACAATCCCCGTGCGCGCTGCATGGATCTCCTATTTCTCCTTCACCTACAACGGCTCCATCAATCTCTACAAACGCATCTATATCATGCGCAGCATCGATTTGCTCTGCAGCGTCGATATCAATGTAAGCATCAGGCCAGACAATCGCATCCACAGCTGCATCGAAATAATGATGGTTGTGATTCTCATTCGTCCCCGAATCATCATCCCCACCGCAACCGAAAGACAAAACACCGCAAGCCACGACCAACACGGCTGTTTTGATTAGGATATTCAAGCTTGAACTC
>SLPX01000346.1 GCA_007131745.1 Myxococcales bacterium
CGCGAAGTTGGGCGGTGCATCCGGCCAAGACCAGTTTCATTCCGGGTTTGTTCCGGGTGTAGAGAGAATACCTCCCCAAAGCCGACACCACCTTCTGTTCGGCCTTTGCCCTAATGGAACAAGAATTCACAAGAATCAAATCCGCGCTTTTCGGCTGATCTATGATTTCATATCCGGCTCTTTGCAGCATCTCGGAATACCTGAGAGAATCGTAATCATTCATCTGGCAACCGAATGTATGTATAAAAGCTTTCATTCTTCGTCCGTTTTCGGCCATGCATACCATATCCCCCCGTTCCTCCACATCGGCCGATATTTCGAAAACCGGCCGAGAGATCCATTCATCCATCCTAAACCAACCTTTTTGAGATATTCCACCGATAAGTCAAGATCCGCGCAACTTGTCTTTATACGCCTGGTCCACGTTTCTCAGAAGATTCGCATTTTCGACAGGCTTTTTCTTGAACCGGCGCACTCCTAGGGCCTCGGCGAATTTCCGGGCTGAATCATCTGCAGAACAGAAAACGATCTCAATGGATGAGTCCATGGCCAACAATCTTTCCGCCACCTGGATTCCATCGATCCCCGGCAACCGGTAATCCATTAAAACAACATCTGGAAGAACATCAGCCGATTCGCACAAGCTGATTGCGGTCTCGCCGGATGTGCAAGCCCCCCAAACCGAATGCCCGGCGCTCGAAAAAAGCATTTTGAAAAACTCCAGCGTATCCACATCATCTTCCACTATCAGAACCTGTGCGCTATCACCTTCCAAGGATTTGTCCCTGAGATCAATCGTTAACGAACGTTTTTCGCCCGTCGGTCTTCGACTTCCGGATTCGCCGTTTTTCATGATTGTAATCTCCCCATTCCATCGAAAGCGCGACGGACGACCCGCCGGCTTGAATCTCCCACGATTGTGGGGATACTAGTGCGCCCCCGGGGCCGACTGCCGACGAGTTATTTTCCGGTCAACCGATTCCGAGTAGAGTTCCAGCACAAATCTGGATCCGTCATCTGTTCTTCCCGGCACGCGATCTTCGACCCATATCCTGCCTCCGCAACGCTCTGCAACCGCTTTTACCACTGAAAGTCCCAGTCCCGATCCACCCACCCGCAATTTTACGAAGCGATCAAATATTTCATCCCGGTTCTCGGGAGCGATACCGGGTCCATTATCTTCAACCGCGATCCTGTGGGTTATAACAGCCTGTCCAGGCATGTCTTCGCACATGTTCTCATCCACCGCCAATGATATCTTCACCCACGGCTCCTTGAGGCTGTTGTGCGCCACAGCATTGTCAACAAGATTGAACAATGCATCCTGAAGTAGTGGGCAACCGTAAACAAGAACCCTTCCGCACATGGGCAGAGAAACTTCAAAATTTACTTCTCTGTCACTGTACGCGTCCCTGACCATGCCTATCACATCCTGAAGCATCGCCTTCATGTTCAACGGCTTGTTGATATTTTCGCCCTGAGACTCAATCTTTTCTAGAAGCCCCACGTTTTCGATCAAGTCGCGGATACGGCGAATCTGTCTGAGGCAAACATCTATCGCCTTTCTATCCGCTTCCGGCCGCTCACTTCGCGCTGATTCGGTGAACATTTGAAGATATCCGGATATCGTTTGAACGGCATTGCGGATGTCGTGACGCAAAACGTCGTTGTAAAACCTGACCCTTGATCTCTCCCGGTCGAGGGCCGAGGCCAGCTTCGTCTTGTCGCTCTGATCCACCGAAATTCCGATTGAACCCACGACCCGTCCGTTTTGATCATGAATTTCCGCGACAGACAATGAAATCGGCACATGCGATCCGTCTTTTCGGATCAACTCAGTTTCATATTCCTCTACCTTTCCATGCCGCGCCACCTTCTCCCACAGGGCGAAACATTCCTGTTCATTGCGGTAAAAACGCGTAACCGATGTCCCCAAAACTTCTTCTCTCGAATAGAGCGTGAGTCTTTCCGCTGCCTCGTTGAAAACGGTCAAGATCCCGTCCAAATCCGCAATGGTCAAGGCAAACTGTGAATTCCCAAGTATGGAATCCAACACCTTGAATGTCGAATCGTCTCCGCTCATCAATATCTCCAAACCCTCTATCAATACTAGATTGGCGTTTCCCCGAGGTCAAGAAAATCATAAAACAAATATCATTTCGATAAACACATTTATTCTAAATATTCAAATCCAATGGACGATTCCCCCCAAAAAGCCGCAATATGAGAAAGATCGACGCCCACGACAACAAACGCAATGTTTTTTTTTCAAGACGCTTGCCGCTGGTTATCATCCGGCCCCCACTACCTCAGCGACCCGACTTCCCTCCATCGTTTCGTTCCGCCTTACTCTTTCGTAAAGTATTTAATTGGCTCTTTGGATTGATCGCCAGGCACCCTTCCGGAATATCTTTCAACACAGTGGTGCCGGCCCCGATGTAAGCATCGTCCCCCACCGTAACCGGCGCCACGAGCTGGGTATCCGAACCTATCATGACCCCGGCCCCGATCCTAGTCCGGTGCTTTGCGACCCCGTCATAATTGCAGGTGATGGTTCCGGCTCCCACGTTGGTTCCTTCGCCTATTTCACAATCACCCAGGTAGGAAAGATGGTTCGCCTTGACGCCCCTGTGGAGCACGGCTTTCTTCATTTCCACGAAATTGCCGGTCTTCGCCCCGGGCCCCACGTCCGAACCGGGCCGAAGGTGAGAAAACGGCCCGACCTGCGCTCCCTTGCGGATAACCGCTCCATCAGCCACGGTGTATGGTTTCACCCAGACATCATCTTCCACCAGGGTATCCACCAGGCAACTCCCGGCTTCCACACGACAGTTCCGCCCCACTTTCGTATCTCCAAGCAAATGCACGCCAAAACCCAAAATGCTGTCCCGACCTACCTTTACGGTCGGATGAATAACAACCGATTCCGGGTGGGTCATCGTCACACCCGAGCGAAACAGGTTCTCATTCACCCTCGCCTGCAAAACCGATCCGGCGAGCGCCAGATCCTTTCTGTCGTTTATCCCGATCGCCTCTTCAAAATCACAAATCTCCGCAACCACACCCGATCCTTCAACAGCAGCCATCTTTACGGTATCGGTCAGATAAAACTCCCCCTGAGCATTATCCTTTCCAAGGCGCCGTGCCGCTTTTCTCAGGAATGAAAGATTGAAACAGTAAATCCCGGCATTGACCTCCCGGATCGACAACTCATCCGGGTCTGCGTCCGCTGCTTCCACTATGCGTTGAACCTTGTTCTTCCCGTCTCTAACCACCCGTCCGTATCCACCCGCATCATCCAAGACCATGGACAGGAAAGCCACATCCGCTTTCTTGCGACGATACGATGAAATCAACCTCTTTAGAGTCCGCGGACGAAGCAGCGGCACATCACCATACAAAACGATGACCGTCCCCTGCTGTCCCCGCAGCGCGGGCAATGCTTTTGAAACAGCGTGCCCAGTGCCAAGCTGAGGCGTCTGCTCGACAACTTTCAGATCCATGGCCTTTTTGTAACGGGCCAAGGAATACTCCTTGACAATGTCGTATTTGTGACCCGCCATCAGGATCGTCCGTCCGGCATTGACCGCCACCGCCAGATCCATAACGTGGTCCAACAAAGGCCGCCCCGCCAACTCATGAAGAACCTTTGGTCTTTCCGTATTCATCCTTGTGCTCTTTCCTGCAGCGAGCACAACACAAGCTGGACGATCCTTCATGGTCTTTTTATCTCCTTTTAAATCCGGTTTCGTTCACCGAATAATGGTTGCGGTCCATCTATTCCATGCTCCTCTCCGGATTCACTGCCTCACTCTCACTGATTCCATTTTCCTTATGATTCCCAAAAGTTCCAACAGCGGATCATGCACAACGCCGTTGCTTGCAGCCACCTCACCTTTTTCAACAACGCTGTTTACGGAGTTTCCTTCCCAATCCGTAACCCTGCCGCCCGCTTCTTCCACAATCAGCGCCCCCGCTGCCACATCCCAGGAATTGAGGGAATTCTCGAAAAAAAAGTCGAACCATCCGCAAGCGGTAAAACAAAGGTCCAACGCGGCCGCTCCGATCCTCCGGATACCCAGAGTTTCCCGCAGGAATATCTTCACCCGGTTCCCCATCATTTCCGCATCCTTCCTGCGGGTGTAGGGAAACCCTGTAACTGCAAGGCAATCGCCCAGATCCTCGGTCTCGGAAACCTGCATGCGCTTTCCGTTAAAGGTCGCTCCACCCCCGCTCCCAGCAGCAAAAGTCCAATCAAAAACAGGCGCTACAATAACCCCGACACGAGGCGCCCCATCTACCACGAGCGCCACCGAAGAAGCGAACATGGGAAAGCCGTGCGCGAAATTATTCGTCCCATCCAGGGGATCGACATGCCAAACTCGTTTACCTGTTGCACATTCCGCGTCATTACCCGCCCCATCTTGACCGCCCGAAACCTCCCCCGCGGACTCCTCCGCCACGATAGCATCCCTGGGAAAGTTTTCCCTGATGATCTTCAAAGCTTCCAGTTCGGCCCGATAATCGAATTCGGTTACAAGATCAACCGCGCCCTTACGCTTGATCGAAAGAGGCTTGTTCCAACCCTCAAGGGTAATAGCAGCCGCGCGTTGCGCGGCTTCCAGGGCGACGTTCAAATCATCAGGCGGTTCTTTCGACACGGTCCCGGGCTTCCACGATTCGCTTCCCGCAGACTTCTCTATCCCGCCATCCAAGCAATTGTCTTTTTTAACCATTCTCGTTTTCGGGGGGTGAAGTGGCAGATGAAATGTCCTTGCGCATGAGTTTCGCTGTCATGTACAAGGTCCTGTTGAACTCAGGGGAAGCAGCCATCTCTTGCTCTACATCCTGCCTGGAAAAAGGCGAAAACCCCAACATTTGCCCGATCCGATAAGTGCTCTCGGTTCCGAACAAGTAAACATGGGAAAGCCCCATGTCCACTGCCTTTTCCAACGCGCTCTGCCCAAGCATGTATCCCAACCCCTCTCCCCGCCTTTCTTCCACGATAGCCATGCACTTGATCAATCCGGCATGACCACGCGCTTCGAGGCCCACACACCCGACCAGCCCTTCTTCCCCTCTTATAATCTGGAACTCATCGAAATGTGCTCGAAAATCGTACGGCACCAGATCCAGCGGCTCCAACAATTCTTCCATTGCTTCCAGGTCCGAAATCGTCGCCCTGGTTATGGGATCGCCTATTGCCCTGAGCAGCTTTTCATGGATGCCTCCGAACGAGCCGCTTGACATAACTACGACAATATCACCCGGCCGCGTTCCGGCGGCCAACTTGTCGACAATGTCATCGACTTCCCTGATGCAACGTGCCCGGGTTCCATAAGCCCTGATCTTAGACGCAAGCTCTTCGGGATCCAGCCGATCCTCGGGAGGGAGCGCATCCGCGTTGTACACCTTTGAAATCACCACCTCGTCCGCGAATGAAAGCGCTTCACCGAAATCATCCTGGAACACCCTGCGCCGGCTGGTCGCGCTCCTAGGCTCGAACACCGCTATTATCCGCCTTCCCGCGAAACGAGAGTTCAAGGCCGCCAACGTTTCACGAACCGCGGTTGGATGGTGTGCAAAATCATCAATTACGGTCACCCCCATGGCTACTCCGTAAATCTCCTGCCTCCTTTGCACACCCCGAAACGAACTCAATCCCTCGGCAAGATCATGCCAATCCAGGCCCAAGGAATGCGCTATCACCAGGCACCCCAACGTATTCAACACGTTGTGATATCCCGCCAGGGTCTGACGAAACGTACCGAGGTAACAACCATCGGGCGAGATCAGCTGAAAAACCTCGGCTCCTGATGGATTCTCCTGCTTCAAAACCCTACCCACCCATACGCCTCCTTCTTGGGTTTGGCCCAGCGCATTCTCGACGACATCGATATCATTAAACGAAGACGACCTCAACCGAACCCCGGTGATCCCATCACTCGTCCTCCGGTCATCGGCCCGCTCGGCCGCGGTTTCTGAACCACCCTCGATTTCTCCTACCGGATTCGAATCCACAATCGCCCCATCTCCATCCCCTCCGCCGGTTCCACGGTCGGCACCCTGGACTCCAAAGCCACCCGTAGCTCCGGCAGATCCTCTCTGCTGTCCTCTTTTTGCAGCCATACAAGAACATATGGCATCATCGCCCCGTTCACTTTCGCCTTCCGCTCTGAACAGGTGCACCCTGCATCGAGCGGACTCCAAGATCTCCCCGGGTACGCTCTCGTGCGCAACAAGAGTCCCGGTCTCTGGAATCGTAGCCACGAACTCCTTAAAAGTTTCATAAATCGATTCCAAGTCGGGAAATATGTCCGCGTGGTCAAACTCGACCCCGGTCAACAACGCGAACTTTGGCCGGTAATGAAGAAACTTGGATTTCTTATCGAAAAACGCGGTATCATATTCATCGCCCTCGATGACAAAATCCCTGCCGGAACCCAAACGGAAGCTCATCCCGTAGTTCAACGGAATGCCCCCGATGAGATAACTGGGATTTCTGCCGGCAACCGTCAAGAGATGCGCGGTCAATGAGGCTGAAGTTGTCTTGCCGTGCGTTCCAGCGATCACGATGGATCGTCTTTTTTTCAAAAAACGATTTTCAATGGTCTCGGCCATTGAAGCCATCTTGATCCCTCTCTTCTCCGCCTCCAAAACTTCCACGTGATCCGCGCTGCATACATTACCCACGACCACGGCATCAGGCTGCCAATCAAGATTCTCCGCCTTGTACGGAATGAGCACCGGAATCTCCAACATTTCGAGTTGAATGCTCATGGGCGGAAAAGCTTCCCTGTCCGACCCCCTGACCTGGTGCCCGGCTTTCTTCAATAGCCCGGCCAAGGATGCCATGCCGGTGCCACAAATACCGATAAGATGAAATTTCACGAGATTGTCTCTAAAAGTGGTTGTGAAAAAATCTCAACCTTCAAACACAAACCAATGCCCGAAGGTGTGCCATGAATATCAATATTGGATTATTATGTCAATTCAGCCGGAAACACCACCGCAAACCCACCCCTTTGTAACAATTCTTAACAATACCACCTGTCTTCCGCCCTTGTTCCGCTATTTTTCCAACGGACTTTTGATTCAACCCGCAGCTATCACCCGTTTCTCCGCTATCGCCACCAAGAACCCCCCGAACCTCCACAGCAAAGGCATCTTTGCCACGCGATCTTCCAACCTGGGCAAAACCCGGGAAACACCCGGAATCCTGAAAACCCCGGCCCAGGGAGTCAGCACCCGCACCCCCCTGAACTCCCTCAAAGAAAGCCCTTCAGCCAAATACCTTTTCACATCCCCGACCGTGTCGAATCGTGTAAAAACCTGTTGATCATCAACACCTTCCGCTATGCCCGAGGCCGGCTTCACCGCCTTGATCACCCCTCGAAAACTGTACGGATTGTAGAAATCTCCCACAAACACCCCTCCCGGACGCAGCACCCTCTCCACTTCGGCCAAAACATCCCGGATCCCCATTATGTGAGCCAGAACCTTGAACGAATAAACCAAGTCAAAAGTCCCGTCCTCAAAAGGCAGAGCCACAGCCGACCCCACCGTCACATTATGCCCCCGCTCCCGGGCCTTCTCCGCCATCCCGGTCGAAATATCCAAACCCTGCAAACTCCTGCAACGATAGAGCAATCGATCCATGACCAAACCCGTCCCGCAACCCACTTCCAGAACATCTTTTCCCACTGCAAAGGGTTTTACGATATTCGCCTGGAGAGTATCCAACATCCAATGATATCCACGATCCCTGGGATCATCGTACCTGCGCGAAAATCGGTCATAATATGTCTTGTTATCCAACACTTAATCCTCCTGCCGTCACGTCGGCTCAACCACCCAAGAGTTCGCCGTATAGTTTCTCGTAAGCCTCGGCCATTACTCTGGAAGAAAACCGCTCAACCACCACTTCACGCGCTTCCTCACCTATCTCTCTCAACCTCCTGGGATTCTCCAGAAGCAACAACAAAGCCTCGGTAAGCTTCTCCGGATCCTGGGGCGGTACGATCAATCCCCCTCTAGGTTCACTGTCCTGCCCCCTCTCCTCCCCGCTGCGCAGCAACTCCGGAAGCGGACCCGAATCCGCCACAATGACCGGCGTCTTCCTGGCCATCGCCTCCAGCAAAGTCAGAGGCAAATCCACTTTCGCGTACAATGACTCAGCCGGCAAAACAGACACATCCGCGGCCCCCAGCAAATCTAGAAAGTCCTCTAATAAATTGTAGAAAACCACTCGATCTGCAAGCCCTTTTTCCGCTACCAGCGCCTTCATTCTTTGCTCAACATCCGCGGACATCTCGTTCTTGATCCGCCCTGCAAAAATGAAATTCACCCTCGTATCTTTCCCACATACCCTGATTGCTGCATCCAACGTGGTCCTTGCAGCCTGGGAAAAATCATAATCCCCGGCAAACAACACACACCTTCCATCCTCCTTGATTCCGTATTTCCTCCTTGTCCTCACAACCTTATCGTAATCAATCTTCTCCGGCACACTAACTCCAGGAGGAATCAATCTCAATCTATCCTCCAAAACCCCCGCCTCCAACATGCACTTCTTCGTGTACTCGCTCAACACCACCACCTTGTCGCCGAACAACAGCCGCCCGACGCCGGCATAGCTCTTGGGCGCGGAACACACCGTCTGAACCACCGGCCCCCCCCGCAACTTCGAAACCAACTTCGCCGCCATGGAAGACACCAGGTTGGGAGCAAAGAAAAAGTGACGCAAAGCCACCCCTCTTGCCAACAACAAATGCGCGGTCAATTCAATCTTCTCTTTCATCGAGGGCGGCGCCCCTTGCGAAGCATGCTTCAACCCCGAC
>SLPX01000357.1 GCA_007131745.1 Myxococcales bacterium
AAAGAAGCAGCAAAAAAGCCTTCCGAAAAAAGGACGATGAAAAAACGCGTCACGAAAAAACGCGCTACAAACAAGAGCGGCGCCGGCAAAACACAAAAAAAACAAGGACGAAAAAACCAGCTTGCAAGAGTGCTGGAACTGTTGAACGAAGACGGCGCCTCGTGGAAAAGCGCGACGGAACTTGCCGAAGGTTCCGCAAAACAGGGAACACGGATTCTGCCGGGAAACGTAAGAAAGGTCATCCGTATGCGTGGGGAAAAATACATCGAAACGAGGCCTCGCGCCTCCAGTCGCAGAGGATCGCTCGAGTATCACATAACCCCGGCGGGCCTGAAATATCTCCAGGAATCCGAAAAGAAATAGCGCCACTCTCACCATACCGGAAAACCTGCTCCACCCGGCGGCCGTTGAAACATCTCGAGGTGAGTTTGTGAGGCGAAATCATCAGAAGTCGCGGCGCGGCAAATCCGCGCAACCCAAGAGCGCAAGATCGCGGAATAGCATTCCGGACTGGATCTTACAGGCGGGAAACTCGGAACTACCGTCTAACAAAACCCGCCGATCCTGCGACCCATCCGGGTTTTCATTCAAATCAACAGCCGACCTTCCTCCGCCCAAAGGAATACTCGGTCAAAAAAGAGCCTTGGAAGCGCTTGAATTCGGCTTGGAAATCCGCAAAAAGGGATACAACATTTTCGCTCTCGGACCTTCAGGAACTGGAAAGGCTTCTTCAATCATGCGCCTCCTGGCCAGGCGCGCCCCAAAGGAACCCACTCCTCCCGACATCTGTTATATTTACAATTTCGAAGAAGAAAGCCGCCCGATGATTCTCACACTTCCTGCGGGCATGGGCGCCAAACTGGCAGAACACATGGACAGGCTGGTGGGGGAACTGGATCGTAGAATACCGCACATTGTCGGCTCACGACTGCTTTCCAATATCAGGGCTTCTCTTATTGCGGAATGCCGCGTCAACATCGACCGGATGAGAGAAGATCTGATGGAAAGCGCTCGCAAGGAAGGTCTCTGGGTGCAACAGGAAGAAGAGCGTCTCATGATCGCTCCCATGGTAGGGGGAGAACCACTGAACCCGAAAGTTGCGGACCGCCTCTCTCCTCAAAAACAACGGGAGCTGGAAGAAAAAGTTGCAACCTACCAGCAGCGCATCGCATCTTTCGAGCGCATGAAAACAAGGTCGGAACTGGAGACAAGTGATCTGATCCGCCGGGAAGAAAAACACGCCATCACCCCTTGCGTAGACGATCTTATTCAAGAAATCAGGGATGCATTCGATGGCGTGGATGCCCCCGTATCTGAATACTTGGAAAGAGCAAAGGAATTCATACTCGAGAATCACGGAAAATTTCTTCCGCCCGATGAAAATTCCGCGGGAGACGGGTGCCGCGAAAACCGTCACACGGGACTGGAAGAAACCGGCGCGACGGCAAAAGATGAGGAAGACGACCTGGGTGACCTTGTGGAACTGAAGGTCAATATCCTTGTTGACCGCAGCCGTTTGCACGGCGCGCCGGTGGTCTACGAACCTGCACCAACACCTGCCAAGCTTATGGGATACCTGGAATACCGGGACGGTGCGGGAGTTCTTTCCACGGATCATACGCTGATTCGACCGGGCGCGCTTCATGCAGCGGACGGAGGATATCTCATAATTCAGGCCTCCGAACTGGATCCGAACAGCAGCACATGGAACGTACTCAAAAGATCGATTGAAAGCAGGCGGATCCGCATCGAGGAAAATCGTGAAGAAAACCAGCACAGGCTGAAGGGAAGCGTGTCACCAGAGCCACTGGACATGGATGTGAAGATCATAGTTTTGGGCACGGGAAATGACCTCAACGATTTTCAGAACGCGTATTCGGATTTTGACAGCCTTTTTAAAGTCAAGGCGGACTTTGAAGATTCCTTTTGCAGAAACAAGAGAAATGAATTGAAGCTTGCACGATTCATAGGAAAAGTCTGCCGGGAAGAAGGTTTTCGCCCGTTCGGACCTTCAGGCGTAGCTGAAATCGTAGATTTCTGCTCGAGAAAGGCCGAGGATCAAAAAAAGCTATCCACAAGGCTGGCTGATGTAGTCGACCTGGTCACTGAATCCGATTACTGGGCAAAACGCGTGAGAGCGCGTTTGGTTACCGGCACACACGTCTCGACCGCGCTGGAAAAGAGAAGAGAACGACTTTCCAAGATGGAAGACCAGATCATGGAAGACATCTTAGATGGCCGTCTTCTCATCCATACCGCTGGTGCAGTCGTGGGACAAATCAACGGCATCTCGGTGTACGAGTTGGGTGACTACTGCTTCGGCGTTCCATGTCGAATAACTGCAAGCGTTTTCATGGGAAAAGCCGGCGTCGTACACATCGACCGGGAGGTCAAATTATCCGGAGCACTGCACGACAAAGGATCTCTGATATTATCCGGGTTCCTTGGGTCAAGATACGCGCAGAACCAAATCATGGCCATGTCGGCGTCGGTCACTTTTGAACAAAATTACGAGGAAGTCGAGGGTGACTCAGCATCCGCGGCCGAACTTTTCGCGATTCTTTCCAGTCTTTCCGGAGTTCCAATACGGCAGGAAATTTCGGTCACCGGATCCGTAAGTCAAAAAGGAGAACTCCAGCCCATCGGTTCCGTGAACGAAAAAATTGAGGGCATATACAGAATATGCAAGCGCCGCGGTTTGACCGGCACACAGGGAGTACTCATTCCTGAAGGAAACAAGAAACACCTCATGCTGTGCCATGACTTGGTGGAAAGCGTCAAAAAATCCTTGTTCCACATCTGGGCGGTTCGGAACGTAGATGAAGGAATGGAAATCATTACAGGACGACGCTCGGGGAAAAAACTGGCCGACGGCTCGTTCACACCAGGGACAATAAACGCCTTTGTAGCCCAGCGTCTTTCGGAATACTCGCTCAAGCAAAGCCGACTTCCAGTGGAATAGGGGCGACTCAAAAACAACTCCCCGATTTGTACGCGGATCCATTTCGCGCCGGCGGGTGGAACTTTTATTGACAAAATGTCACACGGAGGGCTAATGCAGGCAACCAGACATGCCAGTTTGTCCATTTAGTATGAACAAACTCTAATCCGGAATGGAGGCAACACCGTCTTATTGTTCACCTTTGGGAACATGGAACAGCAACAATCAAACGGCACGCTGTTTGCATGTAATAATGAATGCAATGAACCGAATTCAAGATTTTTTAAAAAGACACTTCTACCTGGTCAACCTTGGGCTCATAGGTGTTTGCTCGTCGATCGGAGGACTTGTCTTGTCCAATCTTCTCCAAAGCTACCTCATAACGGAACCACCGAAAAAAGTGGAAGGAGACAGAAGCAAGGTCAGGCACAAGAAACCCACCGAAAAAACGCTGCACAAAAGCAGGTTTCTCGTGGCGCAGAGAAATATTTTCTGCTCAAGCTGTGAACCCGTTGAGGAAGTAGAAGAAACAGAAATAGCTGTAGCGTCAATGTTGGATGCCCAGCTTCTAGTCACTTTGATAAGCGATGACCCCGACTGGTCGATGGCCGCTGTCAAACTGCAGGATCCAACGCGGGTGTTGATGGTCAAGGTGGGTCAAAAAATTCGGGACGCTGAAATAACGAAAGTTGAAACACGCAGATTGGAGATGATGAGAGACGGCAAGCTTGAATACCTGGAACTGTTTGGAGACGGAGGAAAACCGGAACTCCCTCAGCCGGAGACAGCGGCCCGCCCACCTCATCCCAAGCCCCCGCACCAGGACGACAGCATCAGACAGGTCGGCCCGAATCGTTATGAGGTAGACCGCAAGCTGGTAGATGAATTTCTCCAAAACGCTGCCATGACCGGGGATGGCGCCAAGATAATGCCGAACATGAAAGACGGCAGACCCGACGGATTCAGGCTGATGGCGATAAGACCGAACAGTATTTTTTCAAGATTGGGAATTCGCAACGGCGATGTGATCAACGCGATAAATAACCAAGATATCACGAGCCCGGACAAGGCGCTGGAGCTTTATACCAAGCTTCGCGGGGCGAGCCACCTGACAATAAGCCTAACTCGCCACAATAAGCCTTTAACCATGACTTACACGATTCGATAGGTGATGAATGAGATCATCGAGACAAGAAAAAAAGCCGGGATTGGGTTATCCGGGTGTGGTTTTCACAGTAATTGCAACGCTTGCAATTTTTTACCCGGCCGGTGAAGCAGGGGCCAGGCCGCAACCGCGCGGTCGAAGACACCAACCAGGGCAACCCCAACACGGAAAGCGACCACCGGCGGGTCAACCGGACACGCGCGGCCAAGCCACCGCCGGCGAACCCGCGACCAAAGCCCTTTTGGCGGGAGAGCACCTGTTCAATGAATGCCTCAAGATTCCCCCGAACAGGAAAGTCAAGATAACGCTCAAACCCGATTCGGAACTCCATGACCTTATAGCGTGGATTTCCGGGATGACGTGCAGAAAGTTTATCGTTGGTTCCAACGTGCGGGCCCAGAAAGTCACGATCTATTCGCCCACTCCCGTGACCGCGGGCGAAGCATACAGGGCTTTTCTTTCAGCCTTGAATGTAATGGGGCTGACCGTCCAGCCGTCGGGCAGATACCTGAAAATCGTGGAAACCCGCGCCAAGGGATTGACCACCCTGTGTGTCCCCGGAAGGGCATGCCCGGACGACGACCGAATAATCACCCGGCTTGTCCGCCTGAATCACGTAAGCCCCAACGATGTAAAAGCTGTGTTGGACGGGCTGAAATCGCAAGACGGAAACATAATTACATATGAACCCACCAACGTCGTCATTATCACCGATGTGGCCAGGGTGGCCGCTCAGCTCACCAGGATTTTAAGGCAACTCGACGTGGAATCAGAAGGGGACCGGATCTGGGTCGTCCGGATGAAACACGCTGAAGCCTCCGAAATGGCACAGATGCTCCAGGAAATCTTCGATACAGCTGCAAAGGGCGCAACCCCGCAGAGACGACCTCCGCCTCGAGGACCCAAGGGACGACCCACTCCTGCCCAAGCAGCGGTCACTGCCGGAGGAAGCACGGGTGTGGAGGTTTCGAAGATCATCGCTGACGACCGTACAAACCTGCTCATAATAGTTTCCGATGAAAGAGCTTTTCTGAAGATAAGGGCATTGATTCGAAAGCTGGACATACCCATCAAGGGAGGTGAAGAAAGGATCCACGTCGTTCCCCTGGCAAATGCCACTGCTGAAGACATGAGAGACACCCTTTCCGGCTTGACGGGCACTCCGGCCGCCGGACGTACCGCCGGCGCCAGGCGCCAGCAAAGAGGCCGACAACAGCAGCAGCAGGCCCGCCAGGCCGGCAGGGGCCAGATGGTCGGGCTTTTTGATGGAGAAGTACAGATCACCGCGGATGTTCCTACGAATTCGCTCGTGGTGGTAGCGTCCATGAAAGATTTCATGAGCCTGAAAAGGGTCATCGACCAGTTGGACGTCCCCCGGAGACAGGTCTTCATCGAGGCGTCCATACTGGAGGTAAGTCTCTCCAGAACCCGCACCCTGGGAGTCTCTTTTCACGGCGGCCAAGAAATCGGTTCCGGAGACAACAAATCATTGCTGCTTTTCGGACACGACGCATCGAGATCCATTACTTTGGATCCTTCCGCGCTCACCGGGCTCGCCCTCGGCTTGAGAGGACCTGAACTCAAGGACGCTGAATCCCTGCTTGGCATCCCGGGCATCAGCTTTCCCACGTTCGGAGCGTTTTTCACCGCGCTCCAGTCAAACAACGATGTAAACGTGATCTCACAACCTCACATTCTCACGACCGACAACGAAGAAGCCGTTATAGAAGTCGGCGAAAACGTTCCGTTTCAATCGGGTTTGACCGGAATGGGAACTCTCGCCGGCATGGCCGGGCAAGCCGCCGGTCAGACCGGCTTCGGCCTTGGAGCCCTGCCCATGATGTCCATCCAACGAATGGACGTGACACTGAAACTGAAACTCGTTCCCCACGTGAACGACTCCAATTTCGTACGGTTGGAGATCGAGCAGGAAATGAATGAGGTGAAGTCAATCGATCCGACGGTGGGCCCCACGACCACGAAGAAAATGATAAAAACCGTCATCGTGGTAAAGGATCAGCAGACTGCCGTCCTGGGCGGATTGATAACAAGAAAAATAAAGAAAAACGTCACAAAGGTTCCGCTTCTGGGAGATATACCGATACTTGGATACCTGTTTAAGAGAACAACCACATCGCAGGAAAAATCCAACCTCTTGATTTTCCTGACTCCATACATCATCAGGGACCAGAGCGATCTTCGAAGGATATTCCGCCGCAAGATGCGCCAACGCCAGGAATTCATCGAGCGATACACCATGTTCAAGGATCATGACCTGGAATCGGAAATCGATTACCGAAATACCAGGGGATTGCTTGAAGAAATAAACCGAGTGGCCAAAAACGCGGAAGAAGAAGCCGCCATGAAATTGAAGGCATTGGAGGAAAGCCGGGAGATAGATGTAGACGGACCGGTCACCATCAGCGCGGAAGATCGTAAACTCGTTACCGGCGGGGCTGAAGAAGGAAATTCTCCCGTTGAAGAGGAGTCACACGAAGAGGAAACTGAAGGGGAAGAATGATGTTGGAGATAAGGAGTATGTCGTGAGGGTGACGGAACAAGGATTGGGACCAATGGGGCCCGATGATTTCGAGGACGCCGACACCGCGGTTCGTCCAAGTGGTCAGTCCAACAACCCGATGGTCCCTCCCCCCCCACCGGCGCCGGGCGCTGCAAACGTTCCGTCCACGGCGACCGGCGAGCCGGCCTTGCCGGACATAAGGCCTACCGCTCATCCGGTAAGGCTATTGGGGCAAATACTGCTTCAGCGCACCGGTTTGACCGAAGAGCAACTGGAAGATGGGCTGAAAACACAGACCCTGGAAGGAGGACGAATCGGAGAAATTCTCCTTCGAAGTCGAGCCGTAAAGGAGGTTCAGCTTCTGGAAGCCCTTGCTGAACAGTTTGATCTTGATTTCATGGAAGACTTGACACCCGACCAAGCAGACAAAGAACTTCTCCAGAAAATACCCATAACTTTTGCGAAACAACAAAAGGTGCTCCCACTGGGTGAAGAAGACGAATCCATAATCGTGGCCGTGGCCGACCCTCTAAACTGGACCGCGCTCGATGACTTGCGAGCTCTTTTGGGCCGGGAAATCCTGCCGGTGGTAGCTTCCCCCCAGCACATCGTGGATGTGATCAACACGGCCTACACCCGTAAGTCCGAAGGCCTTGAGGACATGGAAAGGGACGAGTTCGGCGGAGGCGACGCCGAAGAGTTGATCGACATCATCGACCTCACCGACGAGGCGCCCATCATCAGGTGGGTCAACTCTTTGCTGTTTAATGCTGTCAAGGAACGAGCATCCGATATCCACATAGAACCAGGCGAAAAATACGTCATCGTCCGAAACCGCATAGACGGAATCCTCTACGAAACCCGCCAGGCCAACAAGGGTTATCATTCAAGCATAGTGGCGAGGGTGAAGATCATGGCCGGGCTGAACATAGCCGAAAAACGGTTGCCCCAGGACGGCCGCATCCGGCGGAAAATAGCGGGCCGAGACATTGATATGCGCGTCGCCACAATACCCACGGCGCGCGGCGAACGCGTAACCATACGTTTGCTGGATCGTACCGCGGTATTGCTGGATCTTAAAGACCTTGGTTTCGGGCCGGATCACCTCCAGCAAATGGAGGACCTGATAGCCCGCCCGCACGGAATCCTGCTTGTCACCGGACCCACCGGTTCGGGAAAAACCACGACCCTCTATGCAGCACTGAGCAAGATCAACTCTCCGGACAAGAACATTTTAACGGTCGAGGATCCGGTTGAGTATCAACTCCAGGGAATCAGCCAGACCCAGGTCAACCCAAAAATCGAACTTACTTTTGCATCCGGACTGCGATCCTTTCTCCGGCACGACCCCGATGTAATCATGGTGGGCGAAATCCGTGACCTGGAAACCGCGGAAATAGCCATCCAGGCATCTCTTACAGGCCACCTCGTGTTTTCCACGGTTCACACCAACGACGCGGCCGGCGGCATAACGCGCTTGGTGGACATGGGTGTGGAACCCTTTTTGGTGGCCTCTTCCCTCAACGGACTCCTGGCCCAAAGATTGGTAAGAAGGGTTTGCCCCGATTGCCGCGAGATATACGAACCCACTCCGGATGAAATAAGGAACCTGGGCCTCGAACCGGAAGCTTTTTATGCAGGCGCGGTTCCAGGGCACCCATTGAGTGAAAACGATCCCGAACCTTCTCCCCCCGGAACAGCTTACAGGGCCGTGGGGAAAGGCTGCAGCAGATGCATGGGCACCGGTTATTCGGGCCGTGCGGGTATTTATGAACTATTGATCATGGATGATCTGGTCCGCACCCTGGCGCTTAAAAACACCGATTCGGTCGAGGTCAAAAGAGCCGCTATCAGCCAGGGTATGAGAACTCTGAGAGACGACGGAGCAAGAAAAATAATATCCGGAATTACCACCATAGCCGAAGTGATGAGAGTCACCCAGGAGGATATGACCTAAAGTTATGCCTGTTTTTGCGTACAAAGGGCTCAACAACAAGGGCCGACAGGTCAAGGGAATCAAGGAGGCGGATTCGGGTCGCGTTTTGCGCTCTCTTTTACGCAGTGACGGAGTCTTCGTAACCGAGTTCCAAGAAACAAAATCGGGAAAAGACGCGTCGCCCAAAGGCAAGGGACTCAGCAGGGAGGTTGATTTAGGCGGCCTGCTGGGCAAGATCAAGCCCCAGGAAACCGCCGTCTTTACCCGCCAGCTCGCAACCCTGCTCAAAGCGGGGATACCGCTTGCCGAATCCCTGGCAGCGCTGATCGACCAGGTGGAAAACCAGCGGGTAAAAAGCATCGTCACGGATGTTCGGCGCAGGGTCAACGAAGGGTCTTCCCTTGCAGCGGCCATGGAAGCGCACCCCAAGATGTTCGAGGCGCTGTACATAAACATGGTGCGCTCCGGTGAAGCCGCGGGAAACCTGGACGAAGTTCTTCTGAGACTTGCCGAGTTTACAGACAGTCAAATCGCCCTGAAGGCCAAAATTCTTTCAGCCCTTCTGTATCCGATGATAATGATATTCGTCGGCGGAATAATAATGATCGTGCTCATGGTGGTGGTGGTGCCCCAGATAACGCAGCTATTCGAGGACATGGAACAGGCGTTGCCTTGGAATACGGAACTATTGATAGCGATCAGTGGTTTTCTGGGAAGACGATGGTGGGCCGTGATTATCGGCTGCATAGTCATGTATCTTGTTTTCAGGTACTGGAAGCGCACAAAAAAAGGGAGACTGAAATGGGACGCTATCAGGTTGAGATTTCCCATATTCGGAGACCTGAGTCGAAAGGTGGCGATAGCCCGATTCGGAGGAACTCTTGGAACCATGCTGGCAGCCGGAGTTCCCTTGTTGCAGGCGCTTGACATCGTCAAAAACGTCCTGGGAAACAAGGTACTTGAAAACGTGGTGGACAATTCCAAAGAAGCCATCAAGGAGGGAGAGGCCATAGCAACGCCGCTCAAAAGATCGAAACAGTTTCCCCCCTTGATGGTGCATATGATAGCGGTGGGTGAAAAGTCGGGTCAGCTGGAAACAATGCTATCCAATGTGGCCGAAACCTACCAAAACGAAGTTGAAATGAAACTTGCCCGATTAACAACGCTTCTCGAACCCATCATGATAGTGGGGATGGGAGGAGCCGTTGCTTTCGTGGTGTTTTCGATTCTCATGCCCATCTTGCAGATGAACCAGATGGTGCAATAGGGATAATGTGGTGATGACCATTCCAGGAGGTTTATGATGGTTTTTTCGAGAATACATAAAGAAAACAATTCCGCGGATACGCGCATCCACTTGCTCCGCAAGATTCGCACCGGCCAGGCCGGCATGACGCTCATCGAGATCATGGTCGTGGTTATGATCATGGGGCTGATCATGGGAGCAGTCGGTATTTCGGTTTTCGGATGGTATCGCTCTGCGCAGGAGAGAACCACGAAGCAGACCGTTGATTCGGTGGCAAACGCTTTGTGGAAGTGGAGCCAAGATCAGGTGCACAGCGTCCACGGCTCGGGAGAAACCTGCCCCGACAATCTGGAAGTGCTGTTACCGGAATACATCAAGTCAAGGCAGACCCTCAGAGACGCATGGGGGACTCCGCTCAACTTCCGTTGCGAAGGCGACACCTTTTGCGTCTGGTCGAGCGGACGAAACAAACAAAATGAAAACGGCGGAGGTGACGACATAACGTCCGACGGTTGCGCCGGGATGGACACTTACTAAGCTGCAGGATGGATCGGAGAAAATCGATTGCGTGAAAGAGCTTCACAAAAAGGCCTGACGTTGATTGAGATAATGGTGGTTTTGGCCATCATCACCATTCTCTTATTGGGGGCGATGTTCTCTTTTATTGCGGTAAGAAGAGCTCACCTGAGGCGCGATGCAAACCGCGTAGCAGGAGCGCTCCGCTACACTTTCGATCGGGCCCGCGCAACCGGCAAGGATCATCGCATGGTTTTTGAATTGGATCCGGACGAAACCCGTTACTGGATCGAAATATCGGAAGAAGGCGGCGCAATGGTGGGAAAAGACATCACCGCGAGCGCGAGAATGCTCGAGGAAGAGTTGAAGCTGGAGGAAGACAAGGAGTTGTTTGGTAACGCGGCAATGGATGAAGGCCTGTCTGAAAGAGAAATCGGCATCAAGCGGGCACCCCTACCCAAATGGAGAGCCTATCAATCGGAGCTTGCCCCAAAGAGAGTTTTAGAGAGATCCCGCATCTCGTCGATTTACATCGCCAGGCTGGACGAAACAATCACCCAGGGAAGAGCGCATCTTTACTTCTGGGGTAACGGACAAACTGAAAGAGCGATTATCCATGTAAATGACCGCGAAAACAGGGTTTACAGCCTGGTTACCCACCCGCTCACCGGCAGGGTGAAGGTATATCAAGGTATCAAGGAAGCGCATCCAAGAGAAATGCTTACCGATGATGAAGGGTTGAGGATTCATGACAGGTAGGGTGAAAAAGACGCTCGGAAAGCCTAAGCTCTCAAGGGGATTTTCCCTGTTGGAAGTCATGATTGCACTGGCCATCATGTTGGGAGGCTTGGTGATGGTGTCCCAGTCGCAAATCGACGCTACAATAGATACCGGCCGTGCAAGAATGATGACAGTGGGCACAATGCTCGCCCGCGCTAAAATGAACGAAATCGAGTTCCGGCTTTTTGAAGAGGGTTTCTCGGATTTCGAGGAAAGAGAATGCGGAACATTCGACGACGAAACATACGGCCGACTGAAAAGATTCAAATGGTGCTACACCATAGTCAAGATAGAACTGCCGGAAAACCTGGACCTTCAGAGAGCCTTCGGTCTCGGAAGCGAAGAAGACGGAGAAGAATCCATTTCCGCCCCATCCAGTCCACTCATGTCGATGCTTGGCACTATGGGCGGAGGTTCGGCGTTGAGTTCTCTCATGGCCGGAGGAGCAATGGATCTCATCGCAAGCCAGTTCAGTATAATTCAGAATGTTATCGAACAAGCGATCAGGCGGGTAACTCTCACGGTATCCTGGAGTGGAGGTTTCAGAGATAATGAAATAACCGTGATCGCCTATTTCACGGACCCCGATGTTATTGACAGGCAGATCATGGGCGGAATGGGAGCGCCCGGAGCGCCCGGAGCACCCGGAGCGCCGGGAGCGCCCGGAGCACCCGGAGCGCCCGGAGCGCCCGGAGCCACCCAGCCGGGGGGAAGATGAAAAACCGGTCGAAAAAAGCGCGACGCGCGCAAAGAGGCTTTACTCTCCTCGAGATTTTGGTAGCCGTTTTTATTCTCGGCATGGTCTCATCCATTCTTTACGGCGCATTCAGAACCACAATGGACACACAGATCAAGGTTCAAGAATCGCAGATGAGGTGGCACATTCTCCGGGTGGGCGTGTCAAGGATGGTGCGGGAACTCACTCAGGCTTATGTATCTCTGAATGAAAACCTGATGGAGCTCGACCGCAGAACGTATTTCATAGCGGAAAGAAGTTTCAACATCGACGAGTTGACTTTTTCGAGCTTTTCCAACAGGCGGCTTGTAGCGGGATCAGCCGAATCGGACCAGTGCCTGATAAGGTACTACGGCGCGCCTGATCCCGACAATCCGCGCAAAATGAACCTCATGAGGAGACAGACGAGGCGGATACAAAACGAACCGTTCGAGGAAATTCCAGGCGAATCCTACATTTTGATCGAAGATGTGAAGTCCGTTCACTACCATTTCTACGACAAACCCAATGACCAGTGGCTGGAAGAATGGGACACGACAGCGATAGACGGTCAACCCAACAGGCTTCCGGATCGAATCCGAATCTACATAACCGTTCTGGATGAACAAGGAGATGAACTCACGCTCGTAAGCGAGGCAAGGCCCGCGCTCATAGACGCTTTGAACATGACTCCAGGGGGAGCCGTTCCCGCTGGGGTGCCGGGCGCGCCGGGGGCACCGGGCGCGCCGGCGCAAGGATTGCCGTCAACGGTTCGTCCCGGTGGAACTCCTGCTCCGAGTGGAGGAACAAGATGAATCGGGCGTCCAGTATGATTAAGCGCATACGCAGATTCTTTTTGGCCCCTATCCGGCGAAACGACCCCCGGACCAGGACACAAAGAGGAGTGGCCTTGCTCATGGTCACGGTCACTCTGGCTGTGATATCCGCCACGACATACCAGTTTGTATACACAGCGCAGATCAACCACGCATCCGCTCAAAACTCGGTTTCGGAACTCAAGGCCCATTATCTCGCTCGCTCGGTTATCAATCTCACGAGAATCTTGCTCAAGGTCCAAGAGAACGTGCTGGATCGAAACCGAGCGTTTCTGGGAGACATCCAGCTTACCGATTTCATCCAAATGTTGCTACCCGCGTTTTTCGGCCAAGGAGCGGGCCTCCTGGCCGGCGTTTTGGGGGTGGATTCCCGAGACATCCACGGGCTGGAATACAAGCAATCGTACGGCACGGCCACACTCGAAGAAATCACCAGCGAAGACGGCAAGATCAACGTCAACTGCGCATATGTACGTTCGGACGCGGATCCACAAGTTCAGAGGCTCGCCATCGGACTGTTGGCTCTCATAGCGGATCCTCGTTACGATATTCTTTTCGAAACACCTGATGAAACCGGGAATTACACGGACAGGGAAACCGTGGTTTCCGCGATAATCGATTACATCGACGCGGACGAGGCGAAATTCGCACAACCCACATCACCTGAAGACTACGGCTATGAAACACGCCGCGATCCGTACGAAGCAAAAAACAACATGATCGACTCAGTGAAGGAACTTCTCATGGTGAGGGGGGTCACCGATGATTTCTGGGCCAATTTCGGTCCCAGTCTGACGGTCTACGGATCCTGTTTACCCAATCTCTGTGCAATTGCCGATGACAACTGGGTGCTGGTGGCATCTCTGCTGTTTCAGACGGCAATGGACCCCCAGGACCCGGTTTTCATGGATCCAATCCGGTTAAGAGCCCTCAGCAAGGCGGTGTTGCAGCAGGTCAAGCTCATGGGATGTACGGATGTAAATACTTTTGTAGCGGCAGCAAAAGAGCCCATGCCGGTGTCGCAAATCCTTGAAAGCACACTCGGCCTGGGCTCCGGGCTGGTGAGTGATGAAGATAGGATTATCGGAACCCTGCACGGAATAGAACTCGACCCCAAGAAGGTTTCAGAAACGATTTACATGGGACCACGCCGCGTATACCGCCTAGTGGCCCTGGGACAGGCAGGTCGCGTAACCAAGAGAATCACAGCAGTTTGGGATCAACAGTTTCATTCCCCTTCAACAGGAAGACGGGGGGGATTTCTGTACTGGAGAGAGGAGTAGACATGGGGCTTAAGATCTGCGGAATCGACCTCGGCGCTCATTCGGTCAAGGCTACTGTGTTTCAATCCGCGTTTCGCAAGTTCAAGCTTGTTGCTTTCAGGGAAATTCTTCTGCCGGAAATCGACAAAAGCGAAGCCGGTCAACCCTTCGGCGCTCTGCCTGAAGAACTGCTGGCAACCCTCGGCGATAAGGGGATCGCTCCTCTTGATCCTTCGCTCGAGGGCGAAAGCCGGACGGACGACGAATCTGAAAACATCGTAGATAGAAAACTCCATAATGATTTCGTCACCCCTGCTCACAAAACGGCAATAAGTGAACTCCTTGCAAGCCGGACATTCAAGGCTGATCTGGTCATCACCGCGCTTCCGGGAACAGCGGTCATTGTTCGTTATCTTTCGTTTCCCTTCGCCGACCCCAGGAAAATAGCTCCGGTTGTTGGTTACGAAATCGAAGGACAGCTGCCTTTCGAGCTGGACGAAATTGCATTCGACCACATGATCCTTGAAGCCGGAAGTCCTTCTCGGGCGATAAACACACGTGTTTTAGCGGCAGCGTCTCCGCTTGAGGTTGTGAGCAGCTTTTTGTCCGAACTGGAATCGGTTGGAGCGTCGCCCCAGATAGCGACTATCGCTCCCCTGGCCTATGGCTTCTTGGGAGATAACTCGGACAACGAACTTACCGCGGTCTTGGATATCGGCCACCGACAAACCAACCTGTGCATTTTGAGAAAGAAACACCCGGTCTTCCTGAGAACGCTTTCCCGTGGAGGAAACCACGTAACCGCGGCCATCAGCAAAACACTGGATATCAATGAAGCCCAGGCGGAACATGTAAAACAAACGGAAGGTATCATCCCGCGATCGGGAGAAGTTCTAGACTCGAGGCGTGAAGCTCTCGGTGAAACAATAAAGAAATCACTTCGCCCCTGGGATTTGGGACTCAGGCAGTCCATCACAGCCGCGGGCACGGAACTCGGCGCTACTCCAAGCTCGGTTGTGTTGTGCGGAGGTGGAAGCCAGTTAAACGGAATGGAGCACCATGTAGCCGAAATCACGGGCCTGCCCCAAACCTCGGTAAGAAGGGTCGGAGTACAAGACCTGAATGGCCAGGGGCCTGAAGCCGCCCTTTCATACGGACTCTGCCATTTGGCCCACATCCACAGAAGAGACGTTTTGAACCTGCGCAAGGGTGAATTGGCTCCATCATCCAGCATGTCGTTGCTGAGAGAAAAAGCTTTCGTGTTCATTGTCGCCTTGGTCACCGCGCTGGGTCTTTTAACTTTGAACGGGTGGGCAAAATTGTCACGGCTCAGAAAAGAAGAAAAAGTGCTTTCGGACCAATTGTTCCGGGAGACACATGCCATTTTAGGCCAGCCGATGACTAATGAAGAACAGGTGCTCCAAACCATCCAGCGTCTTAGACGGGGCGCACGCGGCACAACCTTGCCTATTCCCAATTCGAGCGCATATGCAATTCTGAGTGAAGTTTCCAGAAGGGCACCTCCGAGTGAAGATGTGACCTTGGATGTTCGGACGTTCAATATCCGGCCTCGCAAAATCACCATAAGCGGAACGGCCGGCTCTGCGTCCGAGGTCGAAAAATTCGTTAATTCGTTGAAAGAAATCGATTGTTTCAAGACCGTAAGCCCAGGCACCACAACGGAAGTGGGAAAAGAAGATGAAAGAAGAAGCGAGTTTTCCATCAACATCGAATCGGAATGCATGTAGAGGAAGCCGGAATGCCTGACAGAATTCAGAATTTAATGGACTCTTTTTACGAACTCTCCCCTCGTGAAAAAGTTTTACTGGCCGGACTGGCGGGAGTGTTTTGTTTTCTGCTGGTAGGTTCCCTCTGGTATTTCATAAATTCCGGTCTCTCTGCACGCGAGGAAAGATGCGAAAACCTCAGCCGGGCGGTAACGCTCCTGGAAAGACATGAAGATGAATTACGTCTGGCCCGAATGGCGGACGCAAGAACCGATGCCAGAATCCAAGAACCAGTCCCCATGCTGCAAGGCCACCTGGACAAGATCGCCGGGGAACTCGAGGTGGAAGTCAAGGAATACAAATCCCTTCCGGAACGTACCCTGGGAAAGGAAAAGAATTATCTGGAAAAATCCATACGACTCCGGATTCTGGGCATCCAGATCGACCGCCTGGCGAATTTCCTGGACCAAATAGAAAGCGGACGGCATTTGATCCTGGTAAGTTCACTGGATATGCAGACCCGTACGGGACACCCGGAACTTCTTGATGTCGACATGGTGGTATCCACTTATGAAAGAGTTGAAGATAAAGCCAGAAAGAAAAAGGAGAAAGAAGCAAAGAAGCGAAAAAGTGAAGAACGGAAGAAAGCGGGTGGAGCATGAAGAAATATTTGTTTTTAACCGGAAAATATGCCGGATATGTCATGTTCGCTCTTTTCATCTTTTTGGTCACGGTTTACATGGCGTTTCCTTTCGATCGTCTCAGAACGGTGGTGGCCAGGCAAATCTCCGAGGGTGGACGATACCAAGTGACCATAGGAGGCATTGCGCCCGCTTTTCCGATTGGAGTCACCCTGGACGAAGTGGTCATTGTAAGCCCCCCTGAAAAACCTGGGGAAAAGGAAAGCAAGATGGAAATCAACCGGGCTACGATCCGGTTTGGGCTGTTTTCTCTTTTCAGTGATTCCCAGGACGTGAGATTCGACGTGATCGCGTTCGGCGGCAGAATCAAGGGAGAAACCCAAAAGGCGGACGAGACTCGAACAATAAAAGCTTCTTTTGAAGAACTTTCCTTCAGTGATCTTCCCGGAATATCCAGGGCGATAAACCTGCCGATGAAAGGCCGGGTTTCAGGCAGAGGCAACATCAAAATACCACGCGACGGATATCGCATGATGGAAGGAAAGCTGACCCTGGAATGCAGCAACTGCACAATCGGCGATGGGAAAACACTGGTTAAACCCAAGTTCGGGCCTCAGCGTCCGGGGGTCTACGATCCGATTCGGGAGGAAGGAGTCACCCTTCCCAGGATACGTATGGGACGTTTCGGCGGAGATATAAACATAGAAAAAGGCAGAGCGGAATTCTCACAATTCGAAGCGCTTTCTCCGGACGGAGAGGGCATATTGTTGGGCAGTGTCATGCTTAGAGAGCCGATTCTCTTTTCAACGGTCCAGGCGGTTTTCAAGCTGCGGTTTTCCGATGAATTCAAGAAAAGAGAACCCAGAATTCAGGGAATAGAAGCCAGCATGGCTCTTGGAAGAAGGGAAGACGGCCTCTACGGGATGTGTATAACCAAGAGACTCATGAACATCAATTTCCAACCGTGTAAATACAGTGCTGCAGAGAGGGGACGGCGGGGTCCGCCCGCGCCGCCTGGTGATCGAGGAAGACCATCGCGAGAAGGAAGGCGACCGCCTCCCCCCGGCCGCGGACATTCGCCGCCGGGGACCGGAGGTCACGTAGACAACTATTGACTGTCGAAGTCTCGAACAAAAGGAATTTAGGAATAATGCTTAAAATCACGGTTGCAGCGGTTTTTCTTTTTTCCTTATCATTTGCCGGGTGCAGGAAAAAACCCTCTGCAGAGGAAACCGGCAAGGAGAGAGAATGTCGCGACTTTGCAGCTGAGGTTGCGTCGGCTTTTCAACAAACCATGAACCTGAAAGATAATCAGTCGGGTGATTTTCAGGCCCAAATGAAAGCTGCTTCAAAGGAACTCAGGGACGAACTCAAAAAGGCTTGCCTGTCCGGAGAACTGGGTGCGGAAGTCATTTCCTGCGTACAGAAGTCGAGGATGGAAGCATTCGCAACCATGCAGAAATGCATTCCGGAAGATTACCTCCCCGTTTTAGAAGAATCAGAAGACTATTAAACCTATTTGACCACCCAGAGAGAGTCCCGCACCACAAGCTCAACACCGTCGATCTCGACCCTACGCCCTACTCCTCCAGGCCGGAAATCCGCGACGATATCCACGTGTTGAGCGGACCTGTTTAAAACCCCTTCTTCCTCCAGTTTCTTGATCAATGCTTTTCCTTCTTCAGACGAAGGATCTTCTGCATAACATTGCTCATAAGAAGAACCTATCGCGATGTGCAATGTACCGCCGACCTTTTCGACGAAAAGGGGATGCTTCAAAACCCTGTCCAGGCCGGGATTCATTCCGAAAGCCACTTCACCCAGCCGCTTTGAACCTTCGTCCGTTTCGATGATCCCGGTAAGTTGTTCATTGCCCTCGTCGGCTGAATATTCAACTATGCGTCCTTTCTCGAACTTGAGATAGATTCCCTTGATATCTTTGCCGCTGTAATGAACAGGGAGATCCACGAATATTTCTCCCTCAGTGCTTCGAGCGTCCGGACTCGTAAAAACCTCTCCGTCCGGGAAATTGCGCAGCCCATATGAAAGCTCAGCCTTCCCGTGCGAAATATCGATTTCAAGCTTGAGTTCACGTTTTTCACGGGGATGCTCGGTCACAATGGTGATCTTTTTCCCTTCCTCGACAGCCGGTCCGATGCGTTTTTCCGCCTCCAGCAAGGGGGTCGGATCCGTTGTCGACGCTCCCACGATGAAATTCGTATACTCTTCCAAGCTGAGTCCTTCCATCTCGGCAAACGCGGGAGTTGGATAGAGCGTAATCACCCAGGGTTTCGCCAATCTGATCATCGCGAACGGCTTGTCGGCCTCGGCCAGGCTTCTTGTTTGATCCGGAGAAAGCCCTGCATAGACCGCAGGGTCTTCCGCGCCCAACACTTCCACATATTTGTCCATGGATTCGTACCTCTCCTTGTGCCAGGAGGGTACTCCATCTATCTGCTCCTTCGTCCCATGCCTTGCCGTTGCGCTGGACCATACCCTGCCCCTGTCATTGTTGGGCGGCACAAGGTATACATCGGGAATTCCGCCCGCCTTTAACACTCCTTCTTCCAGGAGTTCCATCAAGGGCCACCCTATGCGTTCCCCCTTTATCATGACCCTTTCGCCGGGTTTTATCCCTTCAAGGCTGTGATTAAGCAGATAATTGGCCCACTTTTCAAGATCTTCCTTTCTGATTTCCGGCTCTCTCACGATTGCAACTCCTTTCCGATTAAGTTGTTCATGTCAAACTTTGTTCAGCCACTTCTAAAGACCCATGTTTTGATCCTTTGCCCCGCAAGATCAACAGTTCGCGCGAAATAAACATCCATTATCGCAAAATAAATATTAGGCTTCCCTATAACACCTGTCTTTACAGAGCTTTTTCAGCGGTCCGGATGTTGCATCGCAATGAATAAAACGGAGGATTTCGACATGCAAAAAGATTCCATATTTGAACTGCCTATAAATGCGCCGGATGAACAGGACAAGATCCTGCTCACATATGAGGATGGCACCCTGGTTCTGACCGGTCTTTCACCCACGACCTGGGCGCTTGACGACACGCTTCCCGACTACCTGATTTGGGATCCGCGAATCCGCGCTTATCGTTCCCCCGCGTACAGGTATGATTTCTTGAAAAGATGGATCCGCACACTTCCCATGGAAACAACCGACCATTCGGCGGAATGGCTTCGGGTACCCGGACCGGTTTTTCGCGCGCCTGCCCTGAGAGATTACCAGCAAGAGGCAATCAGGGTCTGGGAACAGGTTGGCGGACGTGGAATCATCGCACTCCCGACCGGCAGTGGAAAAACCCATGTAGCGCTCGCCGCCATGGCAAAACTCTGTCTTCCCGCGCTCGTGCTGGTTCCCACGCGGGTACTCATGACCCAGTGGATTGATGAACTTCGAACAGTATACGACGGCGAGGTAGGCCAACTTGGCGACGGCGTCCGCCGTATCCGGGTTGTCACGGTTTCAACCTTTGAAAGTGGTTACCGCCACATGGAACGTTTCGGCGCGCGTTTCGGCTTCCTCGTTGTAGATGAAGCGCATCATTTCGCTTCGGGACTGCGGGCTGAAGCCCTTGAGATGATCCCCGCGCCCCGCCGCTTGGGTTTGACAGCGACGCCTCCAGCAAATCCCGAACAGGCTAGTCTGCTGGCCGACCTGGTGGGTCCCGTGGTATTCGGAAAAGCTGTCACCGAGATGGCAGGCACGTACCTGTCGGACTATGAAATCATAACTATCGGGGTGGATCTGACCCCGGAAGAAGAGTTGCATTACAACAGGCACAAAAGCATTTTTCTCGGTTTTTTCCGGAGATTCAAGGTGGAAAACCCATCGGGATGCTGGTCGGATTTCGTAACATGGACGCGCAATGAAGAGGGAGGATCTTCCGCGCTTCGCGCTTGGCACGCGGCCAAGTCGGCACTCAGCCTTCCGATCCAAAAAAAGAAACTCGTCCGCGATCTATTGGAAAAGCACTCGGATTGCAGGGTAATCGTCTTCACCCGGGACAATGAAGCGGCTTACACGATTGCAAAGGAATTTCTCATTCCCGCCATCACCTGTCATACAAAACGAAAGGAACGTGAATCTGTCCTGGAATCCTTTCGCAAAGGAGAAGTAAAAGCCCTGGTATCGGCCAGAGTATTAAACGAAGGCCTTGATGTACCGGATGCTGAAGTGGCGATCATAACCGGCGGAGCAATGGGAGACCGTGAGCATCTACAAAGAGTCGGCCGGGTTCTCAGAAGAAAAAAAAACAAGATCGCAAAAATCTACGAACTGGTCGCGTCGGAAACGATGGAAAGCAAAAAAGCGATGCAACACGCGAAAACCCTTTCCTTCCGACCTGTCGAATCTCCAGGGACCGCGGTTTCAAACATGGGGCGGACGCCATGAGCGCTCTCTGTCTCATTCCGCACAGCATCCACCAAGGGCATCTCGTTTTGCATTACCTTTCGCGTGGAGATGCAACATGGGTTAGATTTCTGCTCGATGAATACCTGCGTTTCTCAGGCCGTCCCCGCAGGGAACTGGTGCAAAGACTACGCGAACCCTTGCCCGCTCACATTCCAAAAAAACAATCCCGCGTTGTCATAAAATTACTGGATCGAATATTCTATTTTCGCCCGGAAGTCCCGATCGCACCACAAAAAATCCGGGCGGTTGTTTTCAAAACCGCGGCTAAACACAGGCAAGGCTTCCAAAGAAATGAGATCCTGAAAAAAGTTTCAGAAACCCTCAATATGCCGGCTGAAAAGATCGCTGATATTCTCTATGCAGATATACCGGAAGAGCAGAAACTGGTTTCCCCGAAATCGCTTCCGTCACCAGCGGAACTGGTGGGGCAGGCGAATCTATTCATGGCGCAGAATGTTTTTAGGCGAAGCTGCAACCTTATCGTGGAAGTCTCATCGTCAGTCAGGCCGGTTGTTCGAACGGCCCGGCTGCTGGGACTTCTCTGCCATGTTGAACGGCTGGAAGAAGAGAACTCGACGGATCACACTTTCAATCCCGATTTGAAAACTTCAGCGTTGCATCATGGATTAAGCGTGGTTCAGCTCAACATCTCAGGCCCAATCAGCCTGTTTCATAACACCCTCAAATACGGTGAGGCCCTTGCTCGCTTGCTTCCAGTGGTGGTCCGCGTCCCCAGGTGGAATATCAACGCCGAATGTTCCATCAAAAACCGACGGTTGCTGTTCACCGTTTCCGATAGAGACCACCTGCTGCCGAACAATCTCGAACCGAAGGAAAAACTTTTTGACTCCAATGTTGAAGAAAGGTTTTACAGAGATTTCATACAAACCGCTCCGGAATGGGAGATCCTCAGGGAACCAGAACCACTGTGCTGCGAGGGAGCGATGATATTCCCCGACTTTGCAATTTCCCACAGGAATTCGCCCGAAAAACGAGTGTTCGTCGAGATAATAGGTTTCTGGACACCGGAGTACCTAGAAAAAAAAATGGCTTTCATTCAAAAGACCCTCGACCAAAAAATGATCCTTTGCGTAAAAAAATCCCTTGCATGCGGAGAAAAGAATTTACCTTCAACTTCTGAAATCATCCGATACGGAACAAGAGTCCCCGCAAAGAAAGTACTCGAATCCGCGCGCAAACTCATATCATCGCCTCTTTATCAATCACACAATCACACAAAAAGTTTGCATACAATGTTAAATCATCCGTAGAATGAAGCAATTTTTTATAAAGGAAGAAAAAAATGCATTACCCTGAAACTCCTACTCCCCGACTGAAGCGCCATGAACACCTGAATTTCTCTCTCCTCTTTCTTTTGTCTTTTCTTGTCTTGATCTGCCCGGGTTGCGTTTCAGCTCCCGAATCCACGAAAGCTGAAGAACCTGATGTTTACGACCTGGCAAACAGCGGAAAAGCCGACGTGATGTTGCTCGACTTCACGCTGACAGACGAAGGACCAACCATAAATCTACGCTTGGGGTGCGATCAACCCTATGGTTGCGATGGATACATACAAGTGTATGTAATGAATCCAAGTCCATGCGAAATCCTGGTTTCGGATCCCCAAGAGTGCTTTCCCGGAATGGATCCGGTGGATGCCACAGTGGCAATGCTGAATCTTCACTCCGAAACCGAAGGAGAACGAGAACTGGATTTACGCGTAGAGACAGGAGACGGTTCTTTCTTTGCTCGATCCATTTCAGCATCCTTTACCGCTGAAGCACATGAAACGGTTTCTTTCGCCCTGACCAAGACATCGGCAACATCCACTTTGGAAGTTGAAATATTTGCCGAATGGCACGCCATAGAACGACAAGTCGCCGAGGCTCTCGAACTCGAAAGATTTCTCTCCTCAATAGAGGGTTTGACCTTTTATGAAATAGGAACTCAATATCCGGGCTACCGCGCCTATCATCTCACTTACACACAGCCTCTTGATCACAACGAACCCGACGGCGAAACATTCCAACAAAGTATAATGCTCCACCACTGGGACCGCAACGCTCCCATGATGCTCTACACATCAGGATATGAACTCTTTGTTTACGATTACCTCACTGAACTGGCTGAGTTATTGCCTGCAAATCAAATCAGCACCGAGCAACGCTTCTTCGGCACTTCTCTGCCTTCTGATGTTTCGGCCGAATCCTGGAAACATGTCAACATCGAGCAGGCAGCCAATGATCACCACCGCATCGTAGAAGCGCTCCGACCTTTTTACTGGGGAACTTGGATCAGCACAGGATACAGCAAAGGCGGCATGACATCGATCTATCATCGGCGCTTCTTTCCTTATGATGTTGATGCTACGGTTGCCTATGTAGCACCCATCAGCTTCGGCGCGCCTGATCCGAGGTACGAAGATTTCCTGGATCAAATCGGCACAAACGACTGCCGTGAAGCCGTCCGCTCTCTTCAAAGGGCAGCCTTTGAACGCTTTGATGTTTTGCAGCCGAGAGCGGAAGCAGATGCTCTGATGTGGGGATTGACGTTCAATCGAACAGGTGGGCATGCAGCGGCATTTGAATATGCTATCACAGCGTTGGACTGGAGTTTTTGGCAAAGCAGGGGAATCGAGTATTGCTGGGAGATTCCATCCGTGGAGGGTATGAGCGACGAAGCACTCTATTATGAAATCGTAAATCGCGTCGGATACGGGGATTCGGACGACATATGCGAGTCCACATACAGATATCAGGCTATGACAGAACTGGGTTTCCAGTCTTTTTCGACCAGGGTTTTCGAAGATATACTTCCTCACGGCGGTGTGCCCAGGTTTTGCGCGCCTGCGATAGCGAATGCTTCGTACAATCCCGACGTCATGGTGGATATCCAGGATTGGCTGCTGCAAGAAGGCAGAGAGATCATTTTTGTTTACGGTCAGTACGACCCCTGGACCGGTGGACGTTTTTCTACAACACCATCGGAATGGATTGTAGATGTAACAGCTCCGGAAACGAATCATGGAGCTTCTCTAAGAGATCTTTTCCCTGCCGATCAAAAAATCGTTCTGGACGCTATTGAAAACTGGATCGGTCTGCGACCGACGATTCCAGCGGATTGGCAACCATCGTATGCACCTCTCCCGCCCCGACTTCTTTACCACGGACTACCCCGCCCCTTCGTCCCCCCCAGGTAAAGCCTGTTTGACACTGCGGTATTCCGGTGGTCGATTGTCTTCCCTTTGCCCTGTCATTTCTGAAAAAGCATGACGAATCCATTGACAGAACCGTGCTTTGTGGAAAAAATGCGCCTGGTTGAAACATCAGGGCGCCGGCTGTATGAACTCAACCGAAAAGGCGTCCTCGCCCGGATGGCGGAAATGGTAGACGCAGGGGACTTAAAATCCCCCGGCTTAACAAGCTGTGCCGGTTCGATCCCGGCTCCGGGCACCTCCTTCCGGATTCCCCGAACAAGCATCATGAACTCATTCCAAACAGCATGGCCCTGACTTATCTGAAACTACTCCGGAGCGGGGGCTTCACCTGCGAGCAGCATGACGCCGACCCGCTGCACGATCGGTACGAACGTAGAGGGATCACGTTCCGTTATATCGCTGAACGCTACGAGCACCCGTCCGCTCTCCAAACGCAGTGCAGAGGGTTTGCTGGGCTCACCAACTGTACTCGCGGTGAGTCGTTCTTCGACGCCGAGGGTTCCATCGGGGGATAGAGAGCGACGATGGAGCACGAACCCGGAGGGTCCGAACGGGTAGATGTAGTAAAGGTCGAGCCCCCCATCAACCCGCGGTACAAGCGCAGTATCGTGTACGTTTGGGCTGGAATCCGTGACCCGCTGCGGCTCGCCGAAAACTTCGCCATCTCCCATGACCACAAACGAGACCATGGGCTCATGACCCACGGGATACTGAAACGCGTACGCCAGCATCGTCGACGACGCACCGAACGGGGCTACAACAGGCATCGCTCCGGGCTCGGAATGGACCAGCACAGGTGTACCGAGATCGTCCGGACCATCACCGAGCGCCAGTCGAAGCATGGAGTTTCCATCACGGAACGCGAGCGCGACACCGTCGTGGTGCGGCGCAAACCGGGGCCATGAAAGTGTGCTATCGACCCCGCTAACCGAGGGCAGCGCGCGTTCCCCATCTGCGCCAAGCTCGTAGAGGGTCGGAGAAGCGTAAAGCGTTGAACCCACTTGAAAATACAGCAGATCTCCGACAAAAGACGGACTCGAGCGAAACTTGTGCTGCTCACCCTCGACGCGGGTGAACTCGCCAAACCCGACATCAACGCATCCGCTCACCTCAAAAAGATCGAGTCGCTCAAACAACTCGTCGCCGCTGTCGAATACCAGCCGCACGCAGTCGCCAGGTCCCTCTGTGATCGCAATTTGGAAATCCATCGTGTCCGCCGGCCCAAGCCAGATCACATCATCCGGCCCCGCCGGCAGCTCGGCAACCGTGAGCGGTGGCGTATGTACGCCGTTGCCTGCATCAGGATCCCCTCCATCAGGGTCCCCGGCGTCGGGTTCTCCACCGTCGCTCTCTCCTGCATCGAGAAAAGCCGCGTCCGTCTGAGATGGGTCGCCTTTGCTCTTATCGTCGCAAGCCGTTCCGGTGACAACGAACGAACAAAAGACGAATGTCGACAAGATGATCCGGCTCATCGTGAGCAGCCCATGGCCCAACAGATTCTGAACTCCAACTGCATCGGGAAGAATAGTCATATCACAAACCTTCTTTCTTTTTTTCGAGAAAATATCGAAGTTGAATGTGCTTTGGCAAGAAAAACCGATCCAACAAACGTCTGTTTTGGAAATAGCCTGAATGTTTTGCCGGTTCAATCCCGGCTCCGTCCATCTCCTTGAAGATCACCCAAAAAGATGGAATAGTATCCCCGAGTCTTTCGTCCTGTGAACAGTTGTTGACAAAAAACAGAAGGAATGCAGAAAAAACCATCCAAAACCGAACAACAAAGACGTAGAATGAGCCGAATTACATAAAAAAAGGAGAAAGATCATGAAACAGGTAAAATTTTTCACAGCATTTGCAGCGGCTGCGTTGATGCTTGCGTTTTCAGCTCAAACGGCTGAAGCTCAGCCGAGGGCGACTTCGTATTACTCACCTCAACTCTACAGGGGACATATAGTGTACTTCTCCGACGGCGGACAGCCCATGTATTGCTACGACGGAGTCGCGTACCACGTCCCTCAAAACACCCGATCTTACCGAAGACTTGTCAACCATTACTCTTACAACAGCAGAGCATACAGGCGGTGGTACAGAAATGTCGGCAGGCCGTATTACGACTCTTGCGGCATCATATCCATCGAGGGTTATGTGCCTCTCTACTACGATGGGTACGTAGTTTATTATGACGATTCAGGACTTCCCTACTATTACTACAACAACAGAGTGGTCCATATCCCGAGATCCTACAGAGGATTCAACAATTACGTGAACCACTACCGCCGACACCGGACTCATTACAGGCGTTGGAACAGAACCTACGGCAACCGGTATCGTACGTATCGAAGGTCGCATAGATCCACGCACCAAAGAACATCGCCTCAAAGACATCGACAGCACAGAAGCACAAGACAAGACCACCGCAGATCTTCGAATGTTCACAGGCGGGTGGAACGCAACCACAGGCAAGCCGAAAGAAGAATTCAGGATGCTCACAGAAGAGTGGATGACGCTCACAGAAGAGTCGAAGATGCCCACAGAAGGGTCGAAGACACTCACAGGAGAATAAGACAAGATCAAAGGAATATGCAAAGAGACATGCATCGATCCACCAGGCAACCTGCACACCGCCACCGCACAACAACCACGCAACCGACCCGCCACCGCACAACAACTACGCAACCGACCCGCGGCCGTACCGACAGCCGTACAGACAGCCGCAGGGATCGCCGGGATCGGAAAGGGTCGGATGACAGACGCGAACGCCGCGGAACCACCCGTGATCGCCGAGGCCGGTAACCTCAGTCCGACATCACCCGAAGCAATCCCCCAATCTTTCCTTTTAACAAAACTCTATGTAGAAAATCGAAATAGAGAAGGTTTCCGTGGAAAGCTTTTCAAGCAATCCACTTGCTGTCAGGATTTTTCCTCTTCCTCTTCCTCTTCCTTCTCTTCCGGCTTCTTCTCTTCCGGCTTCTCCTCTTCCTTCT
>SLPX01000237.1 GCA_007131745.1 Myxococcales bacterium
CAGGTTTCAAAATACGCGAAGAAGCTGGGCCGTGACACCGGTTATTTGGTTATCTTCGATCCCGGCTCTGAGCTGGAGTGGGAAAAACGAGGCGAAGTGGAAGAAATCGAACACGACGGCGCGAGAGTGGTTGTGCTACGCGCGTAACATGACGCGAAAGGTCGAGTCACTTTTCACGATCACAAATCAGGCACGCAAGCAAGCCCCATGCCTCCTGCAAGATCCCGGACATTCCTGCATTTGTAGCCCTGCCTGCAATCCCCGTCGTCCATGCATCTTGCGACACATGTTCCACCGGTGAAATAGTCGGTGCAAAACGCGAAGTGGCCGCCCACGTCCGGGCAATCTCCCCCCCTGCATGTTTCCAGGCTGCAGTAACCGCCCGGAAAATGAGACTCGCCAAGGCACACACCTCCCGGATACCAGCAATCACTGTCTTCGCAACAGCCCGCGCCCACCGCGTCGTACCATTCATACATCTCCGAACATCGCTCGGGATTTACGAAAACCTCGACGAATCCGGGAAAATGACGTCTCAACTCCATCCACTCGGATTTCAAACCGGTAAAAACATCTATGTGATCTTCGATTATGGCCCCGCCGGTGTCATCCGACCTGAAGCAACCGTCGTGGACAGTGGAGTCCGGAAGCACGTAACCGTCCCAGGCCGGCACGTATATAATCGTGCCGAAAGGAATGACGTTGGGGTCGGTGGCCACGGAAAAATACGGAACGAGAGCCCTTCGCCTGACGCCGAGACCCCAAGGATAAATCTCAGGGTTCAACACCTGGTAACAGTTGCTTGATGGGTAGTGCGGCCGCTTGCACACGGTCACCCTGACGCACCGTTTCCGGGGTCCCCAGTAATTCACCACCCTTCCGTCGGCCAACAATCCGCTTCCCTCCAGGCCGAGCTCGCACGCGAACTCCAAGGGAACGTTCGCTATGACCCGGCCCCGGCGGTCGTAGATTTCCACGAGCGGCCCCCGGGTGGCTTCTTCCTCCAACGCTTTCCAGTAAAAGGTCTGCTTGAACTCTCCAAGCGGCTCCCCCCAGCCTCCGGTTCCCTCATAAGGTTCAGGAAAACGGCACACATCCCTGTCGAAAGAGTGAACTTCTTCGTCGCAATCGACATCTTCCCGTTCCGCTTCCGCTCCGTTTTCATCCACACGCGATTTGCAGCCCAACAATCCAAAAGGGGAAAACGAAAAAAAACTCAACACGACCGTTGGAATTGTATAACGGTAAAGTGATGCCCACGCCGTTCCGAGTGCAAGGAGGAATTGATTTTTTTTTGGATCCATCACGAAACAATCATCTGGAGATTTCCCCTTCAACCTTTCGCCGCCAGATACAGTTCATTCATGCGTTGCCAATGAGCCAGGTGATCCAGCACGGATTCAATATAATCCACCCGCTTGTTCCGGAAATCCAAGTAATAGGCGTGCTCCCAAACGTCGATCGTAAACAACGGCGTCCGACCGTGCGCCATGGGGGTGTCCGCGTTGGACGTGCTTTCGATCGAAAGCTTTCCGCTATCGAACACGACCCAAGCCCACCCCGAAGCGAATTGCCCGGCGGCCGTCCGAATCAGCTTTTCCTTGAATTTTTGGAACGAGCCGAATTCGGCTTTCAACGCATTGCCGACTTCTTCCGGCGGCTCGCCCCCGCCGCCCGGTGTCAGGCTGTGCCAGAAAAAGGTGTGATTATATACCTGCGCTGCATTGTTGAAGAGATTCTCATCTTTGCCGAATGATTCCCTCACAACGGTTTCCAAGTCCTTGCCCGCGTACTCAGTGTTTGCCACCAAACGGTTTGTGTTGTCCAGGTAGGCCCGATGATGCTTGCCGTAATGAAAAGACATGGTTTCTTTCGACATAAAAGGATCCAGAGCGTCCATGGCATATGGAAGTTCGTCCAGAGAAAACTGCCCGGTCGAAGGGGCGGGCCGCGGCTTGGCTTCCCGGGGAGCAGGGGGTGGAGCTCCGTGCGACTTCTTCGGCCCCTTGCATGCGGCCGACCCCAGCGCAAAACAAGCTGCTCCGGCCAACATCCCGGTTATCGCCTCCCTTCTGCCTGGGTTTTCAGAAGATGCTTTCAACTCTTCACGAGTTTCTCCGACGCACTTACTTTTTGATGTTTTCATGGCTGCTCCTTTCAATGCTCATCATCATCGTCTTTCATTTCTCTTTTCTTCTGTCCCTGTTGTCAACTCCCCCTTCTCGGAAAAAAATGGCCGGATACGTGGATGTTCAAAAGAGTCGTCCCATGGTCATCCACCCATGCGATCCGGATGCAAAGCCGACCGTTGGACAAGAACCCGGATCGGCCTGCCTCTAAACCGCGTTTTGGATTTTTGCCATTTTTCATATTACCAAATACGGCATTATTTGGTATTGTTAATAATACCAAATCAGCAATCTGCCGGCGTGGAATTGGGCATTATCACCCTCAAAAAACCGTTCTACCGACGGCTGATCAAGCTCATGGTCATGTAGAAATCAGGCGACGCGGCGGACAAAGAAAGCGAGGGACGCCAAGACCAATAGGATGAACAGGCAAAGACTGCGGGAATGCTCAGCCCCCCTCCCCGAAGAACAGCCGCATCCGGCGGACGAAGAACCCGGATCGGTCGACCCGTTGATTGGTTCTCCATCGGTCGGAAGGAAAGCATCCTCCGCGATGGAACCGGAATCGGTTTCGTGTTGACCTGCGTCGTGGATCAAGCCCGAATCCACACCCGCATCAGGGTCTTCCGGTTGGACAAGGGGGGTAAGTTCCATGCCTACCGAAACGGACTTCTCCATCACGAACTCTCCCGTGTTACGACCGTGAAGCGTTGCACATGCTTCGTAACCGCCGATATCGTATTCTTCGCCCGTCATGATATAACCGATGTGTCCGTTGGCGAGCCCCAATATGAAAACCTCGTCAAAACCCCGTCCATCCAGTTCGTCTTGGATCTGAAAGCCGATTTCAGTTATCGGCTCTCCGGGCGCGGTGATAAATGCGTGATCATTTATGCGGACAGCAGCGAACAAGGCTTCTTCCTCGGCCAGAGGACCGGGCAATTGAACCATCCAGGTTCCCAGCAGTTGGGAGATCAAATCGTCGCACTCCGGCAGATTCAACTCAATAGGGGGCAGGTTTTCCATGGACGTCTGGATCTCCAAAACTGCGTTTTCTGAGGTATCCGTGGAGTCCCATATCTCAAGAACTCTTGCAGCCAGTGTTTCACCTACATATTGCGCGCCTTCGAACCCCCCGCCTTCGGGGGCTACGTCTCCTTGTGCCGCATTGACGAACAATGCGGTTGCTCCCGAAAGCTCGCTTTCCAGCATTCTTTCGGCATAACCGACATTGTCAGCGGAGCGCAGCATGTTCGATGATCCCAAACTAGTGGGATGAACCGCGAAATTGAACAAGACCCCTATGGGATCATCATCTACCGAAACCACTCTGATCACACCCACGCGCGGATCCACCGGGCCTGAATCATGCCGACGGTTTCTGCTGATCTCATCTTCAAACCCAACTCCTATTCCGATTTCAGCAGGTTGAAGATTTCCCAGTGCAGCGTGTATGGAATCCGCGATCTTTCCCGTAACGTGGTCAAAGATTGTCAGATTTAAAATATCCACAGCGACAATCTGCCAAAACACCTTGTCGGTAAGCGCGCCGGGACCGGAGTGAGTGTGCGTGGCCGCAAATATGATGTTTTCCCTCTTCAGTCCGGTTCCCTCAAGAGCTTGCGCTACCTCGGTTATGATGTTGTCCGCAATTGCAACGGTGTCGGTGGATACAAAGGCGAGAAGCTTTGCAGGCGGTCCCTCGACCTCCAGCACGAGAGTTTTCACTCTGAGCAAATCATGCTCTCCCTCTTCGGCGTTAAAAAAAAACGTGTAGCCGTCCGTCCAAGGTATGGTCTTTCGTCGATCCCCCCCGCCGTAACCGGCAAGAGGAAATCCCGACAAATCAACCAAGGGTCTGGAATCCGCGCCCGCTCTCAACTTTCCTGAAACCGGCTCCGCAGCGGCTCCTTCCGGAAGCACCGACATTACCAGGAAAATACATACGGACAAAGCCGCCACCAAAACCTTAATACCCTTCTTCTCTCCGGATGTGTTCATTTTCCTGTCTCCCGTGCTTTCCCGAAAAATCGGGTTAACAAAATTCACCGAAGTGACTATATCAGAATACCTACACATTTTCACCATAAATGTTTTTTCAATCCTTCAAGCAACAGCGGACGGCTGTTTCGCGTCCTATGCTTGTCCTACGATTCTTTGTTGCTTTGAATTTCTTGCACTTTTGGCGAGAATGAGAAACTGGACTACTCGGTAATGTATTCAGCCAGTCGTATTATCCGAACCCCTTCGAATTCTTGCAGGCCAAGCATTCCTCTATCGCCGGTTACGATAAGTTCGGCATGACCGGCAACCGAGCATTCCAGGATCCGGTTATCAGGTTCATCCGCAAGGATTGCTATTTTCCGGCTCGTCGAAACCAGCTCACCCAAATCGGCCATAAGCACCGCCGTATAACTGATCGCCTCACGGTTTCTGGCAAATTTGGATGCCAACACTCGGAGGACCTCGTCGATAATTTCTTTGGAAACAAGGAGGCGGTCGGGACCATCGATAATCCGCAACATGGCTTTCTCCGCCTGACTGCCGGGAAAAACAAAGGCCGAGATAAAAATGTTGGAATCAAAGACGACTCTCATTGCCGTATAAGGTTTTCGAGTTCCTGCTCGTTAAGGATGCCCTTTTCCTCGGCCTTCCGGCTCCAGAATCCCTGAACCGCGTAAAAATCTTTTTTACGCCGCTCCTTGCGAATTGTTCGCAGAGCATCCTGAATAACAGCGCTCAAGGTTTTCCCTTCTTCACGCGCAAGTTCCTCTGCCTCTCTGGCGAGATCCGCGGGAAGTGATATTGTTTTTTTCACAGCAGTCGCCATGCTTCACCTCCACATGGTATGAAGAAATCATACCACAAAGAAACACTCGGAGATATCAAAATATCTATACGATTTCACCACAAATGTTTTTTCATCCTGCTGGTTTTCCTGCTCCCTCTTGAGAACCGTCACCGCGCTTGTTGTAATTCCGTCCTTTGTGGATTATCAATTTCGTTGAAAACAAACATCCAGACTACAAGGTCGGCCGATATGTACACAACACGCGAATCATTCAACCCGCCCGCTTCATACACCGGCTTTTCCGTGACAATTTTTTTATCGCTTGTGCTGCCGGTTTTGATGTTGCCTGGTTGTAAGAAAAGTGAAACACCCTGCCCTCCATGCGAAAAAGTTCCGGCGGACTCTGGGAGGGTTCTTTCGCCGGAGAGAGAAACTTCCGTGTCGATCAAGAAGCCCCCCATTGTTTACCGGCCCCTCACCCCTTCCCTCGCTTCGAAACTTGTTCAGCTTTCAATTGATTGCGCGGGCCGCGAGTATCCGAACAAACCCGGTGACGTCCAGTCGTCGGACAAAGACGTGGTCCCGCCACGCAAACTTCACCCCTCGTTTTACGGGTGCTTCGACTGGCACTCCTCGGTTCACGGTCATTACACAATGGTTCGGGTGCTGAGGCTGTTTCCGGATATCGAGTCAGCGGACCGAATCATTGAAATACTGGACCGACACCTGGAACCGGGCCGAATCCAGGTCGAGGCCGATTATTTCAAAGGTCGATACCGCAAGCTGTTTGAACGTCCCTATGGCTGGGCATGGCTGCTTCGTTTGGCAGCGGAAATCGATTCTGTTGTAAAGGATGAAGCCACGGGTTCGGATCTACGAAAGCGCGCGGAAAAGTGGGCGGTTGCACTGAAGCCACTGGAAGATGTGATCGTGGCATTGACCATGGATTATCTGATCAAACTTTCTCTTCCCGTTCGCGCGGGCACTCACAATTCAACCTCGTTTGCTCTCGCACACATTCACGACTACGCTAAATCGGCCGGCCGCGTGGACTTGGAACAAGCCGTGAATCGTGCGTCACGGAAGTTTTTCCTCGGAGACCGGAATTGCCCTACTTCGTACGAACCATCGGGCGAAGATTTCATTTCACCCTGTTTGGCCGAAGCGGATCTCATGCGAAGAGTGCTGGATGCAAATGATTTCCAAAATTGGCTCGACGATTTTTTGCCTTCGTTTTCGGATCCTCAATTCGGACCACTGCTCAGCCCGCCGGAAATACTGGATATTGAAGACGGCAGGATCGGCCACCTCATCGGCCTGATGTTCCACAGGGCTTGGACCTTCAGGGGAATCTCGGGAGCGCTGGATCCGAAAGACCCGAGGAAAGAGATCATGATTCAACTTTCGCACCTGCATGAACACGAAGGATTGAGGCTTATGTTTGACAGTGGTTACGGCGGCACACACTGGCTTGCTTCTTTTGCAATCTTTTCCCTGACCGATGCAAATGAAACCTTGCAGGAAAACTCCAACTAACCGCGGGCAACATCAAATGATATCGAAGCCCTGACAAGAACCAAAGGAGAAGAACAAAATGACCATCGGCCGGGAACCAATCATCATGGCACAGATTTCCGACACGCACCTGCTCCACCGGCCGGCCCTTGCTCTTCGCGGAGCGGACCCCGACGCTGGTTTGAGAGCGGTCATACATGACATAAAAAACCAGCCCCGCAAGGTGGATCTCGTAGTTCACACCGGCGACCTCATCCAAACAAACGGCCATATAAAAGAGATAACGAGTGCGGGACTGCAGGATTACGAAGCCCCCCCCGACGACGAGGAGAGAACACGGATAGCCCGATCCTACGACAGGCTGCGAAAACATCTGGCCCAACTGGGAAAACCGGTTTATTGCATGCCGGGAAACCACGACCCGGCAGATGAATTCGAAACCGCTATGAAAGGAGGCGTTTTTCAAAGAACCCGCCGACTGGTCCAAGGCCCTTGGCAAATAATAATGCTTGATTCCTCCGTCGCCGGTTCGCCGGCGGGCGGCCTGGCGCGAAGCGAACTGCATTTCCTGTCAGAAACTCTGGCGTCCCACGATCAACCGGCCGTGGTTTTCATGCACCACGCTCCCGTGTCCATAAACAGCGAATGGCTTGACACCATGATCGTGAAAAACGCGGACGAACTCTTGTCAATCGTAGATGGGTTTCCCCAGTTGCGCGGAATCGTATTCGGTCACATTCACCAGGGCTTTGAACGCATGCGGGGAAATGCTGTCATGCTGGGGGCTCCATCCACATCGCTGCAGTTCAAACCGGGAGGAACAGAACCGGTAGTGGATCGGATCCGGCCGGGTTACCGTTTGCTGGAGCTTCACCCAGACGGCCGGATTCAAAGCAAAGTAGTAAGAGTGAATACATCCGAACGCATCTACTATGAGCTGTGAAAAGACCTATTCAGCAACTGTGCAATATGGGATATAATAAGCAGCGGCCCATTTTGTTGTGTGGTAAAAATCGCAGACCATTGCCAACCCGAAGACACATGAGGTGTACCATGCGCACAAGCTTTTTCCTTGCATCCCTTTCCGTGTTAATTCTGTGCGCGTGCGGTTCATCAAGACCCCGTCATTCTGACGATACCATCGATGGTTCGGTGGACGGTGGAGAAGATAGTTCGGACGGTGGAATTTCCGTCGACGCCGAACCCAACGGGACAACGGACGGCGGCACTGACACGCCTTACGTGCAGATCATTTTCCCTCAGCACGGAGACGAAGTGCCCAACCCGGTCACATTTGAATTCGCTGCCGGAGGCGGTGTGGTCGAAGTTGAATTCGTTTGTGATGACTGGCCCCTGCAACAAGAGCCGATCCCGGCCGGAGAAACCTCCTATACATACCGTTTTTCAGGGGTGAACTTTGAGAGGCATGTGGTGCTTACCGGTTTTGATGAAAACGGAGATCCCGTCGCCTGGGATGAAGTTTATTTCACCCCCGTACAAGAAGGTTGCAGTGTTCCTTCGCAGTCCGGATTCAATGAATACACGGTGAGAGCCATAAATGACTGGTCCCGTTTTCCCAGGGACGGTACATTCCGCTATTGTTGGGAGTATTACGGACAGACCTGCGGAGCCACGTGGGGGCATATTTACGACGGCTACTATGCAAATGAGTTCATGTTTCCAGGAGGAGGCGATTGTTTTTGTTCAGGGCACACGCTTGAAATATTCCTCTGGGCCTATCGTCTCTGGCTTTCGGATCACGGATACAGCGAAGACGTATTGTTTGAGCATTCCGGAAACGTGCTATCAGCGGCAAGCGTCGATGTGGGTCATTTTTACCAGCGGTGGCAAGGGTTCGGTGTGGCGAATTATGCAAGCTCAGCCGATGCTTTCGAGCAGGCCGGCATAGGAGAAAATCTCTACGAAGCCGATTGGGACGATGTATTGCCCGGCGATTACGTCAACCTTTCCAGAAACAACTCAACGGGTCATGCAGTTATCTTCGTCGACTGGGTATGGCAGGGAGGCCAACGCGCGGGGTTGCGATATTACGGATGCAATTCGAGCGGTGACTCGTGTCCCGACCCCGCGGATCCGGAAAACACTTCGGGTAACAGCGGACCTTCTTTTGTAACCGAATATTTTACAACCCACGGCGGCCGCGTACTCAAGGTATACTTGTTTATAGGCCGTGTTTTCCTGCCCACTTACACACCGTAACCCATTACTGCTGCTTCAACACAAGGCGCGCAACGGTTTGGGCGCTGCAAATAGAGCGAGGTGCACTCCTTGCGGATAATCACGTTGACAATAAGGACGATGAAAATGAAAATGGAAAAAACAGCTCCCTGGAGTTGTTAAAAAAAA
>SLPX01000280.1 GCA_007131745.1 Myxococcales bacterium
AAGTTGAAGTAGGTTCGGAATAAGCCGGCGTTTGAAGACCGCTGCCCGAAGGGCTGAAGGGATTCAACCGAGTCGCCGACGATGCTACCCGAAGGGTAAGCTTCAAACGGCGACGTCCGGCATTTCCGGAGCCTGCGAAAACACGGCCTCGGCATAAGGCAGCGGTCAAACCGCAGAAGATTGGGCTTTATCCGGGGCGCTCTATGTACAGCAGGAATGTGAGAACTTGTTTAGTCTCTGCGCCGAACCTCCCGTTCGGGAAACAATTGTTTGCTTGAAAATGTACAAGGATCCATTGTCACTTCAAGGGTGTCGGGATTTTGGGTTCCGGTGCAATCGGGCATGCTGTCTGCTATTGCATTGCAAAACAAGGACACCGGTTCTGTCAGCGGGTCCCACTGGGAGTCTATGCATATGGGCAGGGGTTCGGATATGCCCACGTTTCCGAGGCGATCAACGGCCCTGACAGCGGCGCATGTCCAGCCGTCTTCAATGTTGTTCGCCAGGGCGTCGAACTGGTTTCCAGAACAGAACATCGAATCTCCGGATGAAACCGGTGGAAGCGAATAGATCGCTGGTTCCTGGGAATCCGAAGTGTAATGAATCGCGGTTGTCATCGTGGTCACACTGCACAGATCGTTCGGTTTTTCACTTTCAAAACCCGTTAAATCGCACGCATCCGGTAAATCCGCATCCGGTTCAAAAGTGAAATCCGCCTTGCCTGCCGGCGAAATGGGGGACATGTTCAAAACCAGGACTTCGTCGCTTTCGGTCGGACTGGTCGTGGGTATGAGCAGTGGGTTCATTTCGTTGCAGTATCCGTCTCCGTTGTCGTCGATTACAAGAGGATGGTTGGCGGTGTCCTGGAGTATGTATAGTTTAACTGATGAATAATCTACCAGCGCCAACCTGTGTTGAACCAGTCCCGGTGCATGGTTGCCCTTGTCTTCTATTCTGGCTCTGAGCCAGAATACCTGAGGAACTGTTTCTCCAGAGTTGGCTGCGTCCGACCCGACAGGGTCGAACTCCCAGGAACATTCCCATTGTTGAACGGAGTTTTTCACGGCCATCCTGAAGTTCTCAGGCGGATCCAGGGACAGAACAGGGGGCTGGTTGTCCAGGGCAAGGAGATAACCTACCTCGTTTTCATTGCCGAGAGTATCAGCGGCGCGGACGCTTATGGATGGAAAAATGAAGTTTGATGGAAAAATCCGTGTATCAAAAGCTCCGACATAATATGAGCCTGCAGGGTGTAAAACGATGGTTTTCGATATATTGTCTCCTCCAAGAACCGCTACCACCGAACTCGCAAGAACACCTGCCGGGTCGCTGACCGAGACTTCTATGTTCATGATGCCGCCTACGAGTTGGCCCGGTTCCGGTGTGAGTATGGTGATCTGAGGGCCTTCTCTATCGATGACAAAGGTGACCGACGCGGACGACTTCGTGTTGTTCGTGTTTCTCGCGTCCACATTAATCATCTGGCTGCCTCGAAGCGGTGGACTGAAATCGTCGAACACGATTTCGAATCCGTAATTAATCCAGAGCGGGGGATTGTTTTCATTGTCCCGGTCTTCTTCGACCAGATCCAGTTTTTTGTCGCCCACGAAAGCGGTGACGGAATCCACCTCGACTCCGTCTTCATCCCGCACTTCGATGTTGAGAGGAGCGGAACTCACATATCGATCTCCATCCTGAGGTGAAAAGAAAAGAATCTCGGGTCCCAAATCCCTTTCAAAGACCATTTCCGCTGAAGATGTTCTGCCTTGGAGGTCGGATGCTGTCACCACGACTACGGCCGGACCGTTTCCAATGCTCGAAATGTCTACAATGCCTTTGTAGGTGTCATCGCCGCCCGGCTGCCGGCTGAGTGGATGTTGTGTTGCCTCCGTGACATAGGCGAAAACAGAGTTGGGGTCCACGCTTGAAATCGTCTTGCGTATCCGCGCCTCGACTGTCATTTGGTTGCCTGTTACGATTTGACCCGAAACAGGTTTCAAGATGGTAATTTCAGGGCCGTCCGGGTCGTCTACCCTGTCCGGAAGTACGAGTGCATCGGGCGGGGCGGCGTCGGGTAGCGTCCCGTCCGGTCGCGGCATGGCATCGCCGCCTGGAAGCACCTTGTAATCATCATCCGAGCATGCGGCTGAGCCCGCGGTGCAAACCGCTGCGAACAAAGCGACCTTGATCCATTTGCTCCAAAACCTGGTATTGCTCATTTTAAGCCCTCTCAGTCTTCAAAGGGAGGAAACAGGCAAGTACGAACGCCTGAATCCACGTTGGCGCACCGCTCAACCGCCGGGTCAACGGTCTGTGTCAACCGACCCGGTATTTTCGTTGAAAAGAAGGTACAGAAATTCATGTTCGTTTTCAGTAACCCATTTATGATTAGCGGTTCCTTCTCGTTTTAGTTGGATTGTTACATGCAAGCCTTTGCGGGTGTTTTTCGCGTGCAGTGAATCTACAATTGTGGGAAAATACCTTGTAACCAAACGCCTGCGGTTGTTTTTCAAGGGAATTCGGCAACCAGGAAACAAGAGGTCCAGCCTGAGTTTGCCCGATGACTGTTGCATTTCCGCTCTCTTGTTGAACTGGAGAAAAACTGTTCCTTGGCCGTTTGAACCCATATGAAAACCGGGCCACAGAAGAACGCATCTGGTAGCGTCCCGCTGTTGCTTTCCGGGCGGGGGGTTATTTGTGCCGGGCACAACGCCGGAATACGGCCCTTCGGTTATTTTGAAAACTCGTCTGCGGGGTCTGGTCCGACTTTCACTCCGAGAACGGACTCTTTTCCGTCGCCCGGTTCGAGAACGCTTTGCAGTGGCTTCAGTGTCGCTTGATGTTTCCACCCCTTTTTCGTCTCCCCGTAAAACCGGCCGATCAGTTTCTTCGCCCTGGTCGGAATTCCCTGAAACCGCGTGCGCTCTGTTGACATGGAGAGCCGAGCCGGACACGGGCAAGGCAAATAGGAAAAGACAGCAAAGTATTCTTGTTGTTCCCTTTTTCGGAGCGTTTTGAACCCTGTTCATAACAGCCTCCCGTTTCCCGGCTTTCCAAAATTTCCGGGGATGGAGGGCACAGGTTAACCACCCGAAAAGAAAGCCGTTGACTTGTAGATTCTACAATGGAAAAGGGCTTTGGCGCAAATGATTATCAACGAGGGTAAACAGGACTCGTTTTTATTGCTCTACAGGTTTACTGCTTTTGCTCCTGGGGATTTCGGGTGGATGCACCGGATCGGTGACTTGGAAAGGATCAGAATTGTCGTTTGCAAGAATTCTTTTGGCTTCTCCCACCAAAAAAAACGATCCTGCAATTACTACCAAGTCTTCTTTGGCCGATATGGCAAGTGCTTTCATTACGGCTTTGTCGACAGGCACGATCGCAGAAACCCGCGTGTCGGGAGCGGCGGAGGCGATTCTCCGGATCAGCTCTTCGACTGAACAGGACCTGTAGTATGAAACACGGGTGACAAACGCGTTCCGGGCTCTTTTTGCAAGGGGCACAAGAGTTGCTTCCAGATCCTTGTCGCTCATGGCGCCGATTACAACATGGAGATTTTCGTATTCCATGTTGTCCAGAAGTTCGGTCAGGGCTTGGGCTGCAGCCGGATTGTGACATCCATCGAGCAGAACCTTTTTGTTGTCTTCGAGGAGGATGATTTCACCCCTGCCGGGCCATTTCACGTCGGCGAGCCCTTCAATCCGAGCTTTCCGGCTTGCCTTCAAGCGACCCTCCAAGAGTCCGGTGAGGGCCAGAGCCGTCGCAGCGTTTTGAACCTGGTGGCTGCCTTTCAGTCCGAGCGATTTCACGACAAGCGGCCCTCCCGGACCGGTGTATGTCCATGGGCCTTCATCGTTTTCTGAAATCATGTGGAATTCTTCACCCCAGAAATAAGCGGGCGTGCTTCGGGCCGCAGCCATTCTCTTCAAAACGGTTTTGGCTTCCGTGGATTCACCCGGGGCGATGGCTGCGGGAATGCCCGGGCGGAGGATGCCGGCCTTTTCCCAAGCTATTCGAGAAATCTCGCGTCCCAGGTATGCCGTGTGGTCGTGAGCTATTTGAAGGATCCCGGTGACAACCGGTTGCACCAGGTTGGTCACGTCCAGCCGGCCTCCGAGTCCAACTTCCACCACTGCTATGTCAACGGATTTCCGGCAGAAGTAGGTAAATGCAATCAACGCTGTTCTTTCGAAAAAGGTCAGATCCGGATCCAGGCGGCTCACCTCTTCGAAGAGATCCGCAACTTCTTGTTCCTCGATTTCCTTGCTGTTGATCTTGATTCTTTCGGTGAAACGGTTCAGGTGGGGCGAAGTGAACAATCCGACCCTGAGGCCGTTTTTTTGAAGTATATCGGCCGTCATTGCACAGGTGGAACCCTTTCCGTTTGTACCTCCTATGTGGACGGACGGGTAGGCCAGTTGGGGATTGCCGAGTAGTCGAAGTGCTCTTGCCGGCCCTTTGAGATCAAGTTTTACACCGAACCTTTTCAGGACAAACAGTTTCTGGAGGGTTTCTTTGTACGCATTGCGGCCGGCTTCTCTGCAGGATTTTTCAGGGCTCATGCTTTGTCGATTCCGAACTTTTTTCCCATTTCCAGAAAATCCAGGTAATCGTGGAGCTTACCCACTTCAGGTATCAGGAAGCCTTTCTCGGTGATTTTTACAAGCTTTGCGCTTTGAAGTCGGCTCAGAATATTGGAAACCTCTTCTTCAGCAAGGGCAGCGCGACCTGCGAGTTCTCCAAGGTCCGAATTCACCAGGATGCCGATCCCTTTCGATTGCCCGTAGAGTTCAGCCATGCGCCTGAGTGTGAAAACAACCCTGTGGTTGGCGTCTCTTACCAGGAGTATTTCAAGTTGTGAGTTGGCCATTTCCAAGCGTTGCGCCAGCTTTTGAATCATGCGGTAAGCTATTTCAGTGCTGGATTGCAACATCTGCTTGAATGTCTTGGAATCAATGACAAGGAGTTCCGAATCTTCAGTGGTCGTGGCTGTAGCGCTTCGTGGCTTGTTGTTCAGAATCGCCATTTCTCCGAAAAACTCGCCAGGAGGAAGAAGGGCCAGGACGGTTTTCCTCGACCGGATCCTTCGGGAAATTTCCACCTTTCCCGACTGGATTACGTACATTTCACGCCCCAACTCTCCTTCCTGGAAGAGTTGGGTTCCCGCGCTGAAAAATTTGCCGAATTTTTTTAAGAGTTTTTCATGTTCGTTTGTCATTTGGCAAGTTGCTTCATGAACAAAGTTCCATTAAAGAGGAAAAACTACGTCAATGGGTGGCGGCAGGTTGAGGTGGAGGCGCCGTCCTTCTGAAACTGGGAGACCAAGTCGGCTTGACCTCTTTTTCGAGCGCCTTGATCCTGCCTTCAGCACGCTCGACCTTTTCCTGAACTTCAGCCATCTTGAGCTTTAAATTGGCTGACTGCTTCGCGAACTGGAATCTTCGGTACTCTTTGGCAGCCGGATGGTTCGCCTTGTGGAGGGCTTCAACCACCGATTCCATGTACTGGGCTTTCATGGCGAAAGTACGTCGTCTTTGGAGTTCAACCATGTCCCTGTGATATCTGTACAAAAGCCGCCTGTATTCAAGATTCTTTTCAGCGAGAGCCAGGTCTTGACGCGCCTGGTTGTAAGCGCCTGGTTCCAGGTCTACTTGGACTTTCTTGTTCTGGAGTCCCAGAGCGTATTTCTTCCTTTGTGCTCTGAGTTTAGCCAGTTCGTGCCATTGCTTTGCAAGATCATAGTCGTATTTACGAAGCCTCAACTTTTCTCTTTCGATTTTGTGTTCTCTTTTTGCATCGTCCCATGCTTTTTTTTCTTCATTGGCTTTTACAAGCAAACTCGAATCCAGAGCATTGATGTGCGGACTCTTAACCCTGTGTTTCACCGGCGATTTCTTGCCGCATCCAAAGCCGATCATTGGAACCACTGCAAACAAACAGACAAACAAGCGGGTTTTGGTATTCATGCTTTTCCTCCTGCTATGATAACCAAGCTATGACGTCCAAACTGACAATGGATACTACGTGTTCGTCTTTTGCAGGTCAATGTTCATGTTTGTCCCGAATTAAGGAAGGTTGATGGGTGTTTCGCCCGGTTTTTTTTTCGGAATTCTGCATCCGGACGATTCCTTGACACGGCGTAATGGTAAGGACTACATACGCCGAGAGGGTGTTAATCACAACCGGGAACTTCGGGTCCTGTTCATGACGATGGCGACCCATGATTTCCGGAGAAAGAGATTACGATGTTCAGAACAACGTCTTGCGCTCTTTTTGCTTTTGTGTTCGCATGGCCGGGTCAGGCTTTTTCCTCTCCCCGGAAAGATCGCTCCGGTCCAAAGATCAGGAGGTCTGAAGAAAAGACCCGCCCGGCGGAGGAGGATAATGAAGAGGATTCCTTGAATCAGCGGCAGGAAATCGACGAACTTCAAAAAAAAGTAAGGGAGTTGAAGGAAAAGCTGGAGGAAAAAATTTCCGAATCTGCCGTCAGGGAGGAGATGGATAAAAGACTCGAAAAACTCGACAGTCGTATCAAGGATCTTGACGGGAAGATCGATTCAGGGCGGGAGCGACAGGAAGAGATTGAACGGGCGCGCAGAATCGAGCGGGATGAGGATGTTTCCGGCCGTTGGCGGATGGGTTATGAAAACGGCTTTTTCTGGGAGAGCCCGGAGCGGCGGTTTCGTCTTTTGGTGGATGGGTTTTTTACAGCCAGGTACGGAATGGCTCTAGTAGGCGGGGTTTCAGACGAAGCGCGTGTTCTGGATCCATACGGCTGGCCCGACAGGCATGGTTTTGATTTGACAAATGCACGACCGGGAATGAGCGGCCACCTTTTTTCCCCGAAACTTACTTACCTTTTAAGGTTTGAGATGGCGGGTTCCCCAAACCTTACCAGCGCTTTTTTGAGCTGGGAACCACATCCCATGATCAGAATATCGGCCGGGCAGTTGAAAGTGCCGCATTCCTACCAGTTTCTTCGATCAACCCGTGTCTTGCAGATGGATAATCGGTCCGCTGCGACTCGAAGTTTCAGCTCAGGTTATGATCAAGGTGTAATGGTTACTTTCACCCAACTGGGAGGCAAGCTGTTCGAGCAAATCGGGGTTTTCAACGGTGCGAGGCGTAATCTGCCCAATGACAATATGGCTCTTCACTATGTTTTTCGTATAGGGACCCAACCGTTGGGTTTCATGCCGCGTTACGAAGACGATCCGGAGCGCACCGTCTCGCCCCGTGTCCATCTTGCAGCGTCCGCAGGTTACAAGAAAGCACCGGCCGGAGACCTGGACGGAGACATGGTACCGGACGATAAAAAGATTGTGCATGCCGGCGCGGAAGCGGCCTTTGCTTGGAAAGGTTTTTCAGCGTCCGCTGATTTTCACTTTCGGTTGGAAGATCACGGAAAAGCTGTGGAAGAAGAGTGCCCGGAACATTACCTGGGTGCAGGCCGTTCATGTAAAAGGTTTCAGCGTTACTGGGGTGTGCATGGCCAGGCGGGTTATTACATTTGGCGATCCATGCAGGTCACGGGCCGTTACGCTTTCACCCAGGTTTTCGACAAGCGCTATGATGGAAGCGAAGGTGTGTTTGATTCGAGTTTCCACCCTGTCCAACAAGTTGCCGGGTTGAGCCCCGGAAGTGTTCATGAGGCCGGAGGAGGAATATCATACCTAATTTATCGTCGGAATGTCCGGATCGGCCTCTATTACAGCGCGTACTGGGAGAGAGATTACAGGATTGCAGACGACCTCACTGGAGAATCTCGAATTCTTCACTGGATCAGGATTCAAACCCGCCTTATTTTTTAAGACTTTTCAAATCATGCGCAGGCCGGCTTCTCGGGCCATTATCATGGCTTCCAGGTATTCTTTTCTGGATACGCTTCTGGATATCTGAGAAAATTCGTCCGCCCTATGCATGGGCCGGTACTGTCCCATAATGTTTACGGCCGTGTTTTTGCCGAGTTCTTTCGCAACCCATTTGACGAATCTCCCGGTGCCGGCGAGTCCGTGAGGTAGAACCAGGTGCCTGATGAGCAGGCCGCGGTGCGCGATTCCTTTTTCAACTCTCAAAAAGCCCACCTGTCGATGCATTTCCTTGACCGCAGCAGCAGTGACTTCCGGGTAATCCGAGGCGCCCCGTGAGTACATTCGGGCCGGCTTGGAATCCATGTATTTGAAGTCAGGCATGTAAATGTCGACTATTCCTTCCAAGAGCTTGAGCACTTCCGCTTTGTCATATCCCCCCGTGTTGTATACGAGCGGCAGTTTCAGACCTTGTCCGACGGCTATCCTAAGCGCTTTTACGATGTGAGGCATGATATGCGTCGGTGTAACCAGGTTGATGTTGTGGCATCCCCTTCTTTGGAGCGCCAGCATCATCCGGGCGAGTTGATCATGGTCCGTGACGTTTCCATCTCCCCTGTGAGCGATTTGCCAATTCTGGCAGTAAACGCAAAGGAGGCTGCAATTCGCGAAAAAGATCGTACCCGAACCTTCTCTTCCCACCAGGGGCCTTTCTTCTCCGAAATGAGGTCCGAACGACGACACTTTGAATCCTGCCCCTTCGCTGCATATTCCGGCTTTGCCATCCAAGCGGTTGACTCCGCATTCACGTGGGCAGAGCCTGCAGGGTTGCAAGTATTTCCACAGCGCTTTTTCCCTTGCCGCCAATTCACCGCTTTTTTCGAGCCTTATGTAACTCGGCGTATTGTCTTTCGTGCGGGCCGGAGTTCCTTTTTTGTTTGTGGTTTCTTTATCGCTGTTTCCTGCGACCGT
>SLPX01000068.1 GCA_007131745.1 Myxococcales bacterium
AAGAAATGGCGCAAAAGGCGGCCGCTCCCCCGCGGTTGGAAGTGCCGACATCAGCGTTGCCCGAAGGGTTGGATTTTCGCTCCAAATTCGTGGGCCGCAAAGACAGCCTCGAAAAGCTCAAAGTTATTTTTAAAGGCTGCAAGGAGGGTGGATATCTCAGCTTCGTCACTCTCCTGGGTCCGCCCGGGGTCGGCAAAACCAGAACCGCTCAAGAATTCGCCCGAAGGGTGGATGAAGAGGAACAAGGAAAGGTGAAAGTCTTGAGAGGGGTATGCGGCGGTCCTGGGGCGCCTGCATATGCAGGATTCGTCCACGTATTCTCTGATTTGGCCGGAGTCGAAAAGAACGACAAGCCACCGGAGATAAGGGATAAACTCGTGGAGATGGTCAGGAAAACGGTAGGTGAACCTCGAACCACCGAAGTATCTCACCTCTTGGCCCAAATGATGGGATGTCCCTTTCCATCCAGCCCGGTTGTAGAGCCGTTGACTAACTCGCCGGTTCAACTCGAAATGAGACTTTTTCTCGCGGTCAAGAGACTTCTGTCCTCGATAGCTGAAACAACCCCCCTGGTTTTGGTCATGGACAACGGTGAACGCGCAAGCTCCGAAACTGTAAATCTTCTGCATTATCTGGCAGCGGTCATGCACAACTCGCCCGTGCTATTGATGGCGGTCGGTCGACCTTCCATGACCGATCTACACCCCCAGTGGGCAGAGGGAGAATTCGAATCCGCGGAGTTTGAGCTTTCACCCCTGAGCATCAGCGAGGCGCAGGAACACCTGAAAGAAATTCTCTCGGGAATCGAGGACATACCCGAATCCCTCGTCCACGCGGTGGGACACCGGCTGGACCGCAGGCCTCGTACCATCGAAGAGTTGATTCGATACCTACTTGAAATCAAGATCCTGAAACGGGAGTCCGGGAAATGGATCCTGGACAATGACCTGCTGTCCGCCATAGAGATTCCCGCCACCCACGAAGAAATTGTAGAAGAGCGTCTCCGATCACTCGACCCGGGAGATCTGGAAGCGTTGGAAAAGGCTGCAGTCTCCGGGGAAACGTTTTGGCTGGATCTGGTGGTGGCACTGTATCGTACGGCCACCCTGGAAAACGGCGACCCCGACGGCCCTACGCTGGAAGATATCGCTGCCTCAGGCGATCGAAACCAGATCAGCGTGATGGAAGCTCTGCGCCGTCATGTTGCGCGCGGATTCCTCATCGAGCGACGAAACACCCAGATTCAGGGTGAAAAGGAATTTCGTTTTTCCTACCCGCCGATATGGCGGCTTGTCTATGACAGGGTGGACGAGGAGAAAACAAAACAACGACACAGACTTATCGGCCAATGGCTTGAACTCAGGCCGGAAGGAAGAAGCGGAACACATCAGGAAGAAGTGGGACGTCATCTCGAACTTGCAGGCGACAAGGAAGCAGCTGCCCAACGTTACCGCCGCGCCGGAGACATGGCGCGTGCAGACTACCTTAATGATAAAGCCATAGGCCTCTACACACAGGCCCTGGAATGTTTGGGAGAAAGCAACATCTCCACCCGCATACACATTTGGCACGACCTGGGATCTGTGCACGAACTCCGGGGCAATTATGAAGACGCTCTCCACGCATTTGAAAAAATGCTGCGCCTTGGTTGGGTCATGGCCAGCAGGGCCAAGGGAGGAGTTGCGTTTAACAAGATGGGAAGAATCTGGAGGCAAAAGGGCGAACTCGGCCTCGCATTGGATTACCTGAAAAAAGGAAAGGATCTTTTCGAACAAGCCGGCGACACCAGGGGCATAGCAGGCTCGTACGACGACATTGGGCAGGTTCTCTACCTCCAAGGAAAATACGACGAAGCACTTGGTCACAGCGCTGCGGCGCTTGAGGAAAGAAGACGCATCGGCGACTTCCGCTCCATAGCGGCATCGCTTTCAAACGTAGGAACGATTGAACGAGACCGCGGCCTGTTTAACGAAGCCGCCGCATGTTACGAAGAAGCGCTGGCCCTTCGTCGAGAAATCAACGACCAGGCGGGGATCGTGAATTCGCTTAACAGCCTTGCACAACTTGAATTCCTGCGAGGCAACACCCCAAGAGCGCGGCAGTTGTGGCTCGAGGCGCTTGCAGTCGCCGAGGCCATCGGCGCGCTTCCGATGCAGGCCGAACTTTTGACCCGGCTGGGCGAAACAGCGTTGAGCGAGGGTCAACTTTCGGAGGCACGACAACGGCTTGAAGAAGCTGTTTCCCTGTGCCGCGATTTGGATGAGCGAAGATTCATGAGCCTGGCCCTTTCGGTCATGAGCCTGGTGGAACTCCAGGACGGGCAAGGCGACAAGGCCAAGCAGCTGGCCTCAGAATCACTGGAACTGGCTCGCAAGGGAGGCATACGGGAGTACACCGGCCGAGCCATGCTGGCTTTGGCTCATATCCATTCAAAAACTCTTTTCGACAGCAGCGGTTCCGACCCGACGGCCACAGCCACCGGTTTTTTCAATGACTCCATAGCTGTTTTCAGAGACCTTGGCAACGATTCCGAGCTTGCCCGCGCCCTTTATTACTATGGAGGATTCGCTGCCGAACGTTCAAACATTGATGAGGCAAAGAAATCCCTTGAAGAAGCGAAAGAAATAATGGGACGTTTGGGACTGAGAGGCTGGAAAGAGGTAACCGAGATGTTAAACAGCCTGGATGAAAACGACTAAAACAATCGCTGTTAACTGTTCAATCATATTCCTTGTGACCCCGGCTGAAAAATCATGACAACACCAGGTTCGTCCTCCAATGCAAAACAGGATAAGAAAAGGGACCGAAAAAGCATGTCCGATTCCGATTCAGCTTCCGGCTCCGTTTCCAGCTCGGCTCCCGGCTCCTCGGGCAAAATTCTCCTTGATGTAAAGGGACTCTCGTTCAGCCACCCCGGCGGACCAAAAGTCTTCGACAATCTGGATCTTTCCGTTTCATCGGGTGAAACCGTCGTGATAATGGGCGGAAGCGGCGTCGGCAAAACGACCCTTGCGGAACTCATCTTCAACCTCAAAGACCAATCCGACTACGCCGGAAAAATCAAGCTGAAGAAAAGAGCTGCAGCGCTCGTGTTGCAGGAGGGGGCTGTGTTCGAGCATCTCACCGTCGGGGGCAACCTGGTCATGGTGCTAAGACGACACGGAATTTCCCGCGACAAAGCAACAATAAAGAATTCCCTGGATGAAGTCGGCTTGGGTTCCATCGAGGTCCGCAGGCGCACGGCCACCCTCAGCGGAGGCCAAAAGAGACGTCTTGCGCTGGCCCGCGCGTTGTGCTCGGAGCCGAAGCTCTTGTATTGCGACGAACCATCGGCCGGGCTGGACCTCGACTCCGTGCTTGAACTTGGCCGCCTAATCAGGAAAGTGGTGAGACGAAAAGACAGGGCTGCAGTGGTGGTCACTCATGATCCGCTTCTGGCCGCTCTCACCGGAGACAGGGTCCTCCTGATGGAGAAGGGGCGACTGACGGAACTCGTTTCCTGGCCCGATTCTCCGGATGAATTGAGCGACGGAGAAATCACCGGCAGGACCAAAACCGTTGAAGATGCGGCTAAAGGAAGGCTCACGCAAGGTATTAGCGATCAGCGGACCGCTAAGAAAGGAAAGGCCCGTGAAACCCTCGCCCGCTTCAGCCCCCTGAAAATCGGTGATTATGCGATAGGAACTCTCCAGTCGATCATATCCCTGCCATCGTCCTTGTACCACATCAGGGATTTTGCGACCGTATTCACGAGGGCTTTTCGTCTCTCAGGCACCTCGGGTGTACCCTTCTTTCTCCTCGTTGGAGGCATACTGGGCGCAACATTCATAATGATATTGCTGGGCGCTTCCATTCTTCCAGCCAGGATAACCCTGGAAAAGGTAGGAGCGGTTCCATTGACAGCGATCGCTCCTCCCTTGGCGGGCTTTCTTTTCGCATCCCGCAGCGGAAGCGCAATCAGTTCGTGGCTGGGCTCGATGGGGCACAGCCGCCAGGTGGACGCGCTGCGAAGTTTGAGAGTATCCCCTGATTCCTACCTCAGGGCGCCATGCTGGCTGGCCATGATTTTGGCGTTTTTTCTGGCTTCCATCGCCCTGTTCACAGCGATGTGGGCCGGTGCCTGGATAATGGTGACATACAACGTGGGAATAGCGGACGCATCCTCGTACCTGAGGCCTTTCATCAATTCACAAATCACCTTTCACGCCAAGGTAAAAATTCCGTTATACGCGGTCCTCTGCGCTTCAATTACAACCCATGTAGGCTTGCGCCCGAAAAAGACGGCGGAAGATGTTGCCCGCGGAACTACTCACGTTATCATAGTAGGCACAGTGCTGGTCGTTTTGGTGGAGCTTCTTTTCGCAGCATTCCTGGCGGCCGGCGGTTAATGTGAGCTTGTTTAGGAGCCTGTGTAGAATGAACAACGCCAGGGCCGAAAAGAGTTTCCAGCCGAAAAATCTCTATGATTCAAACGTTTCGGTCAAAAGAAACCTCTACCGGAGTTCCCGGCTCGCGGCAACCATCGCAACCCTCGCTTTTTTCGTGGCCCTTGGTTTCTGGGTTCGGCACAAGAGTCATCCGGGACCATCCGTCAGACTCGAAATCACCTCGCCCGGAATCCAGGAGGTTCTTCCCACGGGAAAAATGGTGACCATAGCAGGAATAGTGAAACGCGGCTCCCGAACCAGGTGCAACGGAATCGAGGTCCGAACCGACAAATTCGGCCGCTTCAGCGTGGATATTCCCGGCCCCGAAAAAACCGGCCTGTTTTCGATTGAATGCAGGTCAGTAAACTCAAAGGACACGGAATTCGCATTCAATTTCGGGCGTATCGCGGGCCGACGCGCTCCTCTCACCCAGGAAATGGAAAGCGCATTCAAACTCCAACTCCCCCTCGACCACTTAAAAGGAAAGCTTTTCGGTCCCATAAACACCGTAATGGGAAAGGAATTAACCGAAAGAATCAACCAAGTAGGAAACCGTCTCGCTTTCAACCTGGGTGCTGTCTCGTTCCGCGGTGTTTCAGTCGAACAAACCAACCTGGCAAACATCTCCTCCGATTCAAAAGGCAGACTCGTCGTGAAGTTCGAGATCAAGGGTTTTTGTTTCCGAGCATCCATCATCACATCACGACTCCCGGTTCCCAAAGGACCGTTGACAACCCTGTCACGAACCCTTAGCAGGGAACGTAGGCTCTGTATCCCGGTTACGATCCGCGCCGGCGCTGCAATCGGGTTGAAATCATCCAAGGAACCTCAAATCAAAATCGGTCCCCTCGACTCCTCAGCCCTTGAAAGCATCCGCGATCTGAAACACCTCGCGGATTCGGATTTGCTAAGAAACATGATCACCGAACCTGTGAAAGCAGCTCTCATGTGGGCAAGTGAAGGTGCGGATTCTCTCCTGGACAAAATGCGGTTCGTATTCAGAGAACTGGACGCGAACCTCTCCTCACTGGCCGACGTACTACCGCCGGCCCCTGAAACGTTTTCATCCAACCAGCCGCGCGTCTGTTTCCGTGTCAGCCTGAGCAGGCTGGAAATCCGTGAAGAAACAAACTCTCTCCTGGTCGAAGCCGGAGCAGCGATCACCGGTTACACGCTCAACAACGCGCCATGTTCATCAGCAAAAAATCGAAAAAGCTTTCCTGGACACGCTTTCCGCGTAACAACCGAGGCCGAAACCGATTCAAAGGATCCCGCCCTTCACTCCTCTTTTCCGGAAGATCGCGCAATTGCTGGATTATCCCTCGAATTGATCAACGCCTACTTCCGCGCGCTCTGGTACGCGGGCGGCCTGGGCAGAACAACAACCATCGGGAACCTGGACCTCGAACTTTCCCACGGCATCCCCGTCAGCTTGCCCAAGGCGGAACGCAACGGATTCGACATCCGACGAATCAATCTGGACAATCCACCGATGCTCACAACTCCGGACCACAAAACACTCCACCTTGCCCTTGCTGAATCCGAAGTTCTCCTGGAAACAATAGGAGAACCCCGTCGTCTTTTCAGGATAAACGGCATCGTCCCCCTTGACCTCTCCATCTCTTTCAGGGATCACCTCAGGCTGGATATAAACAGAGACGCCCCTTTCTTCTTCAGCCTGAGATGCATCGGCGAATCCGGCGGAAACCCATGCACCCGGCAATCCCGAAGGTACGAATCCCTGGCCGACACGGCCATTGAACTGATCCAATCAGGAGACATCGTATTGCCGAGAATTTCTCTGTGGAGAATCCGCCCCCTCTTGGAAACCGACGAACACACAGTCAGGATTTCATCTCCAGGCTTCAAGAGCGGCTACATAACCTCTGAAATAATCGTTGTCGATAAAAAATCCGTAAAGGGCCTGGACGTGAAACTCCCCTTTTCTCCATTCAAGCTTTTCAAATAGCCTCCCTCCCCTATGTTGTCCCTTATCATAAAAAAAACCATCCGCCTTTTGTCTCCGAAATTTCATACATCTCTTGGGATGGTCAGTGTGCGACAGTCGCAGATAAACGAATTCAGGGTCTACTGAAGCCGGCCTGAGGAAACTTTGCGCGCCCACCGGAAACGGTGGGAGACAACCGCGTGCCGGGGTCACGCACCCCGGCTCTCCTGTTGATCATTTCTTTATCAACACATTGTCATCCATCACTTTGATCAAATCGAGTTCGGCGCTCCTTACGTTATCTTCTTCATCAGTTGCAAAAGTTACGAATTTATAATCGCTGTCTATGAAAACATCGGCATCAAAATGATTGAGGATATACTGCACTTCATCCGGACCGATCGTCATAACCAGTTTTTCCCCTTCAATACCAATCGACATTTCGTCTATCACTCTATTTTCATACTCACCGACATAGGATTCAAGAGGAAGGGAAGGCTCCGGATTCTCAGGAGGAACAGGACGGTTCTTCTTTTCTTCCTCAATCGATATTTTGTGGGCTTCAAGTGCTTTTGCACTCCAGTCGACTTCGGGATTTCCGAAATACCTATCAAAGAAATAGTATGCCAGCTTTTGAGGCAGCCCGGTGACTCTATTTGAAAGCACTATTATTCCAATTTCAGCTTGAGTAACAAAAGCAGCTACTGTGCCGCAGCCGCTCGTTGCACCGGTGTGCCAATTGAAGTCAAAAGGCTTGTATCCCGTCAGCACCCATGCCTGACCATAAGCAAGTGATAGTATTGAATTGGAAGGAGTATCCGTTATTGGCGTATGCGGCATATGAAGATAATTCATGTTTTCAACACTCACCAGTTGTTCATTGTCTAACCTGCCTTTATTGTAGTTGAATTTTAACCATTTCACCATATCGGTTACATTCGAATTGATACCACCTGCAGGGCTGTAAATATTGGGCCAATGAAAAGCTGATTTGTCATCCATGGGAATGACCACAACCTCATCATCTTCCATTTCGTGCAGCCAGGTAACATCAGGCTCGCTTCTGAAAGTTTCGGTATCCAATGAAGAGTTATCCATTCCAAGAGGATTGAAAATCCGATCCTGAATTTTCTGCTCCCATGTCTTACCGGTCATTTCTTCTATAAGTTTTGCAGCCACAAGAAAAAGGTGGTTCTGATAAGCATATTGCGAACGAAACTCACTCACAGGTTTGATATATCGGATTGAATGGATAATATACTCGCGGTCATATCCGAAAAATGCGAGTTCATCTGCCGAATAGCCAGGCATGCCGCTTCTCTGCGACATCAGGTCTTTCACACGAAAATCCTGGGTTACATCAGGGTCATGCATTTCAAAATCAGGAAGATAATCAACAACCCGATCTTCCCACTCTACGAGTCCTTCATCAACGAGCATTGCAACCAGTGTTGCCGTAAACGCTTTCGAGGTTGAACCTATTTGAAAAATGGTGTTCGGAGATACGACATCCGCCTCACCATATTTTTTCACACCAAAACCTTTGGAAAATATTACCTCATCTCCACGAATTACTGCAACTGCCATTCCCGGAATCTGCCAGTCCTCCATTGCTTTTTCCGCGTATTGCTCAAAGTCCAGAAGAATAGCTTCAAGCTCAGCCCCTTTCGGATGATTAAATTCCTGATTTTCTGACTGACCGGAACATCCCTGGGTCAATACAGCCGGAAAAAGCATCAGGGTTAGAATTAGCCCGCGATCAATCAGTTTGTTTTTCTTGATTTTTTGCATCATTACGAACCTCTCCATTTCGAATACAGTGGAAAATTTCAGTGAGAGTATGAGAGACCAAGGAGCTTATCAAGAAAAAAGGTAATATGACTGACGAATGTCTAAGAACAGTTCGTCCGGGATCATGGTGTCATCTCCCCTCCGTAATCGCTCACTCCGTTACTTCGACCGGCCGGCCGGTGTACAGCGGAACAGGCACCAAGCCGGCGAAGTATGTGACGCGCGCTACATAGAATCCCGCGGGTAGCCCTGTGAAGTTCACAGCACCGCCGGCAAGAGAGCCCGTGAGCGTCACTCCGTCGTCCCAGCCGTTCGACGTGCGCGGTGGTGGGAGCTCGCCATCAACATAGAGCCCGGTATATGCGTCCAAGACAGTCACTTCGACTTCCGTCCACGCTCGGTCTGAGACCGGCGGAAGCGCTGAATCGGCTTCAGGGAGCGTCACGGTGAGAGCGCCGCCCGAAGGGCCGGCGATCGTCGCGCCTATGGCACGCACCTCGTCGGGCACCATGCGAGCCGTATAGGTAGCACCGTGCCAGCCGGTCGTGAACGGCGTATCCTCGGTCAGATACCGAACGACGCGCTCTACGAAGGGATGCCGTTCGCCGCTCCTGTTTCGCGAACCCATGCGGTCGCCCAGCGTGAGAAAAGCGTCTTGCGCCGAAAGAGCGTTTGCCGCAGCGCCGGACTTCACGAAAAGAGCATCGTTTTGCGTCGCTCCCGGATTCATGAAGTTGGCGCGGTCATGTGACCACCGCCAATCCGGGATCATTGCTGCTTCGTCGAAGCCACCCGATGCCGTCCACGCTCCGGAAAGCTCGCCTACCTCGTAAACCGCCTGAGTATCAGCGTTTGCGTCTCCCTGTATCCATTTCGAGGACAGGGTGTCGGCATTACTAGGGTCGCTCGGCCCAACCATCCAGAACGTGTTGACAAAGTCCACCGCTCCCATGTGGCTGACCTGCACGGCCGTTGCATTGAAGTTTGCGATGACGGTCGAAATGTATTCGTGCGCAAAACCGGTCGAACGCGGCGTACGGTCACGATGGCTGACTATCGCCCCGCCGTAGAAGGTAAAGTCCGACGTGAGGTCGTTGATCAGTACGCCCTTTCCATGCACGCCGACAGTGCCGTCATGGTCGTCAATGTGGAGATTTTCGTGCAGCGATTCCGCGACTAACATGCTGTCGATCGTAATGCTACCAGCCGTAGAGCCGCGCCGCGCCCAAACGCTGAAGGTCTCGTCGATCGAGAACATGGCGTCGCAGTGATCAAAATAATAATTTTGCAGCGTCCGTCCTTCATCCATGCGCTGGTTCCCTATAATGAAGGCATCGCGGTTATGCGGGCTCGCCCCGACGAAATTCGAGCCGGGGAAGGAGCGCATGTGGCGCACAACAACGTTATCTGATTGGATCCAAAGCGCGCCACCGACGACCCAGAAGCCGAGGCCGGGCTGGCGGCGCGCGTCTAATGTGATGTTATCCCCTTCCACACGGAGGTGATCAGTGAGCTCAAGTGGACCTTCGGCTTCGATGATGATGTAGCCGCCTCCCGCTGTTTCCGCCTGTGCGATGGCCCATGGCAGGGATCCGGACATCGCCTCGTCCTCACTTGTGTTGGTAACTCGAAAGACCGCCTTGCCGCGCCCTCCGGTCGCGTAGCGGCCGAAGCCGAGCGCACCCGCGAATGCACGCGGTTTCGGATCCAACTCATCTACAGCGACCCATGTCCCATGCTGCACAGTCCAGTCGTCGCCGGAGCCGAAGTTCTTGCCCATCTGCCAATCCGCGAGCGTCCCGCCGAAGAAAAGCTGCGGCGATCCTGCAGCTAGAGGATCGAACTCGAAGTCCTCCGGTGTGCGCGCCGCTCCGAACTCGACATAAGCCCAACGGATAAAACCGCCGGCCGGGATCGGTGAGTCGGTTCCGTTGGTCTCGGCGGCGACGCTGTATAACGAGGCTTCCGTGCCGAGCGAACCGGCTATGGCGGTGTTGCTCAATTCCACCTCTTCGCCGTCGATCCAGACGGAAATGGTGGGGGCAGCGACGTTCAGGTCGGCCGAGATGATCAGTACTCGCTCTTGGCCGTCACGAAGGTCTCCTGCTTCCACGGCCGACGTCATTTCGATAAGCCGGCCACCGACAGTGTCGTCGAGTTCGAAACGGAGACGGCCGTTGGAGCCGAGAACGCGCACACTGTAGCAGCCGGAGGCTTGCATCAAAATCACGTCACTTGTATGGCCGGCCGGGATCATGAATCGGATAGCGTAAGTCGCGCGCTCGGGGTTCGCCAGCCCTGTCACACCGAGCGGCGATAGCCGCCGGATCGCTCCGCCCGTCACCGCATCAAAGCCTCGTTCAACTTGGATTTTAGCGAGAAACGTTTCGTCGCTCACCGTGGTCTTTAGCGTCGCCTCGAAACGCCCCGGCGTTGTTGGGACGCCGCTTATTCCGTCAGCCTCAAGCGCCATGCCGTCCGGCAACGCACCTTCTTCCAGATCCCAATCGTCGCCGGGCACTATCACCGCAGCGAAATCGGGGTCTTCCAGCGGGTCGACCATGGACCATTCGCCGGTGCTCAGGCGGATAAAGCCTTCCGGCGTTAACGGAGTTTCCTCCTCCGTAACGGTCGCCGGGGCGGACGGGTCAGACCATTCGCCAGAGCCATGAGCGTTGATCGCCCGCGCGCGCGCTATATATTCGCCTGGAATAGCAATGTCGACCATCGCCGGAGAAGTCGAGCCCACAGCGATCGGGTCGGAGAAGTCACCATCTGCCTTGTCGATCTGCCACTCGCGCGACGTAATCTCAGAATTACCGTCGTCAGGGTCCGCTGCCAGCGTCAGTTCCAGCTTCCCGACGCCTCCCACAAGCGTCGGCGGGTCCATCTTGGCGGGCGCTAAGGTTTTCGCTTTGCCGCCGCACGCCGCAGCGAGCGTGGCAAGGATGACGAAGATCGTGGGGATCAAATAAGAGTCGCGTTCGTACAACATCCTCCAGGCCATGTTTACTCCTTCTCTGGAAAAGTGGTCATCGTACCGCCGGCCTGGAGATCCTAGCCTTGGCTATTCATGTGCATCCAAGCGTTCCCCCTACAAATCCCTTGCTTTCACACGTCTCGCCCCTAAGGTCTTCTCCGTCACATTCCTCCTCCCCTTCAGCTTTTCCGTCTCCACATATAGGCTTTACCAGCTCAAACTCTACCGTGCATCCAAACATCACAAGGTGCAACGACAACAAACAACACGCTACACAAATATGAATCAAGCAAACCTTTCCAATCATCCTGTTACCAACCGCGCTTTTTTCATGCAAGTTCTTCACCATCTTCTCTTCCGTAAGACCGTCTTGGTTAGCACTATATAGACTACAAAGATTCAAATGCCGCCAAATACCCAAAATCCAAAGATACCCGATTTTGACCCCGTTGAATACCCATTATCAAATTGAGTCGTTCGCTCTGTCGGGCCTGTTCAAACACAAAGGGCTCGACTAAAGAAAGCCGCCGGCTTATAATCGTTCCGACATATCAATCGGACTGCTGCGCTAACATAATCGTATACTCAATCAAGAACCGTCATTCTTTGCGGTGAATTAGAGGTCGAAGATGAAATCATCTCTGCTAAACATCTCCCTTGTTCTCTTTTTTTCCATCCATTTGATCGCTTGTGGAGACTCAGGTCAAACCGAGAGTCGCTGCGAACCGGAATGCCAAAGTAATGGATGTTTGGAATGCCGAGAAGGAGAATGCGTGAGCTACTGTGAGTCGGGTGAAGAATGCGACGGCGAGGGTAACTGTTTCACCTCTTGTGAACCCGCTTGCTCGGGTGATGATTGCGAGCACTGCGTGGAAGGCGCATGCGTGAGCTACTGTGAATCGAGTGAGGAGTGCGACGGTGAGGGTAACTGTTTCACCTCGTGTGAGCCCGCTTGCTCGGGTGATGATTGCGAGCACTGTGTGGAAGGCGCATGCGTGAGCTACTGTGAATCGGGTGAGGAGTGCGACGGTGAGGGCACCTGTTCAAGTGTCGGCAAATTGCCTGGTCTCTACGTCGAAGGGCGTCATCTTTACGACTATTATAGCAACAGAGTGCCGTTGATCGGCGTAAACGCCATGACAAAATACAACGACCACGGAGGGGTGGTTCAGATTCCAGAGATAGCGAAAACCGGGGCTAGAGTCGTGCGGTTTCATTGGGATACCAACGAAGAAATAGAGTGGCATGGAAAAGAAGAGGTCCTCGATCGCCTGGACATGACAATAACCCGGACTATCGAGCATGGAATGATCCCGATGGTAGGTATATGGGATGCAACCGGCGACTGGTCCAAGCTTCAGGCTTGCGTTGACTGGTGGGTGGATCCGGATGTGGTTGCCATTATCAAAAAACATGAGAAAGATTTTTTACTGAACATCGCTAACGAAGCCGGTAACAATTCGGTGACCACGCAACAGTTTGAAGACGGATACAAGTCCGCTATTACCGATCTGCGCGACGCAGGATACCAGATGCCTCTGGTAATCGATGGAGCCCACTACGGACGTGACGAAAACTACCTCCTGGACACTGCTGCAGCCTTGCTCGCTCACGACCCGCTGAGCAACCTGATTTTTTCATGGCACCCTTGGGACGGAGGGAGTCATGCTGCAAGGTACGAAGCGGCTATTGATGCGGCCAACGCTTTGAACATCTGTTTTATCATTGGCGAGTTCGCTCACGTGTCTGCTTCACAGTTCAACCCGGTAAACGACTGGAAACACCTGATAGAGTATTCCAACTCTAACGACGTTGGGTGGATGCCGTGGGTTTGGAAAATAGGAACCAGTGAACACAACATGACTACGGATTACATTTACGGCAATTGGACATCTTTTGGAGCCGAGGTAGTTCCCTACATCGAAGCAGCCTCGGCACCTTAACAGATCAGATCCAAGCGGAAAAAAATATGCCCAGAGCAACTCTACCAAAGGCCCTTATCACTCGGTTTTCCGGAGAGTCTGTTTCAAAAACTTTTTTCAAAGGCGCCACCGTAGCATTTGCTCTTTTCACTCTCATGCTGTCGGGATGCAAATTCAACCCCTCGGGGATCGGTGGAAAACCTGGTCTTGACGCAAATCCAGCGGACTCGGAAGTCGAGCCCCAGGACGCAGGAAGCAATGAAGCAGGAACGATCCAAGACGCAGCAACACTCCAAGACGCAGCAACGCTCCAGGACGCAGCAATACTCCAGGATGCAGGAGAGCCTGACGCTGAAATGCTGCCGTGCCCGGGTTCGCCGCCCACGACTCTTTGTGATTCCACCGACCCTGATCTGAGGGCATGCTACAGCTTTGATTTACCTCAACATGACTCCAGCATTGTCACCGATGAATCAGCGCATGGAAACCACGGCCAACTCAGCAACGCCGGCTTGGAACCCGGCCTACGAGGAAATGCCCTGACCCTCACGGGCGACGGCGAGATGAGAGTGCCCGACTCCGCGAGCCTCGATTTCACCGACGGCCTTCACATTGAGGCATGGTTTCGCGCCGACTCGCTGCCGGAATCCGGTCGGCGCGGGCTAATCGACAACGATGCGCAGTGGGGCTGTTTTCTCTTAGCTGACGGTAGGCTGCGCTGCACGGTGACAGGAACACCGGTGTCGGCGTCGGGCATCATCGCGAATCAGTGGATCCACTTTGCCTGTACATGGGACGGAGCGATGGTGCGCCTGTACGTGGACGGAGTCTTGCGCGACGAGACGGAACGGACCGAGCCCCTGAACGTAGATAACACCAACCACATGGCAATCGGCGCCGACAGCCCATCGGGCGATTACTTCATCGGGCAAATCGACGAAGTCAGGGTATTCAGTTTCGCCCGCAGCGAGGCCGACATCTGCTGGTCTGCCCTGCCCCCCTGACCGTCTATTCAAGTACATCAGATCTTTATGATCGGTCTTTCCGGATTGCCTCTGCTATCGCATCAACAGACATCATTCCGTAATTAAAAGTGTGGGTTTCATCATTATCCAGAACAACCAGCACATTTTTACTGAAAAAGCTCTTTTTGATATCGACCTGCCGAATTCTATCTTTGGGAATCACCAGAACATGGCCGGAATCTGTTGTTACAAAAAGAGCCTGTTCCAGTGTACCCATGAGGGATGTGTCGAAGCGCGCTTCAAAAATCAACCGACGATCCGTAACCGTCAACGGGCCGGTATACCGGCCTCCGCCGGGTGGATTGTAGTTCAGGGTCCATTTACCAAGCCTGGTTTCATCCTGTTCCAGTGCAAAATCAGCCATTTTAACCTCCGGTCGCTGTAAAGGAATGGTCGAGCAGAACAATTGCCTAGCTGCATCTTCTGCCGGTGTGATGGGTCAAATGTAACGTTTATGGCACATCCGCCGGTTACGCTTTCTTCCATGGAAACATCGCCCGGAAAGTTATCCGGAGCAACGCTCGTATAGTGATCTACAAAAGCCTACTGCAGGGAGGGTTATAGCTTTGTTTGATGATTCTTCCAAACAAAATCCTCGAGAATTCATTGGTCGGCCCTAAGCTTCCCTGAACGAATTGAACAATTGAAACGTTACATCACACAAGGCGGACCGACCTCGCTGCAAACGCGGCCGCTACCAGCGATGGTATCTGTGCAACATGCTTGTGAACCACCCGGCCGGTCTTCGCAACCCGTTCCGCCACACGTTTCACAACCATAGGCACAGCAGGTATTTCCCTCTTGCACTCCTCGATCACAGTTCGGATCAGGAGTTCTTCGATCCTCCACCAAGAACGGGTCGCCCACGCCTTCCGGGTCTCCATAAAAAATCGGTTCTACGAGTATTTGGGAACCATCAGAGGTAAGTGTAAACTTCCAAAAGTGGTAGATGGACTTGGCTTCTCGGAGCCACCAGTAGTTATCTGCGTCTCGCACTGTTCGAACCGGCGCGCCCCAACCTCCGTCGCCTGTGTAGATGACACCGTCGGGATTCACTTCCCCATCCATAATCGGCTCAGTAAGCTTGTACGCGTGATCGTGAGCTTCCACCGCGATGTTCACCCAATGCTGCTCGAATATGGGCACCCAGTGTTCTCTGATACGCCTAGGCAGTGTTCCCTCGAAATCTCTCACGCTCGGCCAGGCAGCTACGTGATACTGAACAAACTTCCATCGATAATCCGAGTGGTCGGAGAGTGTCTCATCCAGCCAGTTATTTTGGTCCTGTATGCTGGTCGTATGACCGGAATCCAATGTTACGAGAAGAAGGTCCGGCCCGTAGGTAAGATAGTAGTGGCTCTCCGGCTCAGACAACATGAATCGGTTATAGTAAAAGGGAGCATCCGCTTTGGTGCCTCCATAACTACCATCCACCTCGTGATTTCCTATGGCCGGCATAATTGGAATCCGTCTCCCGTCGGATGTGATCATCTGCTCGTGCCAATCGTCGAACCAGTGATCCCACTCAGCCTCGTTCAACGCCGAGTTGATTAAATCGCCGGTAAAGAGCACAAAGTCCGGCTCTTCGGCCGCGGCCATTTCGTTTATTATTCGCCGCATATCCTCTCCAGGCGGACGCGAATCTCCTCCCGCCAAAAAAACAATTGTCTCGGTCTCTACCGGAGCAGTTCTGAATTTAAAATAATCACCGATTTGCGGATGGCCGATAACCACATGATACACAGTAGCCGGCTCGAGGTCGGTCAATTGCACAGTATGAACATAAGCGCTCGATTCATCGAACGTAAACGGTGTTGTAACCTCAAGGTAGTAGTCCTCGATAAGAGCTTCAGAGTCGTGGCTGTAGCGCAGTTTCGCCAGCTTTTCGTGATGACCGTCGGTGCGCCAGCTTATCGTCATTGTGGTTGCAGTGTCACCCTGCCAGGTAAGCAAGACCTGTCGAGGCGTATCACCGGGACACTCGAAGAAGTGAGCAACGAGAGACCGGCTGGAGGTAATTTCGAAGGTGTACTCCGCCTGCATGGAGACCATTTCGCCGTCCTCGGTCCACTTATCGAAGTGATAACCTTCATTTGCGACGGCCGTGACTGTTACCGCTTCACCATGAAGGAACTCTCCATCGCCTTCGACCGTGCCGCCCTCCGGGGGTTCTGCGCTCAGTTCGATGTCGTGATAGACAGGGGTGTATTCGAAATGCGCGGTCAGGGAATGGTCCCGCGTAACGATGAAAGAATAGTCGGCTGCTCCACTTGCGATTTCTTCTTCTTCGTACCAACCGATGAAAGTGTAATGCACATCGGCCTCGGCCATAATGGAGACCTCTTGGCCGGACTCAAAAGTTCCACCCCCCGACACGGTCCCTGCTTCCGCAGGTTCCACTGCCAACACTACTTCGTAAAAAATGGTTTCTTCCTCCTCCTCCTTCTTGTCCTTATCGCCGCAGCTCATTAAAATGAAGATCATGAAGCACGGGAAGAGAAAACGAAACCACCGCCTTGGTGCACATGACATTCCTGTCATCTTTGGTCCTCCTTTTTGGATTTCGGTGTGAAACCCAGCCCGACAAGGTAGATCCGCGTACGAATCGTTTGGTTATTATGTTTTTCAGTCTTGAGAGTACCGAGTTCTCTATCCATTGTCATTGTTAATTATTCCTGTAAGTTCTAAACTTAAAATGAGTATTTTTTGCAAATAATCCAAAACTGGATCCATGGAAGATATGTTTCGCGAGGAGGTCGCCACAAAGGTTTGCACCGGACCCTGCTTTTTTGCTATTGTTTCGACGTTGTTTCGATATTGTTTTGATGAAGATCAGCAAACCCGTGCCCGGAGTAAGCTGAGCGGGCGGAAAAAAGCGCCCCGAAGAAATGGATTAAATAATGAACACAAAAACACTCAAAAGCTTATCCTCTTGTTTTTTCACCATGTTCGTCCTCCTCCCGGCGTTGGTCGCCACGGGTTGTCGGGACGACAAGAAAAAAGATATCCAAGACGCAACCGTTTACGACGCTTCCGATGGAGATGTATTCCATGATGGCGAAATAGACGGCGAGGTGGACGCCGAAGTTGACGCTGAACCGGATCCGGATCCGGACTGCATCTCCGCTGAAGGTCCGGGAGCAGAGGGAACCAACACATGGCATGACGACACGGGAGAGGCGGTGGTGACGATAAACGGCCCAACCTGCGCAAGAAACTTTGTCCTCTCGACAACCGCTACCCTGAGACACGGTTTACCGGAAAATCCGAGACATTTTTCGGAGATTCCCGGCAAGCCGTCGATATCCACCATGAATGATATGTTCGACGCTCTCTACGCGCTCACCATCGAAGAAGTGGATGAGTGTTCCGTCCCGGCCATTCAGGACGGCGCGTACAATAACGGCAACCCGATAAATTGCCCATCAGGAGGGTGTTTCGAAACCGGGCGTCTCTGGACGTTTGCCTGGACGCGCGACACTGCGTATGCCGTGGATCTCAGCCTGGCGGCGCTTGATCCGGTGCGGTCTAAAAACACGCTTGAATTCAAGCTTTCCGAACTCCGCGGGGGAGGTTCGCCCCAGATCATCCAGGACACGGGTTCGGGCGGAAGTTACCCGGTGAGTTCCGATCGTTCGGTCTGGGCGTTCGGAGCGTGGGAAACCGCCAAATACTTGGACGGGCAGGAACGTGACGCGTTTGTTTCGGGGGCGTTCGATGCAATATCCAACACCATCGAACACGATCGCGATGTGGTGTTCAACCAGGAAATGGGCCTCTACCACGGTGAACAATCATTCCTGGACTGGCGTGAACAAAGCTACCCCATCTGGACCCAATCAGACACGGTCCATCTGTTCATGTCAAAAGCATTGTCCACGAACGTGGGTCATCTGAAACTGCTCAGGGTGGGCGCCGCTTTCGCCGAAGAACTGGGAGAAACGGAAAAAAGAAATCGCTATGAAGGCTGGGCCGAAGATCTCAGACACTCGATCGATTCGATTATGTACGTGCCGGGATTCGGTCTTTACTCCACATTCATCACCACAACTCTGGATCCCGCGCCCGTTCGGCACTTTGATCTGCTGGGAACTTCTCTTGCCGTCCTGGAGAACGTGGGCGACGCGCCGCGCTCCGAAACGATGGTGAGCAATTATCCGAATCTTCCCAAGGGTCCTTCAGTCATGTGGCCGCAACAAAAGGAAATCCCGATATATCACAACCGCGGCATATGGCCGTTCGTAACAGCGTACTGGCTGCGCGCTGCCCGGTCCGTTCGAAACGACCAGGTGGTGGGACACAACGTCAGGAGCATCATAAGAGGTACCGCTCTGAACCTTTCCAACATGGAGAATTTTGAATGCGTCACCGGGCTGCCCTGGCTCGACGACGGCGCTTATTCAGGGCCGGTGGTAAACTCGCAACGCCAGTTGTGGTCGGTCGCGGGACACGCGTCCATGGTGCACGATATAATCTTCGGCTTGCAGGCTTCGCAGACGGGTTTGCAGTTCAGGCCGTATCTTACAAGAGATCTCAGGAACAACCTTTTCGGCGGCGCGGACACACTGGTGCTGAACAATTTTCCATACCGCGGCCGCTTGATCACCGTGGTTGTCTCTTTGCCGCCGGTGGGCGCGGACAATGACGGCGCTTACCAGGTCGGCGAAACCCGGCTTAATGGTGTTGTCTTCGCTGGTGAAATCACCACGGCCGATTTGGAGAATGAAAACCTGGTGGAGATTGAACTTGAAGACGTCCCGGAGGCAAGCAAATCAATGACGCTCGTTGAAGACACATCCGACTACCGCAACTTGTTTTCCCCGTTGGCTCCTTGGATCAATGGTATCAGCGTGAACGGCCCGAACCTGGAGCTCAGCTTCAGCGGCGGCGGCGAGCCTGCAGCGGAAATAGCGTTTAACATATACCGGGACGGCGAGCTTGTAGCATCGGATCTTCCGGGCTCAACCGGAACCTGGATCGACACCGACGCAGGGCCTGATTCACCGAGCCATTGTTACACCGTTGAAGCCTATTTCCTAATCTCGGACCACACGTCGCAGCGAGCCAAACCATGGTGCTGGTGGGGTCCGGCCAACGAACGTATCGATGAAATCGGGGCCGAAGAATTCCAAGCCGTTGGAGGCACTTTGGTGATGAATTACGGCCGGCAACATTATGAAAGCTGGGGCGAACCCGGCCATACCTTGACGTTGTCCGATTTCAACCCGTCTTTTACCGGCGAGCATTATTTGCAGGTCATGTACGGAAACGGGGCGGGACCGATAAACACCGGAATCACCTGTTCGGTGAAACGCATCACCGTGTGGGAAAAAGACGGCCCGATCGTGGGTAGCGGGCTGCTTGTCATGCCTCATCTGGGCACATGGGATGCATGGGCCGATTCCAATTTCGTCAAGGTTGAACTGGAGGCGGGGAAAACCTACGACTTCGTGATTTCACACGATGAGACAACCATCAACATGTCCGATTTCGCGCACAATGAACTCTACACCGGCGGAAACGGCGGAAGCGGCGGAGCCTATCACTTCGTCAACATCGCGCAACTCAAGGTTCTCTCAAAAACGGGCAATCCCTGAAGTCCTTTGAAAATAACCCAATCTGCGATCTAACCCAGGTCGTCGGCAGCAGAGATCAATCCACCACAGCGCCTGTGCAATCCCTCACCACGACAAACCCGTGCAAAACCGGTGAAATCTCCTGGTTCTGGGAAGAGAGTTCAAACTCGACCTGGATGTAGCGAGCCGGATCGGGCCATATCGGACCCTGCGGAGGGTCTTCCAATATGGCGGGCGAAGTCTCCCAGACACCGAACCAGTCACCGAAAGAGGAGACCTCGTTACCGGTGCGCACCCGCAACCCCACGCTTGTTCCGCCGGGCGTAGTCGCGTCCCACTCCACCCTGAGCCACTTTGTATCGTTTTCCGGCGGACATCCTTCCAGGATATACCGGTAGGTTCCGCGCGGACGGACGAAGTTTCTCAGCCCGTAGCCGGTGAAATCCGAGTAAGTGTATGGATTCGCGCCCACCGGAATCTGGTAGAAATTGGAGTCTAGGTCCACCGGATCCCCGTTCACATCCAGATCCACCCGGGTGGCAGTGCTGTTATTGAAACTCATCCCCCAAACATGTCCATTGAAATCAATCCCGACTCCGATCATTCCTCCGCCCAGATTTCTGTCTATCCTCATTGCCCCGTGGGCGGCCGCCTCGGCCCACGAATGGTCCCCGTCAGGCAAACTCTGGGGAATCCGGTAGATCCATCCAGGCGTAGCCGCGGCCCAGATCCAACCCCTGAGGTCCGCCGCCATTCCACGCGTGTGATCCGGTATGTGACCTTCCTCCCCGGTTCTCACCTGGGTCCATACCCCCTGGTTCAACGTGCTGAAAGAAGTCCGGTCCGGGCGGTAGCGCACCACGTTCCTGGTCCAACATCCAGCGAACCAGATGTTCTGTTCCGAGTCGACCGTCACCCCGTAGTGCCCACCCCATGGATTCTCAACAAACGTTCCCATGTTGGATGGATCCGTGGTATCGAAATAGATGGTCCTGCCGAACCCCACACCGCGGATGTCCGACACCCAAAGGATCCCATGGCCGTCCACTGCGCAGCCGTAGACATTTATTCCCGGCGGCAAATCCACGGTTTGCATGATCCCGCCGTGGGTCCCGTCCAACTTGTGGAACTGGTTGTTTCCCGACCTGTGGAAGGTACCCACCCAGGCATTGCCCGCGCCGCCCGAATAAGGATCACCGGCGTCAAGGCAGACCGATCGTCCCAGATCATCGATAGCCCCATAATTCGTAGTATGAAGCACGCACTCATCATCGAGTCCAAGGAATTCAGGCGGCAAACCGTTGTTGCACACCGTGTTGATATCATCCGGCTGACCGTCGTTGTTGCAGTCCATGTCGATTACGCCGTTTCCGTTCCAGTCATGAGAAGTGTTAATTATGCCGTCTCCGTTTCGATCGATGCAATCATCCATCGAATTGGCGATCTTGGTGGCGGATGCCTGCCCGTTGAAAGCCCGGTTGGCCACCCACACATCGAAATTGTAGTCCACCGCGGTTCTGCTGGGCGCGTTGGATGCCAATTGAACCGGATTGCCGGCCACGTCCAAACACTGTCCGTTCAGGTATGCTTCATTGCCAAAGCAAGTGACCGTGTAATAGCGCGCTGTTTCCACAACATTTACCGAGTCGATTTTCGAAACCGTTCCCCTTCCCCCTGCATCGTTGGTGTTGGCTATCCACAGGTAATTGAAATTCATGTTGGTGGAATCCAGTACGATGTCCCCGTCTTCATTCCTGCCAACGCCGTTGGTATCAGCGTGGGGATCTTCGGCCGGAATCGGAATGGGATCTTCGCCGAAAACATACTCCATGCACCAAGGCGACAGGTTTCCGCATGCTGTTTCCACTTCCGCGTCCACACCTCCGCCATCCGTTTCGTTTGTGTTTCCATTGTTGTTCGTGTTTTCGTTCACCCCGCCTTCACCGGAGGTATCATTCGACCCCCCATCCCCGTCATCTCCTGACGCGACGTTCGGGCCGCATCCATTTCCGGCCGCCAAAAATATGATCGCTGTAAGGATCACCATCCAACCGGAAAGCATATTTTTGCTCAAACATTTCATGGTCGACCTCCGAATAAAAAACCCTTCTAACAATATTACCCGCTCGATATCCATCGAGCCGAAACGACCTGACAATCGTCTACTCTACAATTCTAACCTACAAACCCCATGCCATAAAACTAAACATGCATCTATTCAATGATTTCAAGGCGTTTCTGGCCACACGATCCAAAACAAACGAGGCAGAATTGCGCCATTTTGTCACATAGAGGGTCAACAATCCCCGTTTTTTCCATTGTGAAGGAAAATCAATTCACGTATCCTGGTTTCAAAGGCCTGTCTGGGGTGCCGAAAGAATATTGCGTGAAATACATTGAAATTGTTGAAACGCACCTGTGACGACAACCGGCCAGAATGAATAATAAAGCGAAGAATCAATTATGATGAGTGGATCTTGTCACATGGTGGAAAAGCACTTAAAAGATTTTATAGTTCTTTTTCTTGCAGCGTTCGGGTCGATTTCCGCGTCGGGATGCAGGGTTGATTTCAGTCCGGGAGACCCTTTTTGCTCCAACGGAGTAAAGGAAGAAGGGGAAATGTGCGATGGGAACGATCTTGGCGGTGAAACGTGCGTGACCCAAGGTTATGACAGCGGCGACCTGGCATGTCTTGACGATTGTTCGGGGTTCGACACTTCGGGATGTGGGCGCTGCGGCGACGGCGCAATCAACGGTCACGAAGTGTGCGATGGAGTTGATTTGGGCGGCGAAACATGCGCGACCCAAGGTTACGACAGCGGCGACCTGGCATGTCTTGACGATTGTTCGGGGTTAGACACTTCGGAATGCGGGCACTGCGGCGACGGTGCGATCAACGGTCACGAAGTGTGCGATGGAGTTGATTTGGACGGTGAAACATGCATGACCCAAGGTTACGACAGCGGCTACCTGGCATGTCTTGATGATTGTTCGGGGTTCGACACATCGGGATGCGGACGCTGCGGCGACGATCAAATCAACGGTCACGAAGTATGCGATGGGAATGATCTTGGAGGCGAAACATGCTTGACCCAAGGATATGACGGCGGCGTATTGGCCTGTAATGATGACTGCTCGGGTCTTGATGTTTCAGGGTGCTACGAGAAACCGCCGATTGAGTGGATTCACGTGTCAGGCGGATCGTTTTTCATGGGAAGCAGTGATAGCGACCTGGATGAACGGCCCGTACACCTGGTAAATGTTCCATCTTTCGAAATGATGAAAACCGAAGTTACAGTGGAGTTTTATTCGACATGCGTGATCGCCGGAGCATGTGAAACGCCTGGTACAGGGGTCAACTGCAACTGGGGCAGGAGCGGTTTCGAAGATCACCCGTTGAACTGTGTAACTTGGTTTCAGGCCGTGGACTTTTGTGATTGGGTGGCCGGTCGACTTCCAAGCGAGGCCGAGTGGGAATATGCCGCCAGGTCGAATGGGCAGGACATTGTGTATCCATGGGGCAATCAAACAGCTACATGCGATTATGCTGTGATGAATGACGGTGGCGCGGGCTGCGGCACTGAAAGCACCTGGCCTGTGTGCAGCAAACCCAATGGAAACACAGCCACCGGGCTTTGTGACATGGCCGGCAATGTCTGGGAGTGGGTACTTGATTGGTATCATCAAAACTACGAAGGAGCGCCCGGCGACGGGTCTGCATGGCTCGACCCGGAAGGCACTGAAAGGGTTTTTCGCGGAGGCGGTATATGGTCGGACCATGACAGAGTGCGCGCTGCAAAACGTCATCGTTACGGCCCGTCGGTACAAATCGTCGACTTGGGATTTCGCTGCGCAAGATAAGAGGACCTGCGAATTCAGCTCTTCAGCCCGAGCCGCTTTGCCAGGTGATGGAGATTGCTTCGATGCATCCCGAGATTGGCCGCTGCTTGGGCCCAGTTTCCTCCCGAAAATTCCAGTGCCTCCAGGATCCTCCGCTTCTTAAATTCGTCTACCTCCAGGTTGAGAGATCCTGATCCAGGAGGGGATTCATGGCTTCCGTGCTTTATTGCATCGCTCGGCGAAGTTTTTGGGACGGACACAAAGTTTGAACGATCATTCAAATCCGCTCCGAGATGATGGGGTTCAATTACCACCAACCCGCGATGATCAACGCCTGAAGAAGCCTTCAGTGCGGAGCGCATGATAAGGTGCTCCAACTCTCTGACATTGCCGGGCCAGGAATATTCTTCGAGCAATTGAAGCGCTCGCTTGCCCACACGCACCTGGCCGAGTCCCAACCGGCGCCTGGTGTTTTCACAAAAAAACCCCGCCAGAGCGGGGATGTCTTCCCGCCTTTCCCGGAGAGGCGGCATCTGCAGTGGGTACACATTCAGCCTATGGAACAAGTCGGCCCTGAAGTTGGAGTTTTTCACCTCCTCTTCCAGGTCCCGATTGGTGGAAGCCAGGACTCGTACATCCACCCGACCGGTTATGTCCGCCCCGACTCTTTGCACCTCACCCTCTTGTAAAGCGCGTAAAAGCTGGGGCTGCACGGACAGCGGCAATTCACCGATCTCGTCCAGTAAAAGGGTTCCTCCATCCGCTACTTCGAATTTTCCAGCGCGCGCGGCGCCGGCTCCGGTAAATGCCCCGCGCTCATGTCCGAACAGCTCACTCGCCACGAGATTTTCAGGAACCGCGGCACAGTTGACCTGTAAAAAAGGCCCATCCCGTCGCCGGGATGCATCGTGGACGGCCCTGGCCGCGAGTTCCTTTCCTGTACCGGTCTCGCCTTTGATAAGGACATTAAAATCGGACGCACCCACCAATTCGATTTCCCTAAGCAGCATCTCCATCACAGGGCTGGAGCCGATGATCTTTCTTCCCGGGGCCGGCGCGTAGCTGTCATAAATCAAGGTGCGCGCTATCAGTCCCTGCCTCCCCGCGGTTTCCTCTATGGTCTGGATGAGCAGAGATGTTCTGAGCACTGTAGCGGCGAGAGCGCCCAGAGCCGCCAGGAATCCGGGATCCATTTTTGCAAACGATTGCGGATCCACGGCATCAGCGGTGAGCGCTCCGATAAAAACGTTGTCCACGATGAGAGGACAGCCGAGACACGCATGGATCCGGGCGCGGGAAAGCTCTTCGGATTCCAACAACCCGTCAAAAGGATCCGGCAATTCAGAATGGGGAGAAAAAACCACCGGCGTTTTTGATTTCCCGATCTCCTCAAGCCTGGGATGGTCTTTCAACTCGAACCTGCGACCCAACGTATCCGGGGTCAGGCCGAAGACAGCTATCGGAACCAGAGCATTTTCCTTCTCAACGCGCATGAGAGCCGCAGCGTCACAAGGAATTACTTTTCTGACCGTGTCCAGGAGTCTTTCGTAACGATCTTCTGAATCCAAAGCCGCATTCAGATCCAGAGCAATCTCCAGGATAGCGTCCATGGAATTTACAAACAAAACATCACGATGTTTCCGACCATTGAAAGATGTTGTCATTTTAACTACACCGTTGTCTCAATCATAACAAAGCTGTTGTGATTATCATAACAGAGTTTATTAATCACCGAGACAAAAATTCCGCTAAAATCAATCACTCGAACAGATTTCCCAATAGCGAAAGCCATAGTGCCACACCTCGCAGATTGTTCGGCATGACTATTGCTTTACTTGAGAATGAAATGTATGGTTCAGAAAATTTAATGATTGTCTTTTGCCTGAAAAGACTAACATTGCTCCAAACAGACAAAAGGAATCCGATTCGGTACGATCAATCATAAATAGACATTGAAAAACAGAAACATATTGAAATCATATTGAAACAGAAAAGGAGAGATTCAATGAAACCCAGAAAAATGAAGGAAAACATAACGTGGATGGGCGCCATCGACTGGGACCGGAGACTCTTTGACTCCTTGATTCCTCTTCCGGACGGAACAAGCTACAACGCCTACCTGGTAGAAGGTTCGGACGCCACGGTGCTGTTCGATTCGGTTGATCCGCCCATGGCCGACATCCTGCTGAAACAACTCGAAGACGTACCTAAAATCGACTACGTGGTTTCACACCACGCGGAACAGGATCATTCTGGCTCGATTCCGCACGTGCTGAAACGTTTTCCCGAAGCCAAGGTAGTGGTCACGCCGAAAGCCAAGGGAATGCTGATGGATCATCTGAAGATTCCTGAGGACAAATTCAAGACGGTGGAAGACGGTGAGGTTCTTTCCCTCGGCGACAAAACGCTTCGCTTCATTTACACCCCTTGGGTCCACTGGCCGGAAACCATGGTCACCTACCTGGAAGAAGATCGTTACCTCTTTTCCTGCGATTTTTTCGGATCCCACATCGCGACCTCGGACATGTACGCGGTGGATGAAGGACGGGTCTACGAGGCAGCGAAACGGTACTTCGCGGAAATCATGATGCCGTTTTCAAGCATCATCAAAAACAACCTCGAAAAGCTGAAGGACCTCAAAATCGACGTCATCGCTCCAAGCCACGGTCCCGCATACGACCGCCCCTCTTTCATCATGGATGCTTACCGGGACTGGGTCCTGAGCCCTCCAAAAAACAAGGTGCTGCTGCCTTTTGTTTCGATGCACGGCAGCACGAGAAAAATGGTCGAACGTCTCACGAAATCCCTGATCGAAGAAGGCGTTTCGGTCGAGCGTTTTGATCTCGCGAATTCAGACATCGGCAAAATCGCGATGGCCATGGTGGACGCGGGAACAATAATCCTGGGAACCCCCACGGTGTTGGCCGGCCCTCATCCCCTGGCCGCGTATGCAGTGGTGCTTGCAAACGCCCTGAAACCCAAAACCCAATTCCTGTCGATCGTGGGATCTTTCGGCTGGGGCGGCAAAACAATCGAAACCCTCGCCTCCATGATTCCCAAGCTGAAAGTGGAAATCCTGGAACCGGTTCTCATCCAGGGTCTGCCGGAAGAAAAAGAACTCGAAAAAATGGATGCGCTTGCAAAGCTTGTTGCTGCAAAGCACCGGGAGGCCGGCTTCAAATAGGATCCAAACCTATTCCACGATGGTTCCGTCGCAGTCTCTCACCACCGTGAAACCGTGCAGAATGGGGGACACTTCCTGGTTCTGCGAACTCAACTCGAACTCA
>SLPX01000127.1 GCA_007131745.1 Myxococcales bacterium
AGGCGCTCCGATTATTTTGAGAATGATAAGCAGGAAAAAGGGAACAGCCAAAAGAAGTCGTGCTTTGGGGTTAGCCGTCAAAGTTCGTATTTCTTTGACAAATATTGCTGAGGTGGAGCCGTCCATACCAAACCAAGTGTGCCTCATCCCAAGTCCCGAAACAATTCTTGCCGGCTTGTTTTTGGAAGATGTTTGAACGCCTTTTGAACCTTTCTTTTTTCCTTTTTCGCCTTGATAAAAACGCAGCAAGAGAGAGAGACCGACAAGCCAAGATACAACAGCGATGCAAATCATGGCGAGACTTTCCATCAAGGCAGGTACAATGTGGCCATCATGGGCGGAGATTAGCGCTGAAGCAAACCAACCCGGTGGAGTCTTTTGCAGGGAGTTGCTTGTTTGCGCTAAAATGCTTAGATCTTCAGGAGCGCTTCCAAATGTATCTATCCGTGCAAACAGCCAAGAACCATCCACAGGAGGAATGAAAGCGGCAAGACCCAATAAAAAAAGAAATCCCACCGTCAAAATCTCACCTGATCGGCGTGATTTCATTATGTTAAGAAAAAAACTCTTCAGAAGCTGTCCGGAGGTAATAGTCATTAAAACAAAGCTGAACGAAGCAACAATGACAGCGGTGATGTTTGTTTCCGGCCTTTTAATCAGAGCGAAACATAGACCTGCAAGGGGCGGATAAAAGAACAGAACTCCAGGTTCCAAAATGCTGGTCGCTGTTTGGATGAAATGCAGTCGAGCCGGTGAAACCGGGTAGAAAAAAAAGCGGGCCAGTTCTTGAGCTTCGTCGATTTGTGCCGCTACAACCGGCCATAAAACCCAAAAAAGGCCCAATAGAAAAGAGAAGAGCGAAATCAAAAACGGCAGCCATATGGGATCTATGTGAGGTTGTATGACGAATGAGAAAACATAATAAGTACCAAAACCTAGGCCGGACGAGAAGGTAAGGGCGAACAAAAGTGATACAAATGCGCCAATTAATCCACGGCTTGAAAAGGACCTCAAAAAAAGCTTAAATCTGAGGCTTGCCAACAGCCGGACAGTTTGTGGAAATGAAGGAACTTCTTCGTTCGCTGGTTTCATAGGCTCAGCTTTTCATGGTCTGCTGCAAAATGCTCAATAGCCGGACCGGCTAGGGTAGATAGATAATGAATCTCAAGCATGACCGTCAATTAGTCAGCCAATCCGGCATCACTATTTTACTTCCTTTGGGTTGAGAGATTCCGCCAAAAACTTCTTCAAGATTTTTTCCGGTCTTGAGCAGATCGTCCATGGTGCTTTCATATGCCAGCTTTCCCTCATGAACAATCGCTATTCTATGACATAGTTTTTGTGCGACCTCCAATATATGAGTGGTCAACATGATCGTAGCTCCACCTTTGGCGATCTCCTCAAGAACCAATCGTATGGTTGCCGCGCTGGTCGCATCCACACCTTCGAATGGTTCATCCAAAAACAAAACTTGGGGGGCATGTATGAGCGCGCAACCGATAGCCAGCTTTTTCTTCATTCCCCTGGAATAATCGCAAATAAGAGTTTTGGCCGCGCTTTTCAAGCGCAACATTTCCAGCAGTATATCCGCCCTTCTCTGTGACTCTTTTTTGGTGAGGCCGAACATTCTACCTGCGAACAATAGCTGTTCATGTCCGCTTAACCTTGAAAACAAGGAGGGTTCCTCAGATACCACTCCCATTCTGGTCTTAAACCAAGGGTCGTTGGGATCGAGCGGTCGATCCAGCATGAAAATCTTCCCTTCTGTTGGTCGAAGTGTGCCGGTGAGCATTGAAATAGTTGTTGATTTTCCTGCTCCGTTTCGCCCTAAAAGTCCGAAAAAAGTCTTCTTTTCAATGCTCAGGTTGAGGTTGTCCACCGCAGTGACATCACCGAAAACTTTTGAAAGCCCTACAGTCCGGATGGCGCTGGATTCCATGCTTCAGTGTCCTTTGAATTGTCCGGGCCACCTAATGATCTTCAAAGTTTGGGAATTTTCAAAGTGGCGCTTATCATCGCGGTTCCACTGATAAAATATGTAAGCGTGAACGGATGCAACGTCCAGCCCAAGAATTCAACATCACCCAGTGGAATATCATTCCCCACCCTGCCCAAAGCCAAAAACACGGCGAGTACAGCGGGTATCAAGACGCTGGTGGGAATGGGAGTTCCTTCGTAATAAGCTACTTTTCCCGAATCATCCGACAAGTCCTCTGCAGTCACATTGTAACGCGCCAACCTCGCTACACCGCATGAAACAAAATACACGAGGATAACTGCATCCCATCCGCCGGACAGGCCCAACACATAACCCAACACCGCGGGCGCCACCCCGAAAGACAAGACATCAGCCAATGAATCCAGGTCCGCGCCCAACGGAGATGAAAGATTTGTCTTTCTTGCTACATATCCATCCAAAAAATCACAAGCAAGACTCACCGGCAGAAGCGCAAGCGCTGCCCAAATGAGCGAAACGTCACCGCCCGAAGCGAATTTGACGGCCATTAAAATTGCAACCGTTCCGGATGCAGCATTGGCCAAGGTAAAGAAATCCGCGGGTGAAAAAGAACGGAGCATGCTGAAATGTTTTTGTGTATTTTTCATTGCCCGGACTTCATAGGTTACAATTCTTGAACTCGAGTTCCCCCCAAAGCCGGCCCTTGGGCTTGCCCCTCTCCGATAAATCGCAGTCTATCTTGACCTTGCCCGAGACAATAATATCAGCGCGCACATGTTCTCTTTTCAGTTCACCTTCGATCACTTTGCATTCACGCAACTCCATTGCCATGTTGGGTTTCGCCTCTTCCCCAATAAGCGGCGCCACCACCATAATTTTCTCCGAACTCTCTTGTACGATTCTCACCCAGTTTTTTCCATCGGATAGATTTACGCCGAATTTTCCCTTGTGTGATCCGGGACTGCACTCGCTCGGGGAAAGAGTCCAGTTTCCCATCAAAGAACTTTCGGACTGCAAATTGCCTTTGAATTCCATCTCGCCCGGTTCGTCCAGCCGACATGAATGGTCGAAGTAAAGCCTTTGTTTATCACCCTGAATCCAAAACTGGTAGCCGTCTTCGTCGTATGAGATTATCGCCACCGCGCTCGGATCGAAACCCCTTGTCTTTGCAACATCCCAAAGTTTTTTCAAAGAGCACCGTGGTTTTTCCAGGACCTTGTCGGGCCCTTGACGGGACGAAGAGGTGGTTTTATGCATTCCGAACCAACGCACCGGGTATTCACCGGATCTGCATCCGGACCCGGTGCGAGTGACTTTGGAAACGCGTCCCGGCTTGCTGATCGTCATGGTTACACCCTCGTACGAATGGTCTTGCGGGCCTCCCGCACCCTTGGGAACCGAAGGATCACGATCCGTGTTTTCTCGCATAAACCCGTAAACCACCGTGGGCTTGTATGATGCGTGCAGATCCAGGGTGCCGTCCGAACGAACAAAGCGGGCTTCAAAAGCCGTAAATACAGCCCCCTCCCCTGCCTTTTCGGCTACCGCATCGAATTCAGCCACCGGGTCGAAATTGCGGGAATCTCCCGGCACATGAAAGTTACCCGGCTCGGTCCAACCACATAGGTGGCCGGAGAAACCCGTTATAACCAAAGCTGAAAAAGCAACAACCACAACCCCCGTGCCTATACCTGATATTATCGCAACCAACGGGTTCTTCTTTTTGATTTCCATGGAGGAAGCATCGTAGCCCATTCTTAATCTCCTTATGGATACTGTTGAAAACTTCGATTATTGTTATTCGAACCCCTGCGCTAAGCTCACCGTGAGAAAAGCCGTTTTCCAATAATCTAATACGAAACCCTCATGGACGTCAGAATCCTTACCAGTTCTTTGGGCATGTCGAGTTTCAACCGTGCCCTGGCGATTTCTTTACCCCGCGCATCAAATACCGTTGCATGAAGACTTGTCATGCTTCCAAAAAACGAGGTTGCGAAATCGAGTTCACCCGTATCAATCGAACCGACCCCATCTCTTTCCGACAAACGTTCGGACCACTCGGCCCCCGGTTTAACTCGGGTAGAAGCTCTTACATGCAAAGGCTCATTGTTGTTATCCCTCAATTCCAGATACAAAAGAAGCCTTCTCTCAGTGAACTTCATTTCCAGCGTTCCACTGCACGATACGTTGTCGGCCAAGGTTTTGAAAAAACAACTTCCGTTCACATCCGCGCTTTTGTTCGTAGACAACCGGAAGAACCCGGGAATTTTAACCTCCAAATCGATTCCGGATTCATGAGTTCCGCCCGGGCGCCCTGAATAAGTATGGGTTCCGCGCCAGCCGAGCCTGAACGATACATCCATGTCGCGCGCTTCATGGAGTTGAACTCCGGTCGGAGTCCATCCCCGGTCCAGGTACCATTGCAACACCCGGGAATATCCGCTCCTTAAATCCGGCCACCTGTAGCGGAACCCGATGGAACAAAGCTTGTCATTGGAAAGTTTCGTATCCCACAACATGTATAACCCGGAACCCTTTGTTATGCAGGGGCTGAGATCATCGGTGCATCGATGTCGCAGACAAACGAATTTCCATGCAAGTCCGGCCAAATAATCGATTATCTTGAACAAAACCTCAGATGAAAAAACCCGGCGAAACCGCTTCAAAACCCACGTGGGCGGAATGGGAACCACGAACTCCAACGGCAACCCATAGGCCTTTACCGCTGCTGTAAACGCTTCACCCAAACTCAACGGCGAATCATCCGCCAGGTTGAATGTCTCGTTCCATGCTTTCGTATTATCCATGACGAACAAAGCAGCGCGCGCAACATCTTCAGCGTGAACCCAGCTCATCTTGGCACCACCCACAAATCCCACCATTCTTCCACCGCACAACAGGTAAAGAAGCGGAGGAAGGGTCACAAGCCCCCCCGCAGCCGTGCCGCCCTTTCCACCCGGTCCGTACACAAAGGCAGGCCGCAAGATTGTCAAAGCCGGCCCGCGCGCTTCCGCCAGCCCGCGAAGCGTATTTTCAGCTTCTAGTTTCGAACGTTGATAATCAGTAAACGGCACGCCCAACGGCAACGACTCGTCGAATCCGCCCACCACTTTTTTTCCAGTATCTTTACCGCTGCCTTTACCCTTGCCCTTGCTCTTGGACTTCCTGCCGATAACGGTTTTTTTTCCCTTCTGTTCAAAATCGTACACCATGCCCGAAGAGAAAAAGACAAACAAACGAACCTTTGCGCGGCGAGCCGCTTCGTACAGGTTCTTTGCAGCATCAACATTGATGGAAACCGGTTCCCCGCAACCCTTATCTCTGCCGATGACGTCCGCTGCATGCATCACAAACGAGACTCCCTCCACCGCTTCCTCGCAAAACGATGGATCCGCCAAGTCGCCGGAACGAACCTGAAACGATTCCCCCTTGCGAACCTTGGGATAATTGGCGCCCGGCATATCCACGGCTACTACCTTGTAGTCCCGGGCAAGCAGTTCCCTTACAATAAACGCACCGACCGTCCCGGCCGCACCTGTAACCAGAACGCTCTCTCCGGGTTGCCCCGGCAACAGCGTCGAAACATCCGACCCGGCCGGCAAATCACTTCCGTGCACGTAATTAATTTTCATGATTTAAAATGTTTACTCCATGAATTGGGAAGCGCTCGCTTCGGAGATCCTGTTTCACAACACCGAATCTTTCAACGTTTAGCTTTCAGAGCCATATCCAGCAATGAAATCACATCCAAAACTTCCAAAGCGGGCGCGTTTTTCCTAAGATTCTCTACACACGACGCGCACGCAGTGACAACAGTCGCGGTGTCGGTTTCGTATACGTCCTCCAACCTGCGGTGAGCAGTCAAGGAAACAACTTCAGGCACGGTCATCGGCATAATCCCGCCGGCGCCGCAGCAATCACCATGTTCCCTGTTTTTGGAAAATTCAAGAAGCTTTCCTACTGCTCGACCCGCAAGTCTGCGGGGAGGATCATAAACACCCAGGAATCGTCCAAGGTAACAAGGGTCATGGTAAAATGCCGTCTCAAACACTTTCCCGATTTTCAGTCGATGAGCGGTGGTGTCCAGGAATTCTGTTATATGAACCACTTCCGCGGTCAATTCCACACCAATAAACGGGTAGACGTTCCTCATCAGGTATACGCAGGAAGGGCACGCGCAAACTATCTTTTTGTATCCTTTTGTTCCTTCCGCCAATGCCTGGGCAAGATGAAGGAACTCGGCCGGGTAACCGGCCGCCAACAACGGGTACCCGCCGCAAACCAGGTCCGTCTCCATAAGGGCCATGTAATCTATGGACGCGGCTTCCAAAACCCGGAGCGTTCGGCCCACATCCTCAGGGGTGTGCTCTATCAAGTCACAACCCGGCATGTACGCAACCTGGGCCTCTTCGACAAAGTAATGTTCATCAACAAGCCTGTGAAGACGGTGTACCAGATCCTGGTTCCGTTGATAAAACTTCTCGACAAAACGATCCAAAACATCAGGAGCGGCGTCGCGAAGGGCAGCCTCGGCGCGGGCGGCAAAAAGCGCGTGCGTAACGGGTACATCACGTTCACAAAACTCGGTGCAACGGCCGCAACCGACACAGTGGTAGAGCACCGAAGCATAGTCGCCTTTGCAACCGGCGACTCGACGATGTATCATGCCCGCCATCGTCATCTTGGCTTGAGGCGTCACCGATTCCCGCGCTTCAGTGTTGGCTACGGGACAAACATGCCGGCATAGCTTGGGGCAGTAGGTACACGATTGGAACGCCTTTGAATAATCATCTATCATTTTCTTCTCTCTCTTGCGCTTTTTCCGTCTTCCCAGAGCAGTCTTTCGGGAACAAAGAACCGGAACACGAATCCCGAGCCACCACGTTCTCTTCCCCCACCCTGAGAGGTTTGCCGAAGATTCCACCGGGGTCGACAGCTCCATCAATCAAATCCAAAAGTTCCCATCGAGGCTCGTCGAGGATGAACTTTGACTTCTTTTGAGCTGCTCCTCTTCGTCTTTTTTGTCCACTTTTCGGCGCCGGGCGATACAAAAACGCGGACCTGCCTACACCCCTGTAGCAAATCTCAGCTCCTCCAAACCGCCGGCATGCATCCAAAGCGCAGAGCCATCCGTGGTCGAAAAGATCCAAACGAGTCGTCGGCCGCCCGGCTATCCTGAAGCTCCCGTCATCGCAGTCCTCGAAAAAGAACCTGCACTTTACGCATCCACCTTCGAGAGCAAAATTCCCCCACTCCAGTTCGACACGTGCGCCCATTTTCTGCAATGAATCTTTCATCGCTTCGCCGACCATGGCCAACCGGCTCCAGGGAGCCGATACATCAATCTCGTCTGCAACCGCTCTGCGGCCCACCCTGGCTTGGATCATTTCATAGTATTTCCGGGTGCGTAAGCTGCGCATCCCTTCGGCCAAAGAAGAATCCATAATGATTCCGCCTTCGCGTTCCACGACTGAACTCAGAACGGACTTTTCCGCGGATACCACGGGCTCCGGTCCGCCGAACTCGGCAAGCAGCAAATACCCGCTGACATCGTCCGATGTTACACTCTCTCCCGCTTGCAAAACACGGGCAAAAATCGGCTTGACATCGTAGGCGAAACAACGCGCCCACGACTTGAGCGCCCCCGCGGATGTTTTGAACACCGCGGCAAGCCGCTCGGTCTTTTCGAAAGGCGCGGCCAGGCGAAGACGCGCCGTGGTGATGAGACCCAGCCTTCCCTCCGATCCGGTCAACAGATGAACGAGTTCCCTTCCATATGGATTCATCGGTCCTGAACCCCCGTTAACCAAGTCCCCTGATGGAAGAATAGCGGACAAAGCCAAACACATATCTTCGACACGCCCGTATTTCGCAATCATTTCACCCGCCCCCCTGACGGAGAGCCACCCTCCCACCGTTGAGAAACTGAATGAAGAGGGGAGATGACCGAAAACCAGATTTCGAGCAGCGAGTTTAGTCTCAAGTTCCTGCCCAAGAATGCCGGCCTGGACGTTAACGGTTGATGACGCTTCATCGATATCCAGGATCTGACACATTCTCTTCGTATCGATCAAAACCGTCGGACGATCAAAGGGACCGCCCGCTCCACCGGCCAAAGAGGTCCCACCGCCGTATGCAACGACCCTCAGACCGCAGCGGGAAGCCAGGCGAACAACATTTGCAGCTTCAGCGGAAGCTCCGGGCCGAACGATCCAGACCGGGACCCGCGTCCGCCCACCCGAACCTTCTGCTTCGCTTTCATCACCGAATTCATACAACCGCCTTGCCCAGCAATCGTGCTCGTAGGCGATAAGATCCGCAAAACTGCGGCTCGAGTTCACCGAACCCACCAAGTCACCGAGGGCTCGAAGGATTTCATCTTCTCCCATCTCCAGCGATGCGCCTACCACCCCAGCCCGTTTTTGTGAAAAACCATCACGAGAACCAGGCTTCATAACCAAGGATGGATCCAAGGCGCGCTTGACAGTTGCAGACAATGACCAACCGGATCCTCCCGTGTCGCCTCCCAACAAGCTCCTCCCGAAAAATCCTCTCTTTACAACCCCCCCGTGTCTCATAATCACATCTTGAATATCCTTGACCAAAGCATCGTATTCCCGCAGACACTCATCCGGATTGCCCGGACGTCCCACAAAAGTAAAATCCACCTCTGCACCTTGGGAAGAAGGGTTTCCTACATAATAGGTCATCAAGACGCGACCCGAAGCCGCCTGCCTGACAGAACTACAGATATCGGGAATCTTCTCCCACGATGCAATGGTTTCGATAGTCTCCATGAATGAATTCTCTGAAA
>SLPX01000335.1 GCA_007131745.1 Myxococcales bacterium
CCGTTCCGACAGGGAGGATAACCGTCGCCGTCCATGTCGGGTTCCGCGTCGTCGATGAAACCGTTGCAGTTGTTGTCCTTGCCGTCGTTGCACACAATAGGAGCGCCCGGGTAAACTGTGGGATCATTGTCATCGCAATCCCCCTGAGCAGGGGTCCACCCGTCGCCGTCCTTGTCCACGTGAGGATCGATCGGTTCTTCCGGCCCGGAATCAGACGACAGGTCTCCATCAGTTTCCACTCCGGCATCTCCATCGCCCGGATCGCCGCCCGTCGACGGACCGCACCCCGACAAAAAGCCGAACACAAGAACCACCACGAAAATGGAAATCACTTTCAAAGCCTGATTAATCATGATCTAGTCTCCTCAAAAAACCTAGGCGTAATACGCCTCACACAATTCCGGGCCGGCTACCATTTCCCGTTCAATCGGAGCCGGCGAACGCGTTCTGCAAAGGATATACCCACCTGAAAGTTTATCTTTTCAACATCCTAAATACAAGCAATTTACCGCTCAGGTCAGGTTCGTTCGGGCAAAACCTGCAAAACAGAAAAAACAAATGGAAATTGGATGGGCATAATAAGGCAAATTGCCGAAAAAACCTTGGCCTTGACCCTGAAACGGTTGAAATGTATTTAAGTTTCGTGGATGTCAAAGCTAAAATCCAGATTCGTAGTAAGGGTTGAAGTAAAATGGCTGAGCAATTCGAAAATCTGATAAGCACAGCAAGCAAAGGAACGAAATCGGAACCAAATCAGAAGATCCGCCGCGAACCCCTCAACCGGCGCATCTTGCTGGGCGCTGGAATGGCTTTTTCTGCGATGCTGGCCTTGACCGGGTGCGGCAGCAAAACTGCACCCGTGACACCAAACGAGCAAGCAGCGCCCGAAGAGGCCGTAACCAAAGAGCGCTGGGTGGAAGAAGGCGAACCGGCACCCCGTCGAACAACTCCGATTGAAGGCTTTTCTCTTGAAGAACAAAGGGTTGGTGCGCCTACAGATGGGATCGTACTACAGGCCGTTAGCCACGAAGACAAAGAAGGTTTTTATCGAATCGTCTTTGAACTCAGCGGCGATGCGGTACCCGCAGCGCGCGCTGCGTTGTCCGAGGATGGCAAAATAATCCACGTGGATCTGCACGGCGTGCGCCGGGACGAATCCGGCAACCGCCCACTTACAACCGAATCGGGCGAACCCTTTGGCGCCAAGGTTGAACTTGCCAAGCCGCCGATGCGTTCCTTCGGACGATCTCAGGTGCTGGACGATTCACTTGTGCGCTATGAAATTCACATCGATAGAGCTGTGTTTTTTCGTTTACACGCTTTGGAAAGACCAGTGCAGGTAATCCTCGACGTAGCGATCCAGGATACAAGATCTTTTTAATCCTTGTTTTGGAAAAATATCTTCTCGGATCTTCAAAAATATTGAATTTTTCAGCACCAATAACATGGAAATTTTCTGGAAAAATGATGCAAAACGTTGCAAATTCCCTTTCGCAGAGCAAAACAGTCATGCAGAGTCTGGAGGAACGATGGCTCAAATCAACACAATGCTGGAATCCTTTGAAAAGGACCGTAGCTATGTCATCAAGGCATTACAGTCTATCCAGGAGATAGAGGGCTACATTTCCGACGAGTCCATTAGGGAAATCGCTGATTATTTTGCGATCCCCCCCGTGGAAGTGGAAGGAATCGTCAGTTTCTACGCCCAGTTCAAAAGGGTGAAACCCGGAAAGTTCGTGATCGCAGTGTGTGACGGCACCGCGTGTCACATCAAGGGCGCTTCTCTCGTGATCAACTGGATAAGCGACGAGTTGGGTATAAAAGGCGGTGAAACGGATCCTGAAGGTTTGTTTTCACTCGACGTAGTCGCTTGCCTGGGATGTTGCAGCCTCGCACCGGTAATTGCGATAAACGGAAAGTTTTTCGGCAACCTGGATCGCAAGAAACTCATGAAAATTCTGAAACAACACCGAAAGAAGGGAGTCGCTGCATGATTCAGCGCATCAAGATCGGAACCGGCAGTTGCGGCATCGCCGCAGGAGCGGGAGATGTGCTCGAGTTCTTTCGAGACAACGTCAAAGATATCGACATCGTGGAAGTCGGATGCATCGGCCATTGCTACGCTGAACCCTTGATAGAAGTCGAAACGGAAAAAGAATCGTTTGTCTATCGGGAAGTGAAGCCCAAAAAGGATTTTCTTGACAAGATCCTCGCTCTTGAAGATTTCTCCCGGCTGAAAACAGAAGAGGGTCGCACATCCAGGGAGTTAATCAAGGCGACCCGGTTGGCCGGCCGAATCAATCCCGTATCCATTGAAGAATACGAAGCCAACGGGGGTTATGCAGCTCTGCGCAAGGCTCTGGAAATGAAACCGGAAGACGTAGTGTCTGAGGTAAAAAAGAGCGGACTGCGCGGCCGCGGCGGCGGCGGGTTTCCCACCGGTTTGAAATGGAGTTTTTTGGCGGCAAAGAAAAACCGGGAAAAGGTTCTCATCTGCAACGCTGATGAAGGAGACCCCGGAGCGTTCATGGACCGCTCGCTGATGGAAAGCGTTCCTCACCAGGTTCTCGAAGGCATGCTGATTGGAGCTCATGCCACGGGAGCATCGGAGATTTTCATCTATTGCCGCGCTGAATACCCGTTGGCGGTCAAAAACCTTGGAATCGCGGTTAAACAAATCGCTGAAAAAGGCTATGACACAATCAACGGCCGGAAATTGAACATACGAATCAAAGAGGGCGCCGGAGCATTCGTCTGCGGTGAAGAAACCGCAATGATGAATTCGCTGGAGGGGCGCCGGGGAACGCCGCGGTTCCGCCCGCCGTTTCCCACGGACAAGGGATTCAAAGGGCACCCAAGCCTCATCAACAACGTTGAAACGTTTGCAAGCATCCCCTGGATCGTTGATGAAGGAGGGGAAGCCTACGCTGAAATCGGCACGGAGGGCAGCAAGGGAACAAAGTTGTTCGCTCTCGCCGGCGATCTCAACAATCCGGGTTTGGCCGAAGTTCCCATGGGGATAACCATCGGAGAGATCGTTTACGAAATCGGCGGCGGCGAAAGGGGCAAGGTCAAGGCCGTGCAAATCGGCGGACCTTCGGGAGGCTGCATACCCGAAGAACATTTCGACACACCGGTTGACTACGATTCACTCAGGTCACTCGGAGCAATTATGGGCTCCGGCGGATTGATCGTCATCGGAAACGACCGGTGCATGGTCGAGACGGCCCGGTATTTCCTGGATTTCACGGCTCGAGAGAGTTGCGGCAAGTGCACCTTCTGCAGAGTAGGCACGATGCGCATGCTGGAAACGCTGGAAAAAATCACAAGCGGCCGTGGAACAGAGGAAGACATCCGGTTCCTTGAAGATATCGGCCCAAAAATCGTTAAGGGGTCGCTCTGCGGCCTGGGCCAAACGGCCCCTAACCCGGTGCTTTCAACCTTGCGCTACTACAAAAACGAGTATCTGAATCATGTAAAGGAGCGCCAGTGCGCAGCCCTGCAATGCAACGCTCTTGTCGACATCATGCTGGACAGGGAAAAATGCATTGAATGCAAGGTTTGCATCAAGAACTGCCCCGTGGACGCTATTTCAGAAGATTACGACCTCGACATGGCGGTTTGCACGAGATGCAACAGTTGCATTGAGGTATGTCCCAAGGATGCGTTGACCCGGGTTCCCAGAGGAGAAGCGAAGTGAACATGGTAACGTTCAAAATCGACGGCAAGAAAGCAACGGCGGAAGAAAACATCACCGTGCTGGAAGCGGCGAAGCAGATGGGCATCGAAATCCCGACTCTTTGCTGGAATGAAAAAATATCTAAAACCACTTCCTGTTTTGTTTGCGTGTGCAAGGATAACAAGACCGGGAGGTTTGTACCGAGTTGCGCTGTCCGAATCATGGATGGAATGGACATCGACGCAAGCGGCGAAGAAGTGAAGGACATGCGCAAAACCGCGCTCGACCTGCTTCTTTCAGAACATATCGGAGATTGTGAAGCGCCCTGCACCATTGCATGCCCTGCGCACGCTCAGGTGGAAGAGTACGTGCGGCTCGGAAGAGAGGGCAAGTTCCTGGAAGGGCTTAAGACCATCAAGCAGCGCATACCGATGCCCATGTCGATAGGCCGCGTCTGTCCCAGGTTCTGTGAAAAAGAGTGCAGGCGCAATGTCATGGACAAGCCGGTCGCGATAAACGATTTCAAGCGCTTGGCCGCGGATTTGCACTATGACGAGTACATGGAGGAAATGAAACCCCTCAACGGGAAAAAGGTCGCTGTCATCGGAGCCGGCCCGGCCGGCCTTTCCACCGCTTTTTTCCTGCGGCTCGAGGGAGTCGCCTCGGATGTTTTCGACATGATGGATGAACCCGGAGGCATGCTTCGATACGGAATACCGGAATACAGGTTGCCTAAATCCATCCTGGACCGGGAAATAGCGCATTTCGAAAAAATGGGCTCCATCAAAATCCATTGCAACAAGAAGCTGGGCAAAGACATTCTACTGGAAAATTTGAAAGCCGAATATGACGCTGTCGTAATAACCATAGGAAGCTGGCAATCATCGTCTGCGCGCATTGAAGGGGAAGAGCAGACCATCGGGGGCATAAAGTTTCTTGAAAATCTGGCTGTAGACGGATGGAAAGGCGGCGAAAATCCGGGAAAGACCATAGTAATCGGCGGCGGCAACACAGCGATGGACTGTTTGAGAACATGTGTAAGGCTGGGAAGCGACGATGTGAGTTGTTTCTACCGGAGAACCGAAAAAGAAATGCCCGCTGAAGAGATCGAAATCCACGAAGCAAAAGAAGAAGGCGTGGTGTTCAATTTCCTGACGGCTCCGGTTAGAGTCCGTGAAGAGAACGGCAAGAAAATCATGACCTGCCTCAAAATGGAACTGGGCGAACCCGACGCGTCGGGCCGGAGACGACCCGTGCCCGTTGAAGGGAGCGAATACGAGGTGGAGGCGGATACCATCATCGCGGCGATCGGACAAAAGACCGTGGCCCCGGACGGACTCAAAACCAACCGCTGGGGAGACGTGGACGTGGACGAGGCGGATTATCGCATGGATGATCGAGTTTTCGCAGCAGGTGACTGCGTGTCCGGCCCGGCAACCGTGGTAGAAGCAGTGGCCGGCGCGAGGCGCGCCGCCCTGGGAATCCTGGCAGCGTTTGAAGGCGAAAAATACAACGATCCATACTTGATCAATGTAACGCGCGGACACTGGAACCACATGGCCAAAGAAGACGTCGTCTTACTGGACGAGCCGTCGGACAAAAACAGGATCGACTTGCATCTCATTCCGATAGATGAGCGCAAAAAAACCTTCAAGGAAGTTTCTCTGACTTTTTCGGAGGAAGAGATGCGAGCGGAAGGAACACGTTGTTTCGAATGCTCCTGTACAGACAAGCGCACCTGCAAACTAAAAGAATACGCTGAAATATGCGGATCTCATCCTGAAGCGATACCGGGCGAAAAGAGAAAGTACGACTACGACACCAGGCACCCCGATATCATCATGGATCCGAACAAGTGCATCAAGTGCGCTACGTGCATCAAACTCTCCCGCGAAATCGTAAACACTTCAATTCTCGGATTCAAGTATCGGGGGTTCGAAACCGTGTTGTCCACGGCTTTCGGCAAGCCGATTGAATCACCCGTGGACGAACTCAAGCTCTACATAGAGAATTGTCCCACGGGCGCTTTGGCCTGGAGAAAAAAAGAGTTTTAAAAAGATTTCTAAACGGTAAGAGCTACCGGCAAACAACCATCCCGACTACGAATACAACTTTTCAGATAACTCTTTTAAACCTCCCTTTGAATCCTGCACATCTTCCTTGTCGGATCAAAATGCTTTAAATCCTTTGGTAATAATGTATCTTCTCCGACATCCGGTTTCTTCAGGGAGTAAAGAGTAAAGGGTATTAATAGTAGTTTGTTTTCGGAAAGTCGGCCATGACGTTTATGCAAAAAACATTCAAATGTGAATTGCTTTTTCCAGTAGTGTTTTTGTTTTTCGGCGGATGCACGAAACCGAATCCCATGTATTGCACAGGGGATGAAGATTGCAGGGAAAACCACTGGTGCAACACGGAAGTCAACACCTGCGTGACCTCGGTCTGTGGAAACGGAATCCTCGAACCGGGCGAAGAATGCGACGGTGACAACCTCGGCGGAGCCGGGTGCGAAGACCACGGCTACGAAGGCGGCGAACTGAAATGCACGGATACCTGCAAATTCAATTTCTCAGGTTGTACCGGCGGCTACTGCGGAGACCGCATAAAGCAAGGTGAAGAAGAATGTGACGGAGACGATCTGGGAGGATCAACGTGTGAGGATCACGGATTCAAAGGCGGGGTCCTGAAATGCACGGATACCTGCGAATTCGATATCTCCGAATGCACCCAATACCAATGCGGCGACGGAATCCGGCAAGGCAATGAAGAATGCGACGGAGATGATCTCGACGGAAACTCATGCACAGACCACGGCTACGAAAGCGGCGAACTTAAATGCACGGATGCCTGCAAATTCGATTTCTCCGGTTGCAGCGGCGGCTACTGCGGAGACAACATAAAACAAGGCGAAGAAGAATGTGACGGAGACGATTTCGGCGGAGCCACTTGTCTGAGCCAAACCGGCCGCACCGATGGAGAACTGGTTTGCGGGGATGACTGCAAGATCGATGCATCCGCATGCCACACCTGCGGCGACAACACGGCTGAGGGTCCGGAATTGTGTGACGGAACCGATCTCGGAGACAAAACCTGCTCAGATAAAGGCTTCTGGGGAGGAACCCTGGCCTGCCTGGATGATTGCATGGGTTTCGACACATCGAAGTGCACAAATTGCGGCAACGGCTCGATCGACGACGGTGAGGTCTGCGACCTGAATGATCTGGGCGGGCAAACGTGTGCAGGACTCGGCCACGGCGCCGGAACCCTTGCGTGCTCAGCGGATTGCCTAAGCTATGATGAAATCGGATGTCACACATGCGGAAACGGGATCATCGAACCAGCGGAAGTCTGCGAGCCGACCGATCTTGGAGGAGCGACCTGCCAGACCCTCGGCCACGAAGCCGGAACCCTTACGTGCTCAGCGGATTGCCTAAGCTACAATGAAATCGGTTGTTACACCTGCGGGAACGGAACCATTGAACCCGCGGAGATCTGTGAACCAACCGATCTTGGCGGAGCAACTTGCACGAACCAAGGTTTTTCAGGCGGACAGCTTCAATGCGCGAACGATTGCCTTTCCTTCGATACTTCGGGGTGTTTTACCTGCGGCCAAAACGGTTGTGAGTTCGACAAGGGAGAAAACGAAATCAATTGCCCGCAAGATTGCGGCTGGGTCGATATCTCGGCCGGAAACAATCATACCTGCGGCGTTCGCGCTGACGGCACCGTATGGTGCTGGGGAAAAAACGAAAGCAAAGAACTGGGCTACGGTGAACCATCGGTAACGGTTTACAACAAGCCCAACCGGGTCCCAGGATTGAACTCTATTGCAAATGTTGTAACAGGGGCCTACCACACATGTGCGCATACAAACCTCGGTTCGGTTCGATGCTGGGGAAGCAACATCGACGGACAACTAGGTTTGGGAAACACCGGGCAAATCCACGATCCGACTTATGTCTCAGGATTCGGCAACGTAAGCATGCTCACCGCGGGCTGGCGGTTTACCTGTGCAATCAGAACAAACGGGCAGGCGGTATGTACGGGCATGAATACTTACGGCCAGCTTGGAGATGGAACCACCATACAACGCTACACCCCGGTAAACGTTTCGAGCATGTCGAACGCCGTCCATATTTCTGCAGGGCACACCAGCACCTGCGCTGCGGACTCGAATCAACGAGGGTGGTGCTGGGGCCGGGGAGCTCGGCACGCTCTGGGCACCGGCAACACCTCTAATTCCAGTATTCCGGTTCAGTTGTGGTACATGGACAGCCCTCCCGACGTGACGAGGATCGCTCAGGGATGGCTTTTCGGCTGTGCTGTGGAAGTTGGTTCACTCCTTTGCTGGGGGAAAAACAACTACGGCCAGGTCGGAAACGGCACAACCGAAGACGTTCCGCGGCCGACACTCATTTCTTACAGTCAAACCACGATTTCGGTGGACGCTTCATTTCAAGACCATACTTGTTCTCTTACTTCGGGAAAACGCGTCTATTGCTGGGGAAGAAACAATTCCGGCCAACTGGGAATCGGAAACACGCAAGACAGGACGTCACCTGCCCTTGTTTCAAGCCTGACCAACGTGGTTAAAGTTTCAACCGGATCCTGGCATACATGCGCGATCCTTGAAAACGGAACGGCCCGATGTTGGGGAAACAACGTGGACGGGCAACTTGGAATCGGTCTCACCGGCGGAACCCGGACATCCCCGACCGCGGTCAGCCACTGAATCATTTTTCCACCTGTGTTTATCACAGCCCGGGATCGAGCGAGCCGCAGATGAACCTCCCGACAGGGAGGTTCTAACAAGGCGCTCGGCGGTTTGTCCGCTGCCGTAAACAAACAGGCTCGTTCGATCCCGGATTGTTAATGAATGCCGAGGCCATGTTTTCGCAATCTCCTGAAACGCCGGACGTCGCCGTTTGAAGCTTACCCTTCGGTTAGCATCGTCGGCGACTCGGCCGAATCCCTTCAGCCCTTCGGGCAGCGGTCTTCTGACGCCGGCTTGTTCCGGAGACCTGCTTCAACTTTCGGCCTCGGCAAATTACCTTTGTCATGCTCG
>SLPX01000227.1 GCA_007131745.1 Myxococcales bacterium
AGTTCTCTTTGGACGCCGTCCCTTGGACTTGTGAACACCGTTTTAGCGGGGGCTGTTGGTGATTTGTACCCTGTTACAACGGTCTCCCTCGGGAAGAAACCCGACGCTCCCAGAGCGTCTACGGTCGCGCTGAAGGTTTGCCTATCGCCCCTATCGTGATCGGAAGCCGATTTTTTCATCAATTCCATCCACTCTCTCATGGTCGTCGTATGGTTAAGCTGAGGAGATGTTTGAGCCAGAATCTTTCCCGTGGTATTGATTCCGAGAGGGCGTTTTATGATGTCTATGTCTTCGAAATGCCCTTCTTCATAAAACGGATCGGGCCCGAGAGCCATTATCCGCATCAACCGTCTCATGATCGGACCGGAGTTGTATAAACTGTACCTGTGCTTGCAGAATCGTCCGATGACATTTTCATCCGCATCCTTCATATCCGTGCATTTGTGGTAAGGCGGGCAGTCATCGTCATGCGTACAATCTATGTCGGTCCAGGTCTTGGTGCAGAGTTTTCTGTCATAATTATCAGGGTGTTTGCATTCCTCACCTTCCGGGCAGTCATCATTTTTTTTGCAGGCTTCCCCCCATTGTTCTTCGATGCAGTCAAACCAGTCGAACCTGGACCTGTAAGAATACGGCAATGGCCCCCTCCGACTCTCGCACGAAACATCCAAACCGCCGCTGTCGGAGAAAAACGGGTCGCCTACAAGATAAGGATTTGTGCAGATACGAATGGAGTATTCTTCTTCCGGTAAATTGTGCTGACTTGCGGCGAAAAGAGCGCCGAACATTGTGGCGGTTCCTTCTTTGAGACAACCTCTCCCCCATCTTCCGTGAACCGCGCCCTGGATCAGGTGGCCGTACTCATGGCCGATAACATACTCTCTGCTCGATATTATTCCCCGCTGTCCCAGGCGATCAACATGGTCATATGGTAAACTTAAGTCTTCGAATGTGGCCCAATCACTGCGCCAATTGGCGACAATTTTTATATTATCAGCCGTCGGGTAATTCACTTCTCCCCCCGGGCAACCGTCGTATTCAATACAGCGGCCCGTGATTTCGTCACAATCACAAACGGCAAAAAGCCTCATGATATATGGCGAATCCTTGCCGTCGAAACCTTGTTGAAGACCGATATCCTTGTGATGCTGCCGTATCTCGGGAAATTCCAGGGTAAGGTTGAAAAAAGCATCTTGATCTTCGAGATATTCATTAAACCACTGCACGCCCCAGTCAGCGGTGTCGGAATAGACGACTATCTCGCTTTCAGGAGTCCATGTGTCTTTGAAATAACAATAACCGAGCAGGTCCGTTGCTTCCGATGGCAGGAAGCATTGCCAAATAGTGCCGTCATCACGAGTACAGTCACTATCACTTGTGCAATGTCGGACGCACCTGTTCGGAGTGAAATGATCGGAACAGATCTCTTCATTATATTTGTCACCGAGTTTTAGACGGCAATCCGTTCTACTCAAACAATCCGGATGCACCGAGTCCTCGGTGACACCGGGAAACAATACCGTAGTTTTGAGCACATCGTCGTAAGTTGCATCGGCCGTCAGATCTTCATAGGTCAATATGCTGCTTGTGGCTGCGTCAAGTACCCCAAGAACATAACGATCCAGGGGATGAGGCGCATGAGCCGTCATTTCAACCGCGGGTATTGCAATATACGCGTCTTCCGAAAGCCCGGTGAAAAAGACTTCCTTCAGGGAGATTGCTTCAAGCTCGGGAATGGACCGTGCTTCCCTGAGAGCGTCGATTCCCGCTACAGGGTCAAACGCGTCGAATGCAGCCTGGATCTCATGCGGTTCGGGCCCGGATATGGGCAGAGCGGCGGCCGAATGGATCTGCGTCACTTCCATGGACTTGTTCACCATCAAGGTGACATGCCGGCCCGTTACTTCCCGACCGTGAAATAGTTGTTTGAACACGGCTAAATCATGCTCGGCCGAAATCGGATGCACCTTTGAAAACTCGAGATCGCCTGCAGGATCGGAAATGCCCAGAATCGGACCGAAATATGAAAGAAAGCACAGGCCGTTCAGCTCGCCATCACCGAGATCGCACCCTACAGCGGGCATGGGAACGCGAAAGTCTTCGCCGTATACCATGTTAATCGTTCCCACGCGCGACCTGACTATCTTGATGGGAATGTTGGGAGCGCCCAGAGGATCCTTGATGCTGTGTTCGAGCAGCGCGGCCGCATCTTCATCCACGTAATAGTCGTCCCTTTGGATCGTTATGAACAGCCATGGAGATTCGACTTCATCGAAAATCTTTTCCTTGCCCGCGCCTCCACCCCTTGTCTTCGTCCTTATCAACCTTATCTCCACCTTGTGTGGATAAACGCCTGCGGGAACTTCGTTGGTGTCTGCATCATGCCCGTCCCAAAAGAGGGCCGCGTAGTGTGCGCCGGTATATGGCAACTCGACATCTTCCACGATCTCGCTGATGACTCGATGAGTCCTGTGACATTCTATCCGCCAAGTTACCTCCGCCCTGAACTCGAATTGACCCGACGGCAACCCGGGGAGTTCCACGGCAATGATGTCCATCTCCAGCATGGCTTCTTCTTCGTCGGGATTGAACGGGTCCGGTTCGTGCCGTATGTTTTCTACGATCAGCCTTCCCTTGTCTCCAACCAGCGGATTGTACCCGCACAACCCGGCCGTGGGTTGGTCCTTGTACAACGGGGGCGGGTATTCCGCTCCTCCGGATAGGGCCTGCTCTTCACAGAACTGCTCCAATGTGATCTCGGAATCAATCTCCGGTGGTTGCGAGCCGGCGTGTACTGTCAGGGAAAACATGATGATCAGAGGGGCGAGCAAGCGGGATCTGAAAAAACCGCTAATCCATTTTACGCCCCCCCCCCGGATTTCAAGAAGAAAACTTCGCCTTCGTGGTAAATCCTTTGGCCGTACATTGTTGCCCTCCTTCTTTTTTTCGCCCCATTTCGGGGATTGAACAAAGCGCCCACTCAAAATCTATCACGACGACATTCTTTAGTGCAACCGAAAAGTTTAAAATTTAATACGAAATATTAATGAAATGGAATGACGTGAATGGCGCTTGTGGGATTGTAGAGGCGAATGTTTTTCGGAGAGTTAAGAAATAGCAGCCTTGACGGAGCGCGATGCATTGTGAGAAGTAGCAAGGAGCCGGTTGTGGAGTGTGGAGGCCGGAGGGTGAAGCGAGTGAAGCGAGCGAGTGAGGCGGTTGAAGCAGTTGAACCGGTAACAGGAGAAGCTGAGGCGGTTGAGAAAGCGCAGACAGGTGAGAGAGATATGTTGATCATAGGAAACGGATTCATTGGGTTTGACGACATAAAGAGAGTAGTTTTTCATCGGGAGCCGGTGGCTTTGAGTCCCGAAGCGAGAGAGAAAGTGGGGTTGGCCGCGGAGTTCATCCGTCGAAAGGCGGAGTCGGGTGAAGCGGTCTACGGGGTGACCACGGGTTTCGGCGCGAACAGGGACCAGGTGATTCCGGCTTCGCAGGCACGGGCGCTCCAGGAAAAGCTTCTCATGAGCCATGCCTGTGGGGTGGGTCCTCCCCTTTCGCCGACAGTGGTGAGGGCCATGATGTTGCTCAGGATCAATGCCTTGGCGCATGGAAACTCGGGCATTCGTCCGGAAACGCTCGATTTGCTGATCGAGATGCTAAACAGGGGGATTTACCCGGTCGTGCCGGAACTCGGCAGTGTAGGAGCTTCGGGGGATTTGTGCCCGCTTGCGCATATGTGTTTGCCTGTGATCGGCCTCGGCGAGGTGGAGATCGACGGAGAGCGGATGGGTGGAGGTCAGGCTTTGAGACGGGCCGGGCTTGAGCCTGTTCAGCTGACATACAAGGAAGGGCTCGCCTTGCTTAACGGCACCCAGGCGATGACCGCCCTGGGAGTCGTGGCTGCTCATCGTTTCAATGATTTGCTTGACGCGGCCGATGTAGTTGGTGCGATGAGTTTTGACGCGGTGGCGGGGCGATTGGAAGCCCTGGATCACAGGATACATGAACTGAGGCGGCGGCCCGGACAGATTGTTGCGGCCGCGAATTTGCGGAAGTTGCTTGAGGGAAGCGGGCTTGCGGGTGCGGTGCCGGGAGTTGTCGAGGGGAAGGTGGAGTATATCCAGGATTCTTATTGTCTCAGGTGCATGCCTCAGGTTCACGGCGCGTGCCGGGATGTGCTGGAACACGTCAGCGGAGTTTTGGTCACCGAGTCCAACGCTGTTACTGACAACCCGCTTGTTTTTCCACCTGAAACATCTACGGATGAAGGAGCCGTGCTTTCGGGAGGAAATTTTCATGGGGAGCCGGTAGCCATGGCGATGGATTATCTCAAGGTGGCCATAGCCGAACTGGGCAATATATCCGAGCGGAGGATCGCCAAGTTGACCGACAAGTATTTCTCCGAAGGGTTGCCTGCGTTTTTGGTTCAAAACCCCGGGTTGAACTCAGGAATGATGATTCCGCAATACGTTGCCGCGGCTCTTGTTTCGGAGAACAAATCCGAGGCTTTTCCCGCGTCCGTGGATTCCATTCCCACGAGCGCGAACATGGAAGATCATGTTTCCATGGGCATGCACGCGGGGTTGCACGCTTTCAGAATAATCGAGAACGTGGAACGAGTGGTGGCGATAGAGTATCTCGTAGCCGGGCAAGCCCTGGATATGCGTCGGGGCCACCTCAAGGGCAAGGGAACCGGTGAGGCGTTGGCCTTGCTTAGGGAGAAGGTGGGTTTCATGGAAGAGGATCGTGTGCTCTATCCGGATATTGCAGAGGCCGTGAAATTGATTCAAAGCAGAAAAGTGGGGCGGATAATCGAGCAGATGGAATCCGGTTCCTGAAGACTCTTGATGGAACTTGCGACCATGGGCGTGATCAATCTTTCAGCGCGTTCAGCATGGCTGTGGTCACCAGGATCACTCCCTTGTCGGTCCGGAAGAAACGCCTGGAATCTTCTGCCGGATCTTCCCCGATGATGGTGTTTTCAGGGATTTGGCAGCCGCGATCCACTATTGCGTTTTTGATTCTGCAGTGACGTCCCACCTCGACTTCGGGGAGAAAGACGGAGTCTTCCAGTGTACAGTAGGAGTTGACCCGTACGTCGGTAAACAGGACGCAACGACGCACCACCGCGCCCGACAGAATGCACCCGGCCGATACAACGGAGTCGACGGCCATTCCTCGGCGATCTTCATCGTCGAACACGAATTTGGCCGCGGGTCTTTGGAGCGAATAGGTGCGGACCGGCCAGTTCGGGTCGTAGAGGTCAAGGGCCGGAGTCACCGATGCCAGGTCGAGATTGGCTTCCCAGTATGCATCGATCGTGCCCACGTCACGCCAGTAGTGCTCTTTTGAATCTTTGTTTTCCACGCAGGAGAAACGGAAGGGATGGGCAAGTACCTTTGCTTCTTTTATCATTCCGGGAATGATGTCCTTGCCGAAGTCGTGACTTGATGTAGTGGACGTAGCGTCACTTTCCAGCCTGTTCCACAAAAACTCAAAACCGAAAATATAAATGCCCATGCTTACGTAGGAGCGTTCCGGTTCTCCGGGAATCGAGGGCGGATTCGCGGGTTTTTCCAAAAAACCGGCGATCCAGCCGTCTTCATCTACATTCACCACGCCGAACGCGGACGCTTCTTTTCTGGGCGCCGCGATGCACGCTACCGAGACGTCGGCGCCGACCCTGATATGATGAGCCAGCATTTTGCTGTAGTCTTGTTTGTAAACATGATCTCCGCCCAGGATGAGTACGTACTCGGGATTGTGATCTTCGATGATCTTAAGGTTTTGGTAAACCGCGTCCGCGGTTCCTTCGTACCAAGTTTCAGCTTCGGTTTGCTGCTGTGCAGGCCAGACCTCGACGAATTCGTTCAGCTCTGCGTTCATGAATCCCCACCCGCGTTGGATGTGCTGGATGAGGCTGTGGGCACGGTACTGAGTCGGAACTCCCACGCGGCGGATTCCGGAGTTGATGCAATTAGACAGCGCAAAATCAATAATTCTGTACTGGCCGCCGAAAGGTATGGCCGGTTTCGCTTCCCTTCCCGTCAAGTGCATCAACCTGGTCCCTCTGCCTCCGGCCAGCACCAGGGCGAAGGTGTTTCGCAGTGCGCGCATCAAATCAAACTGAAAGGCTTTTTCAAGGCTCATTGAATGCCTCCAATGCTTGTGTTCTTTGTTTTCAATGTGATCCCTGTTTCAGGGTTCGTTTCTTTTGTTCTCGTCAATGAGCACGAACATGCCACAAGTAGAATTCGTGTCCAATGATTTTTCATGATTTTTTGATGGTTTTTGATCCTTTTTGTTGGGCGTAAATCCCTGGAAAACAACGCGATGCGTCAACTTTCTTGGAGGCATTCATCTTGACCGGAAATCAATATGAAGGATAAAATAAACTCTGCAGTATTAGTTGCTTGAAAATACGTTTTTAGGTGTTTTGGAGACATTATAGGAGACTGAAATGCGGGATCAAAGGCACAAGGCGCGACATGCATGGAGGGGTATAGGTATTACGGTTTTTTCTTTTTTTATTGTTTGGGCATCCAGTGGCTGCGCCGGGGGGTGTGAAGGGCTGGAACCTTTGCCCGCGGAATTGCCGCCCAAGCAGACCATCGAAGGAGGTTTGCAGGTTCGAATCACCGAGGGTGGGCTGGAAGCGCTCACCACGGAGATTCCGGGCCTTGTTCACCAAGCGCTTCAGAATTTCGCGGTTCCGCCCACTACCATTTTTGATAACATGCTCGGCAGTCTCACACTTTGTCCCAGCGGTTGCCTCGTAAACATTACAATGCCCCCGAACAGCGTTTCGGTTTCGGTTACGGATCACGATACCTTGACGTTAGGGGTGTCCCTGATTGCGTCCACCAATCTCGTGTTGATGCTGGACCCTTTGATCGGCTCGACGATGTCTTGCACTTTCGCGCTTTCAACGGATCCGGAGCAGCCGCTTCATGTGGACGCGGATATCGGCTTTTACATCAGGAATTCCGATGGGGAGCTGAGAATCGAAGTCAAGGGCATACGAAACGTGAGTGTGGCCGGGATGCAGTTCGGTGTGCAGGACTGCGGCATTTTGACCGATGTGTTGGATTTTTTCGCGGGGGTTTTGACCGGCCTCATGAATTGGCTTGATATGCTCATATCAAACCCGATTACAGAGTGGTTGACGAACCAATTGATTCTGCCCTGGTTGCAACCTTACATTGACAGTCTTATCCCGAGCATGGGGATAAGCGGCATGATTGATGTGGGGGCGATGCTTTCTGAGTTTTCGCCGGGCACCACCGGCAAGCTGGAAACTCGCATGGTCGCCGGGGGGTATGTGAACCTGTTCAACAAGGGGATGTCCCTTGGCGTGATAACAGGTCTCAACAGCGACGCGGATCCTGAAACAAGGTCAGCCGTTCCGAATCAGTTCGGTGTGCTGGCGCACAGTGAAAACGCGAAGTGCGTTCCGCCGTTTCAAACTTTTGACCTTTCGCCGTATGTAGTGGTGGGTGAGATGCACGAGGTGGCCGGCAGAAATACATATGGGTTGGGAGCGGAACTCGCGCTCAACGGGACGAGTGATACAAGCCAACTGGTGTATTCAACCGGCCACTTGGCCGGACACGTTGCAGATGTGGCCATAGGTGTGAGCGAGCATTTTCTCAACCTGGCCGGGTTCCATGCCGTTAATTCAGGGGCGTTGTGCGTGACTGTGGGTACTGCGCAGATGGAAATGTTGACTGTGGGCATGTTCGGCCTGCTCGTGGAATCGCTTGTAGGGTTGACCAACAACAATCGGAGGGATGCTCCCATAAGGATGATGGTTCGGCCGCAGTGGCCCGCCCAGTTCGCTATCGGGGCGGGCACCGATGATGACCCACTGTTGGAACTCTACCTGAGGGATTTCCGTGTGGATCTCTATCCGTTTGTTGAAGAGCGTTACACGCTTGCGCTCACTCTTGCTCTCGATATGCGTGTTGGGATGAACATGGAGTCTTACGTAAACGACGAGGGAAGGTTGGTTGCAGCTCCCACCTTGCTGGGGGTGGATGAAGAGAATGTCACGGTGCGGATCCACAATAGCAAGTTGGTGGCCGAGGACCCGGCCGAGCTCGAGGCTACTTTGCCGCAGATTCTCGGAATCATAATGCCTTTGCTGACTTCGGTGCTTGGGGAAGGCTTTGTCATGCCTGAACTGGAGAATGGTTTGTCGTTGAGTTCACTCGAGTTCAAACCGAATGCAGCCAACACGATGATGCTGGTTTTGGCTTCGATAAAACCCTCCGTGCAGCCCTTGCCTCCCTTGCCGGTGAGAACCCGAGCCGAGATCGTTGGTGTGAACACGCCGCCGCCGGATACGATCCGCGGTGGAATCATGTCCGGGAATCCGGATCATTTGCCCTCGGTGACCGTGGATGTAGGTGTAATGAACCCGGAACCGGGCGCGCAATACGAGTGGCAATACAGGTTCGGCCGGATGGGTTTGTGGAGTCCCTTTACTTCGGAGAGCCGCCTGGTGTTGAGAGACAGGGCTTTGTCTTTCCAGGGACGTCACACTTTGTACCTAAGGGCAAGACGGAAAGGGGTTCCCTTGAGCCAGGACAGGAACCCTGTGAGGTTGGACTTGCTCATCGATTCCATGGCTCCCTCGGTGGATGTCGAGTTCGACACCATGAAGGTTCGGTTTGTAGGATTCGACCTCGTGACCGCGCGCGAAGATCTTGTCTACAGCTTCTGCCGGGGTCCCGGAGATTGGAGCCCCTATGCTTCCACGGATTTCCTTTGGATTCGAGACGCCATGTTTTATGCGGGCAGGTGCGGAGGAAAGTTGGGCGTAAGGGTCATGGATGAGGCCGGTAATGAAGGTGAGCACTGGTTTGAAACCTCCTTGTGGATGAACTCGGATCCCGTGGAAGCAACTCCTGCAAAAACGAAAAGAGGTTGTTCAGCGGCAGGAACATCGGGTGGGTTTTTCTCCCTGTTTTTGATCTTTTTTGCGCTGCTCCTGTCCGCAGGTCGAAAGTGGAAGAAATCAATGGGTCACGGAAAGTCGCTTGTCTGCCTTTTAGCCGCAGGAGCGGTTCTGTTTTCCGCGTGCTCCAAGAAATCGCCGGGAGGTGAAAACGGCTTCACCTTCTGTGAAGACGACGAAGAATGCCTCCACATGTCATGCCCGGACGGGCAGGTTCCCACGTGCAGGTTCGGTAGATGCGAATGCGTGGATGATGTCCTGTTCGGCCGATTGGGTATGTATTCTTCTCTGGCGGTTGCAGCCGGCCCCCAGGCGTACGTGGCCGCGTACAACCGAACTTACGGGGATCTCATGGTGGCGCGGTTCCATCCTCCGGGTGTTGTTCCCAACCAGCCGTACATCCCGGGTGAGAATCACGGATGGGAGTTCGTTGATGGTGTGCCCGACGGGCCGGTGATGGTGCCCAACAGCGATGTAAGAGGCGGTATCAGGACCAGGGGAGAAAACGTAGGAACTTACACTGCTATAGGTCTGAATTCATCGCGGCATCCGGTTGTGGCATATCATGATGAGACCCACGGGAGCCTCAAGTTCGCTTGGTTTGACGGAAACGTATGGCACAAGCACGTAGTGGATTACGGAGGAAGCGATGACCCCAAAGAGGGACGCGCCGGATTGTACAACTCGATGGTGGTCAGGAGGGGAACGAATGCGCCAGGCATAGCTTACATGGCGCCGTTGGTCAAACCGGTGGAACCCGGACAACCGGTTTATTCGGAACTGCGGTTCGCACAGGCGAAAAAGGAGAACCCGTCGTCATGGGACGACTGGATCGTACACGTGGTGGACAGAGTCGTTGTTCCGGATCCCGGTAATCTGCCGGAGGTCTACGATTGGGAATACGGAGTGGGAGTGCATCCCTCGGTGGCGCTTAAATCCGACGGCGCGCCGGTGATAGCGTACTATGATGCAGTGAGGGGAAACCTCATGATGAGCGAAATGTTGTTTGACGGAGAGGGTCTGAGTTATTTCAGTGAACCCGTCGTTGTGGACGGCGAGGATGGTGAAGGTCGCGATACCGGAAATGTCGGCTTGTTTTCATCTGTCGCGGTGGACCCTGTTTATGCCGATACCTATCATTTTTCATATACGGATCCGCACCTGAACGGCCTCTACTATTTCAGCACGTTGGAGGGTTCGCGCGTGGTGGTTGATGACGGCTATCGCCTGGAAGAAAACAAGGAAACCGGGTTGCCCATGCCGGTGTTTCACAAGGTGGGTTGGGACTCCAAGTTGATCATGACGGGAGGCGGCAATGCCATGATTTTTTACCAGGACAGCACGACCCACGAGTTGAAGTTGGCCAGGAGGGCTGATTACGATTCGGATTGGACTTTCCAGGTGATTGCCGGTGGAAGGGATCCGTTTAAGGGAGCGTACGGGTTTTACACAAGCCTCTATGTAGATGGCACCAGAGCGTTTGTGTCTTCCTTTGTCATCAACGAGCACGCTGAGCCGGATCTTTTGGGCGGTAGTCCTGTGAAGTATTATGTAGAGATCTTCGAGTTTTCTCTCGGCCCGGGCTAAACACGCTCACTGAGTTGGTTCAAAAATCAGAAGCCCGGCTTCCAAGTCGGCGGCGTATATGATTTCCGCGTCGAGAGCGTGAATCGAGGTGACAAAGTCCAGGCCTCTGTACCTGCCGACAACCTTGGGGTCTTCGGGTTTGGATGCATCCACGACAAGTATTGAATTGTAATCAGCGATCAATACGGTTGTTCCGAGTGCGTAAACATCCGAAGCAATGCCGGGAGTGGGAAGTAAGGCGAATTTCTCGAACGGTGTCACGGAAATGTCGAGGATCAGGAGGCCGTTTTCTTCGTTTGCGGCGTAAAGAACGTTTCCAGCTGTCGACAGGCCCGTGATGGACGCTTCGGAGCCGTATCCATGCTGGAAAATGGGGTTCGATGGATTTGAAATACCCAGAACCTGGATTCCTTGAGATTGAGTTCCCACGTAAGCCATATCGCCTGCGATGGTGATTGCCAAGCCGCTGCCTGGAATCGATCTGCGTCCGATTTCCACGGGATCCGAGGGATCGCTGACATCGACCACGATCATGTTTTCCGTCGCGGCCAGGAAAGCTGTCGTATTCTTGACTTTCACCGCTTTTACGTTGTCTTCGACGTCAATGTTTCCGCTGAGATAGGGAATCGTCGGGGATGAAACGTCGAACACCGTGAGGCCGGCGGAACCTTCGGCGAGAAAAACGTGCGGGGTATTGTCGATCAAGGTTACGTATAACCCTTCGGCGCTCCCAAGTGATGCTGCTTCGGCAATCTGCACCGGTTCCGCAGGGTCGGAAACATCTATAACCTGCAATCCTCCGTATTTACCGTCGGCCACGTAAGCCATGTTTTCGAACACGTACACGTCATCGGCTCGATCCAGGGGCGGATGGGACCCCACGAGTGCCAATCCCTCGTCACCGGTTGTAAAGGACCACAGTGGACCTTCTACCGCGTCGGTCTTGAGATCGTCCGCTTTAACGCGCCAGTAGTAAGTATGATTGGGTTTCAGGCCTGATACCTGGAAACTCTTCATCAGAGTCTTTGACTGTACGAGGGGAGGTGGATTTTCGGGGCCGAAGTAGATGTCGAACAGGACAAGGTCTCCATCAGGATCATCGCATTTCCATGTGAGAGTCAAATCCAGTTCCTGGTTCAGCGCGCCGTCTGCAGGGACGGGACCCCATGGGATTTCAGGGGGACTGTTTTCTTTTGAACCACCCACTTCGGGGCAGCCTGTTGTGCATAACGCAATCGCGACAAACAAAACCGCGAATAGTCTTTCAGGATTTTTCATGACGAATTCTCCTTTGTTATTTCGGTAATCGAAACACTATTAATTACTTGGGTCGAACAAGGGGCGAATCTACTGCAATGACGCTTGTGGAGCAAGAGATTCAGTGACCTCCGGTTTTTTCGCCCGGATGAAAACAAGATTTGCAGTCAAGGGGCCGGGTGTCCGGATTTCCTTCGTCTCGAAACCCTCGTTTTGCAGAAGGTCTATCAATTCTTCCGGGCTTGGGTTGCGATAGTGCTGGTATGGTTTTTCATCCGCAGATGTTGCGTGATCTACATTTGGGCAGATTCCGAAGATGACGTCGGAAAACAACAGCAACTCTCCTCCCGGCCTGAGGACGCGAAAAGCTTCTTGGGCCCCTTTCAAGGGGTCGGGAAAATGGGGGATGGATCTTATGGCAAGCACCCCGCTAAAAGTATTGTCCCCAAAAGGAAGTTTTTCGGCAACACCCCGGAATCCCGTCCACCCCAAAAGCTCTCTTTTTGCACATGGCTGAGTCTTGGAAACGGATGTATACACCTCCGGGTCGATGCCCAGTATAGAAAGTCCTGCCTTTGCAGCGGAACCGTAAGGCATGGATCCGCAACCCAAATCCAGCCAAAGACCTTTGAGACCGGATATCATCTCGTTGATGCGGCATTCTTCCTCTGCAATCACGTTTTTGCAGGATGGTACAAAGATCTTCCCACATGTATCAAAAGACGGGCAGTTTTTGCACATCTCGGCTATCTGTAGTTTTAAAAGTGAATGAAAAAAGGAATCTCCGGTTTCGGTTCGGACATTTGGGTCCGGTAGGTAAATCTGTTCCCATTCGTTTTTGGTCCTGTGAATGACCCTGGGGCCGAAATCACTCGTTTGTGTGCGCCAAAGAATGGTTTTTTCCGAACCGCGCGTAAGCAATTCCCTGTAAGGATCAGGTTTGGCAATTTTGTTTTTAACGACCGGACATGTGGTTTTGGTGGAGCTGAACAAGTCTTTGGTTTCAAAAACGGCCTTTGTCTCGAAAATGAAACTGTTGGACTTTTTGCATGTCACAGGGTGGGGCTTTTGAGGGCCGTAGACTTGTTCGCTGGTTAGATAAAACCCGGGGCAGTCGTCCAATGAACAGGTGTGGCAGGAGGGAAGTCTTTTCCTGTGTTTGTCGTCGATGGGATGGAGCGATTTTTCAAAAGCCTCGCTCATGTAAATGAAGCGATCCGTCCAGAGATCCATGACGCAGCGGGGATCCACGAGGCACAGGGGAAAGCCTTCGTGTCCCACTTCAATCCCCGCGGTTGCAAGTTGCCCGGCCCGGGTTCGAAAAAACTCCCTGCAGGCCGGGGCGACTCGGGCCGGATTTGCATCGAGTTCATGGAGGTGGAAAAGCGCGGTACCCTCGGGTTCAACAGCGGACAACTTCAAACGAAAACCGAGAGTTTTTGTTTTCAGTTTTTTTTCAACCGGTTCTGCCAGGGCGAGCGCCAATACGGCCGCTTCGTCCAGTTCCGCGGCCGCCCGGCCTGTCAGGACCAAGTTCAAGGTAATTGCAAGAGGACCATTCTGAGATTCAAGCAAAAGACCTCTCAGGCCGTTCAAGGTTTGCCTGAAAGCTCCGGGAACCCGGACGATAGCGTCGTGCGTGGATTGGACCGCTCCGGCCAGAGACACCTGTATGTAGGACAGATGTGTAGACAAAAGTGATTTTCGGAAATTCGGGTAAGCGAGCATTCGGCCGTTGGTGACAAGTCCCAAGTTCATTCCGGCTCTTTCTACCGCCCGGGCGAGTTGGAAGAAATCCTTCCTGATGGTCGGCTCACCTCCGGAAAAAACCACCGTGTCAACACCGGATGAAACACCGGCATCGATTTTGGCCAGAATTTCGTCCTGGGTGGATTCCACTCCGATATGGGGGGATGCGTGGCAGAAGAGGCAACCGTTGTTGCACGCGTAACTCAACTTGAGCAGAGCCTTGGGGCGACGGAATAAAGTGCTATTGATACGTGGGTGGTCTGCGCCCTCGAAAGGGTTCATGGCTCGTCCGGATCATCTTCATGATCATTTTCTTCGCCCGCATCATCGTCGGGATCGGAACCCGAGTCTGCACTCCCGTCCCAACCATCGTCCGGACCACCGTCTTGATCCGTTTCTATGGTTGCATCCGGAAGGCGGCATCCCGGCGAGGGTTCGTAAGGAATTCCTATCTTGTGGCAGCATCCGTCTTCCCGGCACTCGTATCCGTCGGGGCACTCGCCGTTTTCGCCGCAGCGAAACGCTGTATCCGGGATATCGGGGTCAAAACAACCGGGTAGAACCGGAATGATAAACAAAGTGAAGAACACGAAAAAAAATAGTTTAGCCATTTTTCTAAAACCTCAACTCCATTTGAACGCCCCCTCCGTCACGGGAGATCACGGGCCGCACGATTCCGTTTCGCACTGATAAGCTTTTGCGTCGCCGTGTAACGTAATCAATCGTGAACAAAACGACTGAGCCGGTCACCGCCGCGGCCGACAATCCTGCAAAGACCCAGGTAAGATTCTGGAAAAGTTCTCCGTCTCTTTTATATCGCTCGTAGTCTTTCCGGTAATTCCCTTCGTATGGAACGCGTAAATTGTTGTTCGGGTCGACACTTACGGCAAGGCGCTTCATGTTGTCTTCAGAGTCCCGCATCTTGAGAGCGAACACTCCCGTTACGGTAAGCAACACTGCGGTGGATCCCAGAAGCGCCCAAGCCCCGAGTTCCATGCGGCTGCGCGGCCGGGCCGGCAAGGGTGTTTCGTCGGGATCCTCTGTCTTTTCGCCGGTGGTTTTTTCATGTTCGATCAGTGTTTTCTTTTCTTCCGGGTCTTTCGGTTTCTTCTCCGGTTCAGGAGTCTCTTCGTCTTTTTCACCATCGATTTCGTCGGATTCATCTTTTTCAGGTTTTTCGGCTCCATTTAAGTCGACGCGGGTCCGAAGATTCTCAAGGCTTTCCATGACGGCCTTGATCCTGAATTCGTTGGTGGCTGTTTTCAGGTATTTTTCATACATGGTTTCCGCGTTTTTGAAAGAACCCGCTCTCTCGTATGCATCTCCCGCCAGGTAGAGGAAAGCAGGCCTTTCATCCAGCGAATACGCCTTCAAAAACTCCTCCGCGGCTTCTTTGTATCTTTTCGCCCTGAAATATGCTTCCGCCTTTCTGTGATGAACCATGGATTTGGATGCATCGGTTTCTTCATCACCTTCCGGATCATCGGCTGCTTCTTTTCTTGGTTCAGTTCCCGGAGGAGGTTTTTCATCGACCGAGGGTTTGGTTTCCCCTTGGACGGGAAAGCACAAGAGTGTCAAAAAGAAGACAATACCCAAAGAGTTCATTTACATCTCCTGCCCACGCCGACATCCGAGTTCATGGCAATGGAATCAAAACTCGCGACGACCTTAGATCACTGAAAATGTTTGTGATGGTCCGGTCAAGGTTGTAGCCCGAAACATATCCTTGAAAAGTTTCTCCATTCGGCAGCAACAAACTTCCACACTGGTTGCGGTTGAAACGTCCGCCGAAAGCGCGTGCTTCCGAGAGATCCAGGAGAACGCGGGGCCCATGGACTTGTTTGTTTAGAGCATTCGTCAATTTTTCCATGTCCATTCCCGCCTCCATGGCGTTTTTCAGCACCGAGTTTCGATCTCTTGCATGGCCGGTCGTTGCGAATAAACTTGTAAGTTCCCAAAACAATCCCTGCCGGTGCGCTTCCCGGAGAACTTGTGCGGTGAAAAACCCCGTTTGGTCATCTTCGGCAATGTGGTGCTTAAACACCAGGCGGATAGAGTTTCCGTGCCTTTCGGCTACGTAGAACCATGCCTGCATTATCCTACGAAAATCGTAGCAATTAAAACCGCCGAACCAAACAATCGTAATATCTGCTGAATCCGGACCCAGGCTCGGTGCTCCTTCAAGGGTGAGATTGACGGTTTCTTTTATTTCAGGCGAAAAAGTGTGGAACTGGGGTATTTTAGCATGAATAGCGCCGGGATCCGCCGATTTAGCGGTTTTTATGGATTTCACCCTGTGCGTAGTTCGGGAACCAGGAGCCTGTTTGGCTTTTTGTATTCCGGTTTTCAGCAGTTCGGCATAAAGATCACCTCGTTTCAGAGATTTGCTTTTAAGCAAGCTTTGAGCCTTTGCGATTTCGGTTTTTACGATTTTTTCAAAATCCTTTTCTGAGCGCGCTCCTACATGCATGGTTCCATTTATGAAAACCGTGGGTGTTCCCTTTACTCCGAAGCTTCTGCCTTCCCTGAATTCATTGTTCACTCGGGCTTCATGAACGCGGTTTGCAAGAGCCTTTTTCATGCGCGTACGGTTCAACTTTTGTTTTGCCGCTATTGAATTCAAAGTGTCCACGTCCAAGTTTGTTCGTGATTTAAAGATCAGTGGAGCTGTTTCCCAGAATTTATTCTGGTTCTGGGCTTCCACCGCCGCCTGTGCCGCAAGGTGGGCATTGGGCCGGAATGCAAGTGGAAAATGCTTGAAAACCAAACGGACGTCCTTGGGATGTTTGGACGCAATGGAGAGAAGGCGGCTGAACGCTAGTTCACAAAAGGGGCACAGGAAATCCATGTACGCGATTATTGTCACCAGAGCGTCGGCAGGTCCTTTTACCGGAGCTTTGCCCACCGGAACGGCATAATGTGGGCCCTTGACGCTCAAAACAGGCGCTACAGGCTGTGGCGGTTTCGCCGGGCGGGCTGCGACCGGTGGATGAGCTAATATCGCGATCGCCGCCGTTGCCAGGAAAACAGATTTCAGGTATCTACGTTCACCCATTTTGCACTCTTTCAACTGAAAACACGCCGGGAATCTTTTGAATGCTTTTTATTACAGCATTGAGTTGCTCCAGGTCGCTGACCTCGAATCTGAAAGTGTTCACCGCACGAGTGTCGTCAAAGGCCCGGCAGTTGGCCTGAAGGATGTTGACCTTGCATGAAGAAAAGCAATTGCTGATCTTGGCTAGCAAGCCCGGCTTGTTGGATGTGTTTATTCTGATGGAAACCGGGTGCAGGTTCTTTGTCTTGATATCCCACGAGACATCGATTCGCCTGTCCGGGTCCAGGTCCAGAGCCTTGCTGCAATTCTGCACGTGAACCGTCGTTCCGCGCCCCCTGGTTATAAAACCGACTACCGCGTCCCCTGGAAGAGGGTTGCAGCATTTCGCCAATCGCACCATCACGTCCGAAAGACCCTGGACTTTTATACCACTGGATGGTTTTTTCAGTCTGCGGAAAAACGCTCCGACCCCCTTGTCCGCGGTTTCTTCGAGTCTTTGCTTTTCTTCTTTTTCGGGAAGGACTTTTTCGACCACCTGGGACGTTGTGATCTTGCCGAATCCGACCTGGAGAAGCAATTCATCCCCGTCGGCGAGTCGAAAAGCCCCGGCGATCTTGTTCAGTTCACCGCTCTTTTCCATTTTCGGTAAGGACAACTTGTATTTCCGGAAACTCTTTTCCATCATCTCCCGGCCGAGGGCTCGGCTTCTTTCCCGTTGCGCGGTCCTGATATGGTGACGGATTTTTGTTCTGGCCCTGCTCGTAACCACGAATTTGAGCCAGTCTTTGTTAGGTTTTTGATGGTTGCTGGTGATTATTTCCAGCGTATCGCCGCTGCGGAGCTTGTATTTCAGGGGGACCATCACGTTGTTGACCCGGGCGCCCGAGCAATGATTGCCCACTTCGGTGTGGATCTGGTAGGCGAAATCCACGGGAGTGGCGCCTGCCGGAAGAACTTTCACGTCACACGCGGGCGTGAAAATGAATACTTCGTCGTCAAAAAGATCGATTTTGACGGTTTCAAGGAATTCCTGTGGATCCGAGATGCTGGAATGGGATTCCATCAACTGACGGAGCCAGCTATAGCGACGTTCATCCTTGAGAGCGGGCGGGCCGTCGGCTTTGTAAACCCAGTGGGCGGCGATACCTTCTTCCGCGGTTCTATGCATTTCCCAGGTTCTGATTTGGATTTCCAGTTCGTGGGCCTCGCCTCCTTTTTTCCATTTCACGGTAGTGTGCAGCGAACGGTATCCATTTGTCTTGGGAAGAGCGATGTAATCCTTGAATCGCCCGGGTACCGGAACAAAGATATTGTGAACTCGCCCCAGCGCTTCGTAGCATTGTTTTTCGGTCTCGGTGATTATCCGGAAGGCTACGATGTCATGGAGTTCGTCGATTTCCTCGAGTTTCTTCTTTTGCATCTTTTGATGGATGCTGTAGATGTTTTTCGGTCTTCCCTGCACTTCGCCGGGTATAAAAGCCCGCTCCATCTCTTCATCCAGGACCTTGATCACTTCTTCAATGAATTTTTTTCGAGGTGTCTCCGTTTGTTCAATTTTGGACACGATCTCATTGTAAGCCGGCAGGTTGAGATACTTGAAGCTCAAATCCTCTAGTTGCGCCTTAAACCACTGGATTCCAAGCCTGTTTGCTATGGGAGCGTAGATATCCAGCGTTTCCCTGGCGATTCTTTCCTGTTGTGCCGGCCTCATGGACTCAAGAGTACGCATGTTGTCGAGCCGGTCGGACAATTTTATGAGAAAAACCCGAATGTCGTTGGACATCGCCAAGAGCATCTTGCGGAAATTTTCCGCCTGTTTTTCTTGCCGGGTCCGGTAGCGGAGGTGGCCCAACTTTGTGACGCCTTCGACCAAGAAGGCAACTTCCGGGCCGAAGCGGATACGTATTTCTTCGGTGGTGTGTTCGGTGTCTTCCACTACATCGTGCAAAAGACCTGCGATGATGGATGCAAGATCCATCTTCAGCTTGACCAGGATTTCTGCAACTCCGGCGGGATGTACAAAGTAAGGTTCCCCGCTCTTTCTCTTTTGTTCGTTGTGAGCCTGTTGAGCAAAAGAGTAGGCTTTCATCAGGGGACCGAGTTCAACGTTTTTCAGGTACCTGGATACAGCTTCCGCCATTTCATCTTTTGTCATCACCGTGATAGGCCTCCTTTGGTATGCATGTCCGCGATCAAATGCATACTCCAGGGATCTAGCATACAACGCTGATGCAGGTTGACAACTACAAACATCGAACAACAACGTGGGTTCATCGCCCGGGGTGTTTTTCCAGGTGCCTTAGAAAGCGGCTTGTCTCGGAGACGGCGAACCTTCCGGCCATTCCTTTTTGCCGAACACCGTCTTCTGTTTCACCCTTTTGATCGATGTTTTTCCCTTCAAAAGTATGCGGCAGAAGGATCTGGAAAAACACTCCTCCGGCATGTATTCCCGGATCCGCCGCGATGCCTAGGGGCAGTTCCTCTCCTGGTTCCAGTAGATGCAGCGCTTGAATATAAACGCCCTCTGTTTCTGCAACCAGGCTGAATTCCAGGCGGTTTTCGGGTACGGGTCGACTCAGGGGGATTCCCTTCTTCGCCTTGATCGAGCAACTGAAACAAACAGCAGGCCCCCAAAGACGATTCAGGAAACCCGGCAGTTTCCACCTGGACAGGTTGAGCCGCAAAGAACGCTCAAGTTTTACAATCGGTAGTTCGGATGCTGAATCCAGCACGGTTGGGTCGCCTGTCAGTAGATCCAGTCCGGCCGGTGATGCATCGTTCCACGCGTTGTGCAGGGTATCCATCATCGTTCGGCAAAGATCCTCCGGAATCCGCTTCCATTCCGCGGGGAAATTTTCATGGATGCCGGGTTCTCCGGAACTCGTATAGAGCCTATCCAGCCGGGAGATGCGGGCACTGAGTTCTTCGGTTTTTCCGGCCAGGGAACCGCCCAATATGGTCACCACCTGGTCAAGCGTCAACATTTGTTCGACCTGGAGGTTTTCCTGGGATCTCAGGCTTTTCAAGTACAGTTCCAGCAGCGTCAAGCGGGCGTCTTCCGCTACATATGACCTTGGTTTCGTCCCGGGAGTAGACTCATTCGCGTCGACATCCTGCGCTCCGGGGGGATCCAATGCATCCAGGGACATTCTTTTCTTGGATCCGGTATCATGCGGTTCGACTGGAACGGGATCGCCGGATGCAGTCGGTGCCGGCTTGGGCGGTTTGTATCCGGGAACGCTTTCGCCCCTTTTTTTTGTCAACCTAATGACGGGTTCTTCCAACACGTCTGCATCTTTCAGAAGATCGACCGATTGGATTTCCAATTCCTCTCCCGAAACTTCATGAGTCTCCGGGCGGAGAGATCCGTTTTCCGGATCCCGAGCAGTAAACCCAACCGGTTCTTCCTCAACAACGGGTTCGCTCTCCAGGGGTTTGTCCTGAGCTTCTCCAACAGCGGAATCGTGGTCGGCAAGTTCTTTTTCCACTTCCATTTCTTCAATGACTTGATCATCCGACACTACTTCCTCAGCGAAAGAGTCTTCGTCATCTTTCGGTTTTTCTTCCGGAGGTGAAAAGTCTTCAGGTACGGACAAGTGTTTTTTCTTTTCCTTGATGTCTTCTTCCTTGTTCGTCCCTTTTGTGTCCGTGGAAACCGGATGGGAGCCGGAACCGCGGACTTCACGATCTGTTTGGGCGTTTGAAACCGGCTGTGAAACCTCCTTCTGTGAAATCTCCTTTTTTCGTGGATCGTCGGAACTCGCCGGCAGGGGAGGCGGAATGGTTTTCCTTTTTTTCACGGGTGGGCCGTCTTGGCCGGAGGAGGTTTCTTTCAGCGCGCGCTTGATTTCGGGGTTGCCGGCGGCCAATTTGTCGATGTTTTTCGCCAGGCGATCCAATTCGGCCCGGATGCGCAACATAGTGTCTTCTACACCCTCCGGATTCTCTACTTTTTCTTCTATGCTTCTGGTGAGATCCTTTATCGACACCACAGCCCTGAGTATTTGAGATCGCAGGTTTTTGTTCTTGATTCCGACAAGTTTCTTTCTGGCATTGGAATCAAACCTGTTTTCCACTACGCTCTTCCATTCGCCGAGTTTCTTTTGCAAGAAGATCTCGACTATTCTTGGATTGGAAGCTGCTTCCGACAAAACGCTCGACCATTCGACCGCATCCTTTCGCGTGTTCGCTGCCCAGTCTTTGAGTGACACCTTTAAGCTCCTTGTAGACTTTCTCAGATGTTTTGTTGAGCGGAATCGAATCTAACCGCCCATCTTAATGAACTTCAACCAAGAAGGGAATACTACACCTGTTTTGAGCGCCCGCACAACACCAGGATCGTCTTTTTTTTTGCTTCATGGTATCGATACCCTTGCAATGTTTGGCCTGAAGCCGATAAGATTGACATGTTATCGGACTTGGGCCGCTATGAGCCTGAAACCTGGTGTTTTAGATGGTTTTTTTCGATCACATATTCAAACGCCTGATCAGTGTTCCGGTTCTTTTTATTCTCCTGCCGGTTTTGTGCCCGGTCAAAACAGGGTGCACCATATCTTTTTCACGGCCTGAGCCGGGTGACAGCGGTGTCCAGGAATTTTGTGGTGACGGCATTTTGAACGGAAATGAATCCTGCGATGGAACCGATCTAGGCGGGGAAACCTGCGAAACCCTTGGGTACCTGGGGGGCACCCTGGCGTGTGATGAAGAGTGCCGGTTCGATACTTCACGATGCATAGCCGCGGTTTGCGGCAACAACATCATCGAAGGCGACGAGGTGTGCGATGGAACGGATCTGGGTGGACATACTTGCGAATCCCTGGGTCGGGGAAACGGCATCCTGTCTTGCCTTGATGACTGTTCCGGGTTTGATTTCACATGGTGTCAAAAAGGGGACGGGGACCCGTGCAGTACAACGGAAGAGGATGTTTGCGCGGGCGGGATTTGTTTCATCGAACAGGCTGAAGGCTATCCTTCGGGGTATTGCACGAGAAATTGCGGCGGTACGAATTGTCCGGTGGGAAGCGTATGTGTTCAGCACCTGACCGGCCATTTTTGCATGGCCGCCTGCCTTGCAACAGAAGATTGCCGTCCCGGCTATGGTTGTTTCGACATTTTGGGCCAGGGTGAAACCTATTGTTGGCCTCAATGCGAAAACGACGATCATTGCACTGACGGCGCGCTGTGCAATCCATGGACCGGCCTCTGCGGAGACAATGTTTCAGGCAGTGACAACGGCGATGCATGTGAGACTTCCCTGAATTGCAAGGGGAGTTGCACATTTTGGCCGCAGGCGCCCCAGGAAGGTTATTGCGTGAGCCGTTGCGCGGTTTCGACGTCCTTCTGTCCGGGAAACTCGATATGTTCAAACGTCTACGAAAACGCGCGAGGAGATCTCGGGCTTTGTCTCGCGGGTTGTGAAATAAGCGAAGATTGCCGCTCCGGCTTTGGATGCGAGCCGAATCCATACGGCCAAGGGATGATTTGCCTGCCCGACGGCTGAAAATCCCTATAAAAAGACCATCCTCATATCTCCCCTTAGAGAATCACTGGAGAAATTGTTTTTTAAGCGCGGCCGTTTCCTTTTTTGAAAGCTCCCGCACAGTTCCGGGTTTCATGTCTGCAACGCTCAGCCCCGCGAACGAAACTCTTATCAACCGCAAAACCGGATGCCCCACTGCTTCGGCCATTCGACGAACCTGCCGTTTTCCTCCCTCGTGAATCGTGAGTTCCACCCACGTGGCCGAAGAAGTCCTCGCGGTCACCCGAACCCGCGCGGCCGCGGTCACCCTGTCGTCAAGTGGAACTCCCTTGCGAAGCATATCCACGGCTTCGTCCGATACCTGCCCCCGAAGCCTTGCCCGGTAGACTTTTTTCACCATTTTTGAAGGATGCAGCAGCGCGTTGGTCAACTCCCCGTCGTTTGTAAGAAGAAGCGCGCCTTCGGTTGCAATGTCCAGCCTGCCGACCGGAAATACCCGCTCACGTACGTCCGGAAGAATCTCCAGCACAGTGGGTCTTCCCTCGGGATCCGAAACCGTTGAAACAAGCCCCCGCGGCTTGTTCATGAACCAGTATACGAAACGTTCACTTCGCACGAGTTTCCCGTCCAGTTCCACCCGGTCCCGGTGCGGATCTACCTTGGTTCCGAGTTCGGTAACCTTGCGGCTGTTTACCCTCACCCGTCCGGCAAGGATCATTTCTTCAGCCTTGCGCCTGGACGCTACCCCGGCCCCGGCCAGGAATTTCTGGAGTCTTTCTTTCTTGTTCTTACTGTGCTTGCTCATTTCAATTCAATTCAATTCAATTCATTTCAATTCATTTCAATTCATTTCAATTCATTTCGATTCATTTCGATTTCAATTTCCAGGAGATCCCTGCTCGTCAACATCATCGGCAAGCTCTTCGTCATGGAAAACTCCGGCCTTGGTCAGTTCTTTCTGCACCGTCCGTGCCTTTTTGGTCGCTTCCTTGACCTGGTCAAACACCTTGTCCAGTTCACGATCCTGTTCAGGTTCTTCATCCGGACGCTGTACTTTCTCGGCCCCACCCAGCATCGAAAGTAAATTATCCTCTCCACCCTTTTCTTTCAAACCCTCTGCTAACAATTCTTCCGTCAACGCGGATTCCTCCCCATCTCCCTGCTCCTCCTTTTCCCGTTCCCGGTGTTCCTCCGCCAGTTCACGGAACTCTCTAAGCGAAGGCAGATCCGAAAGGTCTTTCAGGCCGAAGAAGCTAAGGAATTCCTTGCTCGTCCCATATAGCAGGGGCCGTCCCGGTTCCTGTTTTTTTCCCAATATCTTGAGAAGGTTTCTTTCCAGCAACACTCTCAAAACCCCCCCTGAATCCACCCCGCGAATTTCGTCTACATCCGCACGCGTCACGGGTTGCCTGTATGCCACGATAGCCAATGACTCAAGCGCGGCTCTGCTCAGTCTAACGGGTTTTTCCGGATTCAGCGCCTTGATCCACTCGGCATTGGAGGGATGCGTCCTGAGTTGCCACCCCCCCGCCACTTCCACCAGATTGATTCCGCTGTTTTCACGAATCCTGCGAAGCGCCTCCAATGATTTTCTTATTTTCGAATTGCTCTCACCGCCCAGCACCCGGCTCAGGGTGGATAGGGCAAGAGGCTTGTCCGAGACAAAAAGCAAACTTTCTATTATCGAGATCAACCGTGGAGACAAGCTCTCATCCAGGTCGACTCCCGCGGCCTCCAGCACCTTCATCGGGTACGCTGCATCGTGTTCTTCACCATCTTTACTATCGGCTACGACACGGCTTCCGCTGGGCGCATCTTCGTCCCCATCCGGTGTTTCCACTCCATCTTCTTCAGCCTCCACGCTCTCATCCCCTGCATCCAAAACTTCTACTTCCGCTTCTTTCTCATCCACGGCATCCGCTGCATCCCCTGCATTTGCTGCATCCCCTGCATCCACGGCTGCTTCTTGGATATCTACAACTTTTTCCTGTTGTCCTTTGTGTTCGCCCACCCGGGCCGAAGATTTTTTCCTGGAGGTTTTCTTGGACATGAATCTACTCGTAAGCCTCGTCGACCCGGAGACGCTCCAGTTCATCCGGATTTGTCTCCATGTCATCAGATGTGGATTCTATATAGATCTCCCCTTCGGACGATGCCTGGCGTACGCGGATCATGTAGAGCCGCGCCATTTCAAGGATGGCCAGGAAAGTCGTCACCAGGTTCATTCTCGCAGACCTTCTGAACTCCAACTCTTCCGGATCGCAGACAGCCGTGAAGCACTCCCGGAATGTCATCCGGCCGGATTGCTTCAGGCAATCCGCAAGCTGCGAAATTCGATCGGCCAGTGAAACCCGGTCCACCACCACATCGTGCGTCAGCTCAGGACGGGCCTTGGCCAAGACATCATTGAACGCTTCCAGGAGATTGAAGAGACCCACCTCCGCCAAGGGGTGCTTGTTTCCGTCATCACCCGTCTCGCCGGGCGGACGAACCCACACGGAACGCTGGAGTTGAGGCAGTTCTCCAAGCCGCCCGGCGGCGTCCTTGTATTTCTGATACTCCAAAAGCCGCCTTATCAGGATCTTCTTCGGATCCTCTCCGTCCTCCCCGTCTTCCTCCTCGTCGCCCTGGTCGGTGGGCGGAAGCATTTCCCTGCTCTTGATATGCGCAAGAGTCGCGGCCATCAACAGGAATTCTCCGGCCACGTCCAGGTTCAGCGATCTCATGAGATCCAGGCATTCAAGATACTTGGCCGCGATGAAAGCGACCGGAATATCAAAAATATCCAGTTCGTGCTTTTTTACCAGATGCAGCAGTAAATCCAGGGGCCCGTCGAAAAAATCGAGATGAACCCGATAAGATCTCTGTATTTCCTTTTCTTCCATTCAGACCACCAGTCCCTCGATCCACGCCATCCATGAAACCGTGATTCTTGCAATAGGACTGAATATATACCCCAGAATCCCTGTCACCAGAATCACAAGCAAAATATACATGCCGTATTGTTCCAGGAATTCGATTGCATTGCGCTTGTGCGCGGGCAGAGCGTTTATCAACACGTGTCCGCCATCAAGCGGGGGGACGGGGATCATGTTAAACACGGCCAGGATCACGTTAAGCAGGATCACTCCCCTGAGGCCGAAGGAATATATGATCATGTCATTGTGCGCGCCCAGCACCGGGTGTGTGGGGTCTACTCCAGCGATCAGGGCCGTTGCAAGTACGATGCTCAACAGCAGGGCCATGAATATGTTCATCGCAGGTCCTGCCATGGAGACAAGGGTGTCGCCCATCCGCATGGAAAAATGCCTCGTAAAGCGCACGGGATTCACCTGCACCGGCCGCCCCCAGCCGAAAAACAACGACCCCGGAAGCACGAAAAGAAACATCAGCGGAGCGATCACCGTTCCCACGATGTCGATATGAGCGATCGGATTCAAGGTAACCCGACCCTGTCTTTCAGGCGTATCATCGCCCAGCAGAGACGCCGCCTTTGCGTGTCCGAACTCGTGCACGGCCACGCTCAGAACCAGGCCGATGAACAGGACTATGTTTTCTCTTATCTGCCAGGCACTCATCTAATGCACCTTGTCATGGGTTCTCTTCAATCCGCCGGCCGCGTCTCCCGCTCCTCCAACATCTTCTCCCGCCTCCAACCACCCCGCGCCTCCACCTCATACCGCCTCCGCCCCTTTTCCTCCTCCACCCCTCTTCCTCCTCCACCCCTCTTCCTCCTCCACCCCTCTTCCTCCTCCACCCGTCTTCCTCCTACATCTCCTGTTCCACCTCCATCTCCTGTTCCACCCCCGCGAGCCGGGCGAACAAGCCGACTTTCTAGCAACGCACGGTTGCAGGTGTCAAGACGACCAACACACAACCGTTTAATATTGACTAGCAGGTTGAATGATCTCCCGCAACGGAAATCAGGCCGCGAACAAAGCAATCCCCACGAAAGATTCCCGGCTGCTCAGCCCTCCCACCGCTGCCTTTTGACATAAATGACGGAATTTTTCATTGTCCTCTGTAAAAATTGTAGAAATTGTTGTTTTTGCAATTTAGGTAATTGATAAAATTTGGATTGCACGTTTTTTTTATCTTGATCATCCTACATTGGAGAGATTAGACTTTTTGTTCTGACAAACGGTTTTCCGGTACAGGTTGAAATGCAGGACAGGACAGGACAGGACAGGACAGAAATATAAACTTTTTATCGGGGGGTTCGGCCGCGGCGCATCCAACCGGATTGGCGTTGTAGCGGGTATCAGCGCCCGCTGCGCTCGATCTGATTTTTAATCGCGGATGAATTTCTATGGAAGTAACTTTATAAAGTGTTTGTTCGGAGAAAAACTTCATAAAAAAGATACAAAGCGGTAAAGGCAAACCAAATGGTGTTTATGCCTGTTGTTCCTACGAATTATCTGCAGTGCCAGTCTGAGGAAACCAAAGAAAACCAGACCAGCTGGTTTGCCTTAAACTTACATCAGTTAACCGATGTCCTGGAAGCTATTAATGAAGAGGACAGTACGCATTCAACTTTCATTTTAAGAAAATTGAATCATAAAATATTATTTCGCTAGACTTTTATTGAATGTAATAG
>SLPX01000069.1 GCA_007131745.1 Myxococcales bacterium
CTCCGGATCTTTCATGGTTCCGACGACTTCTCCATCGTCGGTTACAAGTGGCACCAGATCACCGCTCCTGGAACCGATTCCGAGAGCGAGAATCTTTATGTCCAACTTCGCCGCCAACTCAGCCGCCTCGATGGGTTCTGAATGATGGTCTTCTCCGTCGGTCAACAAGATTATGACTTGCGAGCGTTCCACACCGGGCTTTCGTGCGCGCTTGAGCATCCTGACCGCCGCGGCCGTGGCCTTGCCGATCGCAGTCCCACCCACCGGCATGTCATGAGGAGTCAGATCGTTGTAAAACAGCTTGACCGCGTTGTAATCCGTGGTCAAGGGAAGCTCCTGGACGGTTCCGGCAAAGGCCACGATTCCGAGCCTGTCCCCTTCCAGCTGATCTATGAACCAAGAGAGTTCCTGTTTTGCCCTGTCCAAGCGGTTTCTGGGGATATCACGCGCATACATGCTCTTGGAAAAATCCATGACCACAACCACGTCCAGGCCGACCGTCTTAACCCACTCAGCCCTTCCCTCCGTCTGAGGTCGCATCCAGGCCGTTATTCCCAATGCAAATGCAGCCATCAACAAAATGGCTTTTGTTACACGCCTGGATCCCGAAACCGAGTCGGCCATCCTTTGCATCTGGGTCCACTCTCCCATGGACTCCATCATCCGGCGGCGCCAATGAAACAGGAGAGCAAATCCCACGATAAAAATCGGCACAAGGGCGAGAAGCCAAAAGCCGGGCCGAGTAGGAGGCCACAAAGCATTCAGGTTTCCCCATCTCATGGAAACCTCCTCAAAACCGTCAAGGACAAGATTATTTCCAGAATCAAAAACACGAGACCCAGACCCAAAAACTTGTTGTGAATCGGCCGTCTCGAAACCTCAAATCTTGCAGGAAGGCGATCCTTTTCAAGGCTGTCGAGGATTTTCTGCAAGCTGTTTCTGATCGCGTGCGTGTCCCCGGCAAGATAGGGAGTCCCACCCGTAAGTGCAGCCATCTCTTCCAGAAGTTTCGGGTTGACAGGGAAACGGGATCTCAACAATCCACCCGGTGTCCGATCGGAATCGGTCACCCCTATCAAAACCGTGTATATTTTGACATTCAGCACCCGGGCATACTCAGCGGCCTTGAGCGGCATGAGAATTCCTGCGTTATTATCCCCATCGGTCAAGAGCACGATTACTCTGGTTTTGGTCTCCGAACGTCTCAACCGGTTTAATGCCGTTCCAACTGCGTCTCCGATCGCGGTTCCCCTTGGATTGACGATTCCCAGCCTGACTTCGGCCAGCATTGTGCGTAAAGCGTCGTAATCCCTTGTCAATGGGCACCACCAATGGGCTTCCCTGCCGAACAGAACCAATCCGATACGATCGGTCGTCCGGTGCGAAATGAACTCGTCGATCACGCGCTTGGCGGCTTCCAGCCGATCCGGATACATGTCCCTGGCCTGCATACTGCCGGAAACATCCAGAACAAGCATTATGTCGATGCCCTCTTCTTCTTCATGCACCTCTTCCCTCATTCTGAGTTCAGGACCCATGAGGGCCATAATCCAACCGGCCACAGCGAGCACCCGCAAAGCGTTCGGCAACGCCGCCAGGCGGGCGCGCATTCCCATGCCGAGCGCTCTGGTGTCGCGCACACGTGAATACTTCATCGTTGCAACGCTGACCACGCGGCGCTTGAGACCAATCCATACGGCCAAGCCCAACACTGCAAGGGGAAACACAACCCAATGCAGAAACCTTCTGAATCCTCGGATCCAATCACCCGAAGGAAAAGAAAAGGAAAACTCGGCTCCGGAAGCCTGAACGTACCTGTGAAACACGGCTATTACGGGAAGCGCAACCAGCAGAATCACAAGGTACGGCACAGCCACGTTCAGACGACGCTGAAAAGGAGTGATCCGCGGCGCTTGGGGCAGCGGAAGAGGCGCAACCGACCCGGCTCTTCTCCTGGCACTCATCTTTCACCTCCCAAATCCCCTCCCCCGGAAGAGTCACCCGGCCTCCCGCCGGCGCTCTCGTTTTGGGAGTCTTTGCCGACACGAGCAACCTCCGCTTTCACAGTTTCATGGCCTTCACCCGCTCCGCGTTCGCGGACGTTCTTCTCACCCGCCTCGTCCGCTCCGATATCTCCGCCGCGGTCCGGCGCATCCGAAGAAACCGTCATCCCGCCACCGGCCGGCGGTTGGACAATGGTGATTCTTGATTTCTCGACCATGGAAAACGCTCTTTCCAGTATTGCATCCGCCTCTTCACGGGTGGGCACGTATTTGGCGAACTTGACCAGATCACAGTCCTCGCTGAATTCACGCACTTCTTCAATGCTCAAGTCGACGGGATCCACCTTCTTCAATCCGTCCAGCAATTCAGTCGTGGTCATTTCCAACGAATCAAAATCATAACGATTACCCAAATATTCACGAAACGCCTCGGAAACACCGAAATAAAACTCGGTAAACCTTTCCTCGTCTCTCATTGATGATACCGCCAGCCTTCGAAGCTTTTCCAGGGCGATCTCGTGCGCCGGTCTGGGTGGGGGAGGAGGCTTGGGAGTTATTTTTCGCCTCTTCCACATTCTAAACAACAATATTCCTAGCAAAATACCCACAAGAACAGCTATCAATACAATAAGAGCTGTCTTGAGCAATTTGTTTTCTTCATAGACACGAACCGGACCCTCCTCGGGTTTTAGTTCGGGAGAAGGCTCATTCGCAAGAAGGCTTCTCACCCTGACTATCGTTGGGGCGGTGGATACCTCCGCAACAGCGGGAGCGGCAAGCCGATCAGCAGCGTCATCAGAGATTGGACCCGGATAGGTATAAATCACGGTCACCGGTCGAAGTTCAATCTCCCCCGTCCTGAATGGCACGAGTTTCAAGACAAAAACCTGCTTCATCTTGCCGTCATCAAGAGTCTCTACTTCGCCGACTTCCCTTGAAACAATGGTGACGTCATCGTGCAAATCGATCGCCGCCGGCAAATTGACCCTTACATCCTTTTCATGGATGACCGTCACCCGGAGTTCCACGGGATCTCCCACGTATGTGTCCTTCCTCCTCTCGACTATGCGACTGCCGACCGCGGGCCTGTATTTCTCTTCCGGTGATAAACTCGCTTCATCATCGGTCACATCCACTGATGGAACATCTCCGTAAAACGGATCATCTTGAGCAAGCAATCTGTGGCCTGCAAACAGGACTGCACAGCATACAGCGAACATCGGCAAAAAATGATGTTTCGCCACACCCCGCTTCATCGTCGCAACCTCCGTTCGCGCATTCTGAAAAACTGCACCAGGGATTGCAAGTAAGGCTCGCCGGTGGAAATGTTGATGAAATCGATCTTGTGGCGCCGAAACAATCCCTGTCTCCATTCCCGTGTTTGAAGCACCCTACGCCTGAAAGCATTCAGCGCCCGCTTACTTGTATCGAACGGAAAAATCTCTCCTGTCTCCAAGTCCTCCAGATACACGGTTCCCAGCGGAGGAATGGATTCTTCCATCGGGTCATGAATCACCACAGGAATGAGGTCGTGCCTCTTGTGCGCGACCTTGATAGAGTGCTCGTAACCCTCATCCATAAAATCGCTGAACAGAAAAGCCACCGACTTTCTCTTGGTGATGTGGCCCAAGAATTCCATGGCCGCGGCTATGTTCGTTCCGGTTCTCTCGGGCTTGAACCCCAGGATTTCCGTAATGACCCGCAACACGTGCTTTGCGCCTTTTTTCGGAGGTACGAATTTCTCCACCTTGTCGGTGAAAACAATCAACCCGACGCGATCATTGTTCTTGATAGCTGAAAACGCTATGAGCGCAGCCATCTCCGCCGCCAATTCCCTTTTAGTTCCCTCCCGGGTACCGAATACACCGCTCGCGCTCATATCCACCAGGAGCATGACGGTCATTTCGCGCTCCTCGGCGAACAACTTGATATAAACATCGTTCATCCGAGCGGAAACATTCCAGTCGATTAAACGTATATCGTCACCCGGGTGATATTGGCGCACTTCCTCGAAAGCCATTCCCCGGCCCTTGAATACGCTCTGGTACTGTCCCGCCAGCATTTCGTTGACCAGCCGGTTCGTCCGAATCTCGATTCTCCGGACTTTTTTGATCAATTCCCTGGGTATCATGATCACGCTCCCGTTCAATCCAACGGACTGCTCAACATCTCACGGCACCTCGATGTGATCAAAAAGACGTTGAATGATGTCTTCGGTGGTCACTTCTTCCGCCTCCGCCTCATACGTCAAGACAAGTCGGTGCCTGAAAACGTCGGGTCCGATTGATTTGACATCCTCCGGCGTCACGTACCCGCGATGCTTCAAAAAGGCGTGAGCGCGAGCAGCAAGATTGAGATAAATGCTTGCTCTCGGGCTGGCGCCATATTCCAGGAAATCAGCGAGTTCATTTAATCCATATTCCTTGGGGTTTCTGGTAGCGTACACAAGATCGACCATGTAATCGCACAACTCGTCCGCTATCAATATTTCCGGCAAAACCTTCCTTGCGCTCAAAATCTGTTCCGGTGTCACGACCGGCCGGGCAACCGTCTTTTTACCCGACGTCATCCTGGCCATTATCTCACGCTCTTCCTTCTTGGTGGGATAGCCCACTTTCAACATAAGCATGAACCTGTCGAGTTGGGCTTCGGGAAGGGGATACGTCCCCTCTTGCTCGATGGGGTTTTGCGTAGCCATGACCAAGAACAGATCCGGAAGCGGATAGGACTTGTCCCCGATGGTCACCTGGCGCTCCTGCATGGCCTCCAAGAGCGCGCTCTGAACCTTTGCAGGCGCCCGGTTGACTTCGTCCGAAAGAATCAGGTTGGCAAAAACAGGACCTTTCTTGTTAGTAAATTCACCGGTCTGAGGGCGATAGATTTCGGTGCCTACAATATCAGCGGGCAACAGGTCCGGCGTAAACTGGATTCTCTGAAAATCCGCGTCTATCGCCCGGCTGATGGTGCTGACAGTCAGCGTTTTTGCAAGTCCGGGCACCCCCTCCACCAGCACGTGTCCATCTGCAAGCAAACCGACCAGCAATCGCTCCACCATGTAATCCTGACCTACAATTACTTTTCGGACTTCTTCCAAAAGGGTATCCACGAACTCGCTCTCTCGGCGAACCATTTCATTTATTTCCTTGACGTCATAACGCATGATTTTTACCTCGCTCCGAATTTTGGAAAACAGGAATTAGCATAGCAAACCCTTCAGGTAAACCGGGAATCCATGCAAGTGGATTCATTCATTTTCTGGACAAAAAACAAGGTTTAAGTGGTAATATTCCGCTTTGCGTCTGAAAAGATCCAATACAACTTTTCTCATTTTATGAGAGTTCGACCTAAATGACTCCGGTTCACACAATCTGCCTGTTTATCTCGGGATACTTTGTTTCTCGGCTGATGGCGCGTTTGAATTGGCACTCCCGAATCGTTTATTTCCTTCTTCGCAGGTTCGGAAACAAACCCGGCATTATACTGTTTTCACTTATGGGAGGCTGCGCGGCTCTTTCATTGGTGCTTCCGAACGCTCTGACCGTGCTAGCCCTGCTGCCGGTCATCAAGCTCATCTGCCGCAGAAACGGGGAACCGATCTCCCATGGCGCGGTCACGGCCTGCGTACTGGCGGTTATATACGGCGCAAACATCGGTGGAACCGGATCATTGATCGGGTCTCCAGCCAACCTGTACCTGTTGTTAACCCTGGAAATGCTTGAAACTCCGGGACGTGAAACCATTAATTTCTTTTCATGGTTTCTTTTCGGTTTTCCTTTGATGCTCTTGTTGCTTTTTTCAGCGTGGTCCTTGTTGACCTTGCTCACCCCGGGCCACGTCATGCTGGAGCTTTCCGATTTGAGACTGCCGCAGATAGATCCCGGCGATGAGACTCCCCCCGCGGACCTCCGCAAAAAGGGTATTTTTTCGTTGGCAGCGGTTGCTTTCCTCCACGCGGCGGTCATGCTTTCGACAGCGATCAATCTGCCCGATCCCGAGTGGCAAATATTTTTCCATGGCCGTCGTTTTTTTATGGTGTATTCCGATCTGGCCGCTTTGGGTGTCACGATTGTGACCTCGCTTTTCATATTCACGGCCCGCGTGAAGACAGGCAACAGGAATTCCTCCAACAACGTTGAACGTGAGGAGAAAAAGGAAAAACTGCTTCCATTGGATCAGCTTGTCGGAAATATTCCCTGGCGGGGTCTTTTAATGGTTTTTGCAGCCATCGCCGCGGTTTTTCTCGCAGCCTTGTTCGGTGGACGAAAAACTCTAGCGTACCTGGCCTCGAATTTCGTGATCGATCACCGGGGGGAGCTGCTCCTCATCTTCACTATGGTCATAATCTGCCTTTTTTTCACCGAAGTCCTGAGTAACACAACAGTGTCTACAATTCTTTTTCCCGCGGCGGTGTTCATGAGCATTGATGCGGGTTTCAACCCTCTGCCCATCGCGATAGCGGTTTCCCTGGCCAGCACCTGCGCGTTCATGACTCCAATAGCCACCCCGGTCAACGCTCTCGCATTCGGCGCAGTAAAAGGTGTCAACATCCGCACCATGCTATCGACGGGGGCACTAGTGAATTTAGTCTCAGGAGCACTGATTTCCCTGTGGACTTTGATGGTGGTTCCACGGATTCTCAACCTGTTTTCCTGAGAATTTCCAGCCCGAAAACCCGCCAAGGATGTCAAAAAAGAGCTATTTTGCCTTTTAATTACAAAGAGTTATCCTAAAATTTGACCTACTGATCACCCCTGGTAACTTGGAGATATGATTATTCAGCAAAAAAGAACAGATCTTTCGGGTGAACCAGAACCTTATTTCGCGGATTCCAACCGTTCATTCGTTCTCTACCATGCAGACAGCATTCGTCTGATGAACGAGATGGAGGAAGGGTCCGTCAACACTGTCTTCGCAGATCCGCCGTACTTCCTCTCGAACGGGGGGATGACTTGCAAATCCGGACGAAGAGCAGCCGTGGATAAGGGAAAATGGGATCAGAGCATGGGAACCGAGGCGAATCATCATTTCACCCTTTCCTGGCTCAAAGCCTGCAAGCGGGTACTTCACCCGGATGGAACAATATTCGTATCCGGAACAAGACATGTCATTTTCAGTGTCGGTTTTGCAATGCAACAATTGGGCTATAAATTGCTCAATGACATCACGTGGTACAAGGTGACCCCGCCTCCCAACTTGAGTTGTCGCTACTTCACCCACTCAACTGAAACAATACTTTGGGCGGCCAGAAGCGAAAAGTCGAAGCATTATTTCGACTACCAAACCATGAAAACAGAGAACGGCGGCAAGCAAATGCGCAGCCTCTGGTGCATCCTTCCTCCACGCAAAAAAGAAAAACGCTTCGGCAAACACCCTACTCAGAAACCATTGGCTCTGCTGGACCGGATCATACGAGCATCCAGCAGACCCGGTGACCTGGTGCTGGACCCGTTTAACGGCTCAGGAACCACAGGCATTGCAGCAGCTTTGCTGGGAAGAAGATACATAGGTTCGGATCTGGAACAGAAATACCTGCGGCTTACCCTTAAAAGGTATCAAAACCTTGATGACGAGCCGGATCTCAAGGAATTGCAGGAGAAAAGAACTTCCAAGAAATACGACGAAAAATTGCACGCATCGGCAAGAACAGCTATCGCCTGAAATAAGACTACCTTTAGAATTGCCCGCTCCCTCTCGTCGTCAAAAAGCTTGATAGAAAGACTGCCGTAAATGATATCAACCGTTTATGGCGAGAGGGAGCAAACCATCTTTGAAAAAACACATTCGACCAAACATTTCCCTCTCACTTGTTTTCCATCCGGTAAAAAACATGGACTCCAAAAACAGAAAACCCCTCGTGTTCCGGGGACAACGGATACAGGAGGGGTTGTATTTCTTGAATTTAAAATCCGTTCAAAGAGCAAATATAACGGATATTCTTGTTTGATCAGTACCGGTTTCCACGTCCACGTCCACCACCACCACCGCCGCCGCCGCGTTCACGCCGGGGGCGCGCTTCATTAACCCTCAAACTCCTCCCTCCCATGCTGGTTCCATCCAATGCCTCGATGGCATCGCCGGCGGAAGCGTCTTCCATTTGGACGAAACCGAAACCGCGAGGTTTTCCGGTGTCTCGGTCGGATATAATATCCACCGACTCCACCGGGCCATGAGCTTCGAACATCTCCCTTATTTCCTGCTCGGTTGCACTGAAAGGAAGGTTCCCTACATAAATTCTCTTGATCATCGCTACATACTCTCCGGCCCGCCCCTACGGCGGGCACTCTTTTTGAGTCCAACAAACCCCGACCTCGGCGCAAGCAGAGTCGGAGACACCAAATATTTCCCTATATTTCCCTTTGATTAACTCTCAATTCAGATTCCGGGCGGCGGTGGGAATTTCACGGTGCCGCTTGAAACTACTCCTCGACTTGGAAGCGACCTCGCAACGTTCGGCGCAAACCAAACCAGCAAGGGTCCGTCCCCTTTTGTATCCTTCCCGCGAAATCAAACCCTCCCGATATCAATAAAACCGAAAAATCATCCATACCTGACTCGATAGCCGCTCCGTTTCCAATGATAGACGCTTCCAGCAACGCCTGACAATTTCCTCCTTTAGCACGTCGAAAAGCGGGTGTCGAGAAAAAAATCCATAAAAATAACGGGGGGGAAGCTATTGCCACTGGACAAAAAAAAAAAAAGGCCCATTTATATTTTTCAAAGGACTCTAAAAA
>SLPX01000416.1 GCA_007131745.1 Myxococcales bacterium
CCAGCCGGTTGATTCTTTATGGTTCCTTCAAAAAATGCATCCCTGAAAAGTAAAGCATCTTACCCTTTGACGCTTGAGTTAAGAGTATTGTCCGAAGGAGCAGCGACCGGTGAATTGCTTCCCAGCATGGAAGCGGTTTCCTTTTTCGGAGGCACGGATCTCGAATCGGGAAGGGTGACCGAGGCGGGCCATCCTCTCGAAAACGTGTGCATGGCCGGAAAAATCCTGGTTTTTCCGACCGGAAAAGGTTCGACCGTGGGATCATACGCGCTTTACAGGCTTGCAAAAAACGGTAATGCTCCCGCTGCTCTGGTCATGGTCGATGCCGAACCCATAGTAACGACCGGGGCTATATTGGCCGGGATTCCTTGTGTTGACGGAATTTCCCGGGGTGTGCTGGAAGCGCTTGTTAAAGACGCAGGCGAACACTCCCTGCGGGTCCATCTGGATCAAGGTCGCTTGACAATCGAGATATGCAGAAAGGGACGGTAGATCCCGATCGGTGTTGTGTATGAATGCTTAAGAAAAAGAGTGACATGGCTTGTAAGATCCACCCGAGTAAGCCGGTTTTGAAGCTGGGAGGTTCGGTCATCACGGCAAAGGATGATACACGGCTTATTCTTCGCAGGAATCTGCTACAGCGGATTGCTCAAGAAATAGCTTCTGTTGCTGAATGTTTGCGCCCTCTGGTTTTGGTTCATGGAGCCGGAAGCTACGGCCATCAAATAGTGGCGCGTACAAGAATTCATGAAAAAATGGAAACTGCAGCGGACCGGTTGGCCTGGGCTGAAACCCAGATTCTGCAAAACGAGCTGAACGCGGAGGTGTGCAGAATCTTTTTGGATGAAGGAATTCCGGCGTTTCCTTACCAGGCATCAAGCTCTGCAAGAATGAGGAATGGAAACCTGGACGGATTAGAAGGGATTCCGCTGCGCGAGCTGGTGAAACAAGGTATTTTGCCCGTGCTCTATGGTGTGCCGGCCGTGGAAGAAACCGGCGGATGCCGGATACTGTCGGGTGATGTGCTGGCAGTTTTTGCGGCCAAGTTTTTGGGAGCTTCCCATATTTTGCATGGAACCGACGTTGACGGCGTTTTTGATAAGGATCCGAAGCTGTCGACGGGGATGCATGAGGAAGAAAAACAACCGAAAAAGTGGTTCAGGATTTCCCGGGAAAACTGGGAACAAGTCAAACAAGGACTCACCGGTTCTTGTAATACCGACGTGACCGGAGGAATGGCCGGCAAGGTTCAAGAAGCTTTGATGCTTTCCAGGGATGGGATATCAGCAAGAATTTTTGATGCTACGGAGAGCGGAGCGGTCAAGGAAGCACTACAAGGAAAACCGTTGGGCACCGAAATCCAATGGTAGGGATGCACTTCACCGACGGATAAAAAAAGCGCGACAGACGCAAGAACGAAATCAAATAGGAGAAGCAAAATGAAGCGCACCAAGATAAAAGACGCGCTCAAGATTGAAAACCCGGGTCGGAAGATAACATTGATGGGCTGGGTGCGGGCGATACGTCCACAAAAAAACCAGACCTTTCTCAAGATCAACGATGGGTCCTGCATCGATCAGGTCCAGGTCGTGGTTCCCCCGGAACTGGAGAATTATGAAGAGATAAAAAAGCTTGGGGTCGGAGCTTCGCTTAAAGCCGAGGGCGTGTGGTCGGAGTCGGGAGGAAAAGGGCAGCGATTTGAATTACAGGCCGATGAAATCGAAATCTTTGGCTTCGCGGACAGGGACGTCTACCCGTTGCAACCCAAGCATCATACTTACGAATTCCTGCGTGAAATAGCGCATTTGCGTCCACGCACCAATACATTCGGAGCGGTTTTCAGAATAAGGCATGCTCTCGCCTATGCAACACACAAGTTCTACAATGAAAGGGGGTTTGTATACGTACACACGCCCATCGTAACAGCATCCGACTGTGAGGGCGCGGGTGAGATGTTTCAGGTAACCACCTTGGATTTGCGCAACCCCCCTTTGGCCCAAAAAGGAGAGGTGGATTATGCCCAGGATTTTTTCGGCAAGAAAACGAGTTTGACTGTTTCAGGACAACTCGAGGGTGAATTATTGGCACTGGGGTTGGGCGAGATATATACATTCGGCCCAACTTTTAGGGCTGAGAACTCGAATACGGCGCGCCACTTGAGCGAGTTCTGGATGATAGAACCTGAAATGGCTTTTTATGATCTCGACGATAACATGGATCTCGCCGAAGACTATTTGAAATACCTGTTTTCCTATGTCCTGGAGAACTGTCGCGAAGACTTGGAGTTTCTCGCCCAACGCTCCGATCCGGAACTTCCCGCGACTTTGCAAAAAATAGCTTCATCTACCTTTGAGAGGATTACCTATACCCAAGCGATCGATATCTTGGAGAAGAGCAAAAAGAAATTCGAGTTTCCGGTGGAGTGGGGAATTGACTTGCAAACCGAGCACGAAAGGTTTTTGACTGAGATCCATTTTGATCGCCCCGTGATCGTCCGGGATTATCCGAAAGACATAAAGGCTTTTTACATGAGGGTAAACGACGATGATCGTACGGTGGCCGCCATTGATGTCTTGGTGCCAAAGGTCGGTGAAATCATCGGCGGAAGCCAGAGAGAAGAACGCTTGGAAATCCTCCAAAAAAGGATACTTGATTTTGATTTGGAACCCGAGAGTTATTGGTGGTACCTGGATACAAGAAGGTTCGGCACAGTACCCCATTCGGGTTTTGGTCTCGGGTTTGAGAGAACCGTCCAGTTTGTGACGGGAATGGGCAATATACGCGATGTGATACCGTTTCCTCGCAGTCCGAGGAATGCAGCTTTTTAAGCACAGCCGCTCTTCGGATGGAAAGAAATCAAAAACGCCGACTGTTGTCACGCCCAGACTATTTTTTTCGAATCACGTACCGTGTAGCAGGGCGGCCCCACCTGTCGTAGACTATGATTGAATCACCCTCTTGCAAGGATTCCATGTCTCTGAGAATTTCATCATTGGAAATGGGTGGACTCGCTCTTCCGGTCCCGCCTTTTGCGGCGGTCGCTTTTTTTGACAAACCGCCCGGACGAAACAGTTTCGCCCGGCTCGTTCCGTAACGCCAGAGGGGATCCGTTTCCATGCGTTGCCAGTCTTCGTCTTTGGCCGGATGTCTTCGATCTTCCGTTTCCGGCCTGAAAAAGAATCGCATGAAAATGAAGCCGGAGACGAAACCTCCGATATGAGCCCACCATGCCACTGTTGCGGCTTGGCCGGTTTCTGCCGTCAGGGATAAGGCTCCTGCAAAGAGTTGTTCCAGGAACCAAAGCAGAAGTACCACCACGGCGGGCAATTCCAGGAAAATCGGAATGAACAACAATAGGAAGAGTACCAGCACCGGGCGTAGTGGTCCCATGACAAGGAAGCCGCCCAAGACCGCTGCAACCGCTCCGCTGGCTCCGATCATGGGAGTTGTTGAATCAATGTTTGTAAACATTTGAAAAAACGCAGCCGCCAGACCGCCGGCAAGGTAGAAAACCGCCATGCTCAGGGAGCCGGTTCTTTTTTCAAGGCACCTTCCGAAAACAAACAGGAACCACATGTTACCAAGAATGTGAATCCAGCCGCCGTGCAGGAACATGTGCGTTAACAGTGGGGTGGACCATTCCTGAACATTCCACGGAGTTTGTGTGAAAACAGCAACGAATCGATGAGGGATTAGCCCGTATTGCCACACGAAGCCGTCCACAGCCGGACCCAGCGAAACTTCGTAGGCGAATACCACAATGTTTATGATGATGATTCCCATGGTAACCGGGGAAAAGCCCGGTCGGGAGTCTTGTACGCGAATAGGTATCATGAAAGTAAAAAATAGCAGAAAAAAGAATCATGAAAAGTCGAAAAACCTTTGAGCCGGCCGCTTGCAGGCTACGCCGAAGTGTGCTCTACTTCTCTTCCGGGTGGTTTAGATCACACCGAAGGACGTGAGAGGGTGTTGGGCGGCGGATGGCTCGATACGGTCGGGCTGGGTGGGTAAAGAATCAAGTTTGTTTTGGGAGATGTGAAGTTCATGATCGGTTTATTTTTTTTCAGGATTAAAGGGGTGTTAAGGGCTGACTCGAAAATGAGTTTCCAAATAAAGACATGGAAATTGTCGGCCGGATGTGCAGCCGTTTTAATCGGCTTGATGTGCATGGGATGCGGAGGAAGAAGCCGCGATACGGCATATGGCGATTGTTATGAAATGGGCATGTGCGAGTGTTCAAAGAAGGAACATTGCCCTCATGATCAGCATTGCATCAATGGAACCTGCGGTTACCTTGAAGATGCAGCGATTCAATTGAAGAGATTCAACGAACCTTGCGTGGACGACGGGGAATGCGAATCAGGCTTCTGTCTGGGCGAAGGGCCTTCCAATGGGGGGGTATGCACAAGGACATGTGGTGTGGATGGCGAAGGGGGAAATGATGAAGTATGCCCGGCCGGATGGGAGTGCAAGCCTCAGGCAAACAGGGAGCCCCGCGATGTTTTGTTGTGTGTGCAGGAGATAGAATCTCACATTTGTCGGAATTGTTCGGTGGACGCTCACTGCAACGCGATCGGAGATCTCTGCGTTCAACTCGATGACGGAGAGTTTTATTGCGCCCGAGACTGTACATTTGATGATTGTCCGGGAGGATATGTTTGTCGGGACGTTTTGCGTCCGGGCTGGACTTATACCGCGAGACAGTGTGTTCCCGCGGGTGGAGTGTGTGAATGCACTAATGCGACTGTGGGCCTGGAAAAACCTTGCTCTATCAGCAATGAATTTGGAGAGTGTCATGGGGCCGTGACTTGTTTGCCCGGGGAAACCTGGTCTGAATGTGATGCACGGGTGCCGGCAAGGGAAGTCTGTGACGGTATTGACAACAATTGCAACGGTTTGACCGATGCCATGGATCCCGGAGTGGACATATCCGGGCTGCCGGATGATCCCCCGTATCCGGTTTGTCGACACGGGGCAGGGGGGGGCAATTGTTACGGCATATGGAACTGCGTATTGGGAGATGGGGATGAATTTCACTGGGAGTGCAGCGCAGTGGAACCGCAGCCCGAGGAATGCAACGGCCGGGATGATAACTGCAGCGGGTTTATAGACGATGATTTTGTGGATGAACAGGGGCGGTACGTGACGGTGGAGCATTGCGGCCATTGTCACAAGGATTGTACGGTTATCCTGGCCAATCTGCTTTTGGATGAATTCGGAAACGTTGTAGACGGCGCGGTTGAATGCCAAGTGCGGAACGAACAGCCCACATGCGTGCCGGTGTTGTGCGAACCGGGGTATTATCCCTACCCGGAAGAGGAGCCGGTTCGATGCGAGGAGTTGGTGTCTTCTGCTTGCCGGCCATGCGTTGATGACGGGGATTGTGTTGTGTCGACGGATTATTGCATCATGCTGGATTCTGATGGGGCTTCTTTTTGTCACCAGAGTTGCGAACCTGATTCATACTATGAAGGTTGCACCGGAACGGCAGGAGTGCAGGATTGTTGCCCAAATGGATATTTGTGCACGCAGTTGGGCGGAGAAAAACTCTGTGTGCCTCAGGGCGGAAGCTGCCGCTGCAATCTTGAGAAACTGAACACAACCCGACCATGTACGTTGACGGGAGAGGGCGGCGGCGGAGCTATTTGCCAGGGACTCCAGACCTGCGAGCAAGCCGGGACCGACATTTACGAATGGTCGGAGTGCGAGCCGTCGACGGTAACAATGGAGGTTTGTGACGGAACGGACAATAACTGCAACGGGGAGATCGATGAGGATTTTCGCAATGAGTTCGGTTTTTACTATACCGACGAACATTGCGGTGAATGCAATAACAATTGTCTCGCCCGCTGGAACGTGGAGATTCAACGTGCAATAGGGGGGTGTGTCTTTCGGCCACCCGCGACCTACAGGTGTGAAATAGTTGCATGTACGCAAGAAAGTATTCCAGGAGGAGGTTTTTGTCGTCTTGAAACAGATTGTTCTTCGGGTTGGTCCTGTCATCCGGATTTTCATCAGTGTGTGCGTGCTTGTACGACCGCGGCTAACTGTGATTTTGGACAGGATTGCGTTGATAACTGGTGTGCCGAGCCGTGCGCGAACAATGCCGAATGTGCTTTTTGGGCGGGCTCGGGCAGCGTTTGCGAGGGCGGTTACTGCAAGGTCAATTATCAGTTTCACGATGCCGACGGAATAGAAAGCAATGGATGCGAATGCGCGGCCTCGGTTGGACCGGGTCATGACTCTCCGGAAATCTATCCGGTTTATCCGGAGCCTGGTTGGCCTTATATAGACCGTGATTGTGACGGAGTGGACGGAAATGCGAGTGCGGCATTGTTCGTTTCGTCCGAAAGCACCGTCAGCCTTGGAACTATACAGAACCCTTATTCAACGATTCAAGAAGCGCTGGTCGCGTATAACCCGAACCAACACGCACACATTCTCGTGGCCGCGGGCACGTATGATGGAAACTTGAAAATCAGTCAAGGTGTCAGGATGTACGGTGGATATTCTTCCGACTTTGCAACCAGGGACATCGTGCTCTATCCCACCGTGATCCGGGGTTTCGAGCCGCATCACTCGGATCCTGATCGGGCCATGGGGACTGTGCATATAGAAGGTGTTTCAACGCAGAAAACAGTTTTGGCCGGTTTTACCATTCAAGGCTACGATGTAAATGCGGTGCCTTCACCCGGGCAATCCGGGTTCTCAAGTTACGCTGTTTATATAAAAGACAGCGGCGATAAGCTTACGATCGCGAACAATAGAATTTACGGGGGTCGCGGCGGTGACGGCGCTCCGGGCAACGTAGGTGCCACCGGATCTTCGGGCACCAGTGGACAACACGGCCTGAATTCCTGGGAATGTCCAAATTTCGACTGCCAGGGACACACTCGGCCTGGGGGGTCGGGCGGAGTGAACACCGCGTGCGCCGGAGCCGCTGGAAATCCGGGGGCCACTGCTCGAAGCTATCACACACAAAATCCTCAGGATTATACTTCAACAGCAGGAGGTAACGGCCTGGGTGGCCAAAACAGCATTTATACGCATACCGATCCGTCACAATTCGATCTATGCAAATACGATTGCCAGGTGGGTCAGGGTGACGGCGATGGGCAGGACGCTCAAAACGGGGCGGACGGCGCTCTGGGTCCCGGTGGTTCGGGATGTGGAAACGGCTTCGGCTCGATTCAAGGTGGTGTCTGGTCGGCTTCTCCGGCTGTTCACGGAACTCCGGGAGCTCGTGGAAACGGCGGCGGCGGTGGCGGCGCTGGAGGATCGGTGATCAATTACAATTCTCAGAGCAATTGCAGTATTTTGAATCCCCACGGAGATCTCGGCGCAACAGGCGGCGGAGGCGGTGCCGGGGGTTGTGGAGGAGGAGGAGGAAGAAGGGGTGGTGGGGGAGGTGGATCCTTTGCGGTGTTTGTTGTCTATACAGACAGTCCGTCGTCTTTTCCGGATATATTCGGTAATTCGATCCACCTGGGTCGTGGTGGTCCGGGCGGCCGTGGAGGAGCGGGCGGCCAGGGCGGCCGAGGCGGCCAGGGAGGAAGCGCCGGTGAGATAGTCATGCCGGCTTGGTGTGCAGGCGGAGGAGGAACGGGTGGCCGTGGTGGAGACGGCGGCGCCGGAGGAGGAGGCGGCGGAGGTTGCGGTGGGGCGGCGTACGGTATAGCCGGAAAGAGCATAGGAATCGCCGGATACGGCGCCAAAAACATATTTGTCACACCCGAGGGAAGCGGTGGAGGTACAGGAGGGTTGGGAGGTCCTTCCCCGGCCGGCGGCGGTCATGGAGGAGGAAACGGAGTGGAAGGGAGAACGGCCGATGTACGGAACTTCTGAGAGGAGGGTGTCATGAGAGCGGAAAATGAAATGCATACGAACGCTATTTATAAACGCACCAAGTTTTTGTCCTGTAACGGTTTGATGGTGTTGGCCATGATTGCGGGTTTGTGTTCCTGCGGTCGCTCAGAGAATCTTTCCAGCCCCGGTGGGCCTTGTGTGTACGACGCTGATTGCGGACCGGGGTTCAGGTGCATCGATTCGGTTTGTGTTCCGGATGTAGATGCAGGAGAGCCTGATTCAATGATCTTAAAAGAGTTCGGCGAGCCTTGTGAAACGAATGAAGAGTGCCGGAGCACTTATTGCCTGCCCAATCCGCTGGGCGATTTTTGCACCCATCCTTGCAGGGAAGGTTGCCCTCCCGGATGGCAGTGCGCGGACGTGCCGGATCCTCACGGAGGTCCAGGTCGGGTGGGACTTTGCGCGGTAGTGGAAAACAGGATCTGCAGGCCTTGCGTGGATGATTATACGTGTAGTGTCACCGGGGCCGATAAGTGTCTGGAGATCGGCACGGGAAATTTCTGCGTTGTTGATTGTAGCTACAATGTTTGTCCTGAAGGATACACCTGTACCAAGATCGATCTTTCCGGAGGCTATTCCGTGAGACAATGCTTGCCGGATTCGGGTACATGCTTGTGTGACGAGGATTCACTGGGCATGGTGAGGGGGTGTTGGAATGAAAACGAATTCGGGACCTGTCACGGTTACGAAACATGTGAAACCTGGGGTTGGTCCGAATGTTCAGCGCGTGAACCCAAGGCCGAAGAGTGCAATGGTCTGGATGACAATTGTAACGGATTTGTGGATGAAGGGCTGGAACCTTTTCCATGTCAGCGCACGAACGAGTTCGGAACTTGCAGCGGAACGGCTCATTGCCGGGGATC
>SLPX01000152.1 GCA_007131745.1 Myxococcales bacterium
CACCCGGCTGGACCGGAGTTACACAATAGCGGAATTGGGCAAAGACGAACACGGCCACCCGATTCACTGGCGGGATAAACTCTTGAGCATGTGCGCACGTATCACCGACGCGGCGATGTTCGGAATGCAGCAGGATGATTTCGATGTATACATCTGGCACCTCGCGTCCACCGACCTGGTCATGCATCGCGATTTCCGCACCGGAGGGATGGTCCCCCGGGTCCTTCGATACGCTGACAGCCTCTTTGAAGAAATGTTTCATCGCTTTGACGACGGCCGCACGACATTTCTTTTTCTTTCGGACCATGGATGCGCTCCCAACGGTAGACACGGCACATCCGACCCTGAGGCGCGTCGCGCTTTTTACCTGTTGCACGGCAGGGGAATAGCCGCGGCCGGCCGGCACGACATAATGCAGATTGACATCTCACCCACCATATCCGCACTTTTCGGTCGAACTCCAAACGCTGTATCAGCCGGCCGTCCCCTGGTTGAAGGACTTGCAGTAAATGATGAACAGAAGTCTGAAATACTCCTTGCGAGCGTCCGCGGGAGAGTCCGCTACCTGGAAATCAAACAAGAGCGGGGAGACGCTTTTACCCCTAGCCTGAAAACCCCTAAAAAAATTCTTGCTGAACTCGAAAGACTCAACGCGGAGGGAGAACACGAAAAAGTCGCCCGTCTCGGCACCGAACTGATGCGAAATCTTCACAGGCAGGAATTGAAACACAGGCGTTCCAACAGGTTTATGGAACCTGCATTGTGGTGGGTCGGCCTCGGACTGGCTCTCGTCGTGCTGCTTCTTTCTATGTCCATGACGGACGGACGGGAAATGCACTCCGACCCGACTCCATGGATGCACTCCATCGTGGGATTTGTTTTGGCGCTCAACATCGCGGCGGACCTAAAAACAGCGGGACCGGCGATACTAATAGCAGCATCAGCAGTGGGAGTCTGGGTTCTGCTTCCGATAGTCAAAATAAAAACAAAAACCTTCCGCTTTCTTCTTTTCGCCCTTCCGGCTCTCGGCCTGTACCTGTTTGCCGTGACCCTCTTGCACCTATGGACAGGCATCCTGTGCAACACGATAATTTTCGACATAACTGAAAACGCTGAATCCGTTTTCGTTTCCGGGGTGCAGCTCTTGGGCGTCGCGGGAATGTGCCTGCTTTACCGCTTCCGAAAACCGATCGTAAAATCCCTCGAAACCGCTCCATTCGCCTGGAGCGCAGCCGTATCCGTTCTCATGGCGGGGCTGAACGGCTATTATGCAGGTTTCTATTTTTCTTTCGCGATGGGAATCTTCGTGCTCATCCTTTGGAAGGGCGTCCCTGAAACCTTTCCACCTCCAAAAATGGCTGCACTCATGCCTTTGGGTGCGTGCCTGTTGATTTTGGGATGGCAGACGACATGGCAGCGACATCTTTTTTTCAGTCGTTACTGGATGAACAACGAACATATTCTCGGCGGCTTTTTCGGAGCTGCGGCCATGATGTTCCTTGCATGGTCCACAAAGTGGAGTTTCAAGGTTTCAGGTCAAAATGCGAAATATTACGTCTCAGCGATATATCTGTCCCTTTTAGTCGGAGCCCGACACATCCTCTGGCCCGCTCCGGCTGAAGAAGCCATGCTGAGCCTGGGACATCAACTTCAAGCCGCTCTTCCAGCTCAGGTTCTGTTCGGCGGACTTACGCTTTTTGTTTTTCCAATCTTGCATTTCATGCCAAGTGCGAAAACGACGAAAGAAACGCAACTCGAAAATCCACTGATCCTTCTAACCTTGGCCGCTTTCGCCGCGATGGCAGGTTCTCCCTTTGAAACCCCGCTTCTTTTGCTTCTCACGGCTTTTCTTACGCCCCTTGTCCGTCACCCCATATTTTCAGGACGGCGGTCGGCTTCAATCCCTGCTGCCGTTTTTACAATCGTCGCTCTAAGGGTTTTTCAACACGTGATCTTCGACTTCAGGTTGAATTTCACAACCGTTCACGACCTGATGAAATTTTCAATGGAATGGAGGTGGAATCTCTGGCTGGAAACACTTCCGGTGCTTACCATGCGACACCTTCCGGCAACAGCGCTGGCTGCATTCATGGTTTTACACCGAATGAACGCTCGTCGCGTATTCCAGGTCGGAATGCTTTTCCTCTTCTTTCTTGCATCACGATCCCTATACATCATCGTCCTGGCTCATCTGAGCAGGGAGCAACTCTACCTCAACTGGAGAAACATGGGCGAAATTCTTTATTATGCTTTCTGGGCGACATCCTGGGCTGTCGTCATACCGTGTTTAGTGTACAGGGCATGGAAAAAATCAAATCCCGGCATGTCTGTCCGGGCCGGATAAAATACGGAATCGTCGGGCTTTTGAAATATCATTCGTGTATATTGGTTATATCACTTGCATCTTGCACGTAACTTCGTAGAAATTCTCATGTACGCCGTGTGCGCTCCGCTTGAGGGTGGCCGAAATAAAAGTGAAACATATTGAAACTGCAAGGAGACGCGTTTCATGAATGCGCAATGTTTTGATGGTGAAAAGGTCGTGGATCAAAGGTCTTCACGGCCGGCACTCTTTCTGTTGACCCGGATGATTTGTATCACGCTGATCATGTTTGTATCCGCGGGATGCAGAAAAAAAACCGAAAAGGTCACCAAACAACCCGAAACAACTCGAAAAGAAAAAGTGGACCCGCCTGAACCAGCGTTGATCTGGAAAAGCGAGTACACGGGAACAGTCCGCCCGCTCAAAATACAAGGCGAAAGAGCACTGGCTGTGTCTTATGCCTTCAAACGGCATTGGGCGGCTCCGCGAAGGGTGGTGGCGTTCAACATGCAAAACGGTGTTTTGCTCTGGGATGACACAAACGTTCCGGATATGATGGTTCGCACCGCTCCATGGTCGGTTTCCCACGCAGTTTCGTGTCGCGATACCCGTTGCTTCCTCGCCTTTCAGCAAAAACGTTCTCTCGTATACGCTATTGACCTGGCAATAGGCGACGGCGTTTGGAAGGAAAGAGGTTCTCACGGAGTCGGTGCGACAGCGGACGGATTTGTATTGTCGGATGGATCGACGCTTTCAACCATCCGGCCGGATACGGGTCAGACACTCCGTTCTATTGACCTGACACAACCTGAAACTGGAGCCTTGCCCAGCGGCGTAAAGAGCTCGTTGGCAGACCGTTCCATCATCCAGGTGTTGGACCGGGGTGTTTTGGTGACCCGTGACGACGGCGGCGAACTCCAGCTTCTGGAACATGAAACCGGCAAGCTCAAATGGAGCTTCAGGCATGAAGGAGAACTGGGAGACCGGGTCCGCCCTCTTCCTGTAGTCGACGACAAAATACTTGTGCCCGCGGTCTTTCCTGACAAGGAACGCGACGCTGAACTCGCAGCATGGCCCATGGAAACCGACTCGGCCGAACCTGCATGGCGGATTCCCTTGTCGGGCAGGGTTAGAGGACAACAAATAAAGGAAGGCGGCGACATCATACTGGTGCGCGCGGAAGAAAGAGGCGACAGGGAATTCCTGGCTCGAATCGACCGGGCCACGGGAAAAAAGCTTTCAAGGGTGCAAATGCCCAGCGTAAGTCACTGCGTTCCTGGTCCACCGGAAAAGTATTTCTGCAGAACAGGAAACGACGTATCTGCATTCGACCCTGTAACCGGCAAACTCTTGTGGAGAAACGATCTAGGATCTGAAAGAAAGCGGGTACTGAGTATATGGTGGGTCGGGCCGTGGGTGGCGGCGGAAACAGCGGGAAAGCTCTGGATTCTCTCAACCAAAGACGGCGTTCCGATCACGAACTATAAAAAGGAGCTCAACGATGCACGCATCGACATCAACGCTGCATTGGATCCTGTAGGTGATATTCTTCCACTCGTAGTGCGCACCTACCAGGAATCCGATCACCTGGATCGCCGCTATCTGGTGGGTTTTGATGTGAAAAAAAGTGAACCGGTGTACGAAGTCCGACTAGGCAATCCCACGCCGAACACCCGGTACAACCGCATCAAATACAGGGATCGCAGGTTGCGGGTTCCGGTTTTATTTGTCGCACCGGAAAAAGAAGGCGAAGAACCTCATGTTTTCTCCGCCGCGGGAAACTCAATCCGAATAATAAGAGCCACAGACGGAGAGGTTCTACGGGTATTCAAGATGCCGGGTGATGCTAAAAGACCGACGGCTCTCATTTCCGAGGATTCGGGAGTAGCGCTCCTGGAGCGGGGCGATCTCATGCTGGCTGTTGAAACGCGGACAGCGAAAATCCTCTGGAGAAAGTTCGTGGGAAATCAAGAGGCGGTTCTTCAAAATGGACCGGAAGCTTTGCTACAGGACGTACACGGAGATTACGAACTGGTGTCCCCCAAAGGAGCGACTCCACTGCCCGATGAATTTCTTTCAGCGTTCAGAGGCCCCGGCTTGGTCACTGCATTCATGACAGACCGATTCTTGATAGCCCGCCATGGAGGCAAGGCTCACTTTTTTGATCGTGAAATAAATGAAATCACCGGTGAAATCGACGGCAACTGGTTTTTCTTCCGCAACGCGGACAACTTGGTGGGTCTGCGCCATCTACACAGAAAAGGCGGCGGCGGCGTTTACGTCTGCGTGGACATCAAATCCGGCAAACCTCTGTGGACCAGGGAACCCGGCGAAAATCCTGAAGTCGATCCTGTGCCGGAACCGCCCAGGAGGGAGCGTCAATGGCCGGTCAACTGGGTGCGCGGAGTTCCAACCCTGGAAACAATAAAAGATGCCAAGGGCGTATTCCTTGTCACCGATCCTTCCGGAAAATGCGTTATTGCTCTTGAACCCGATTCCGGAGCTGTACGGTGGACGATTTGTTTTAGAAACCTGACCGGATTGCCGACCTATGCGAGAGGTTACATTCTGCTTGCCGCTCACGGCCCGGCTTTGAGGAGAAGAGACGCGGGCAAAAGCAGAAAAGAAGATACGGAAGAAACCGATGATGATTCCAAAGAAGAATCGCCGCCCGAAGGCAGTCATCTCTACGCGATCAACGCAGCGACAGGAAAGCCGCTGCTGGTCTATACCGCTCCACCGGGTTGGGAGGTTTTTCTTGGAACAGCCCCTCCGGATTCAAAGGGTCGTCTCCTGGTGTCTCTTGCTCCGCTTGGACGGACGACAAAAAAAGACAAGCTTGCGGCCCTGGACCTCTGGCCGGATAAATCCCCCAAGGCAGAAAAACCCGAAGAAGATTAAGGGCAGATTAAATGTTGCGGAAACGACAAAACCTCGGCTGACCACATTTTATCCGGCTCGCTCTGTTTTCACGGCCACCTTGAGCCGTTTAACGTTTTGTAATCATTCATTTATGTAGACAATTGCGTTTTTTGGCGCTAGATTGAGAATATATTGTCGGCTCTGAGCTAAGTTCGGAAAGATCAAACCAAAAGCCAAGGAACACCATGGAGATGCGCGAAAAATGGATTCCTCTCATGAGGTACGCTTTCGTAGGGCCAAGGTTCGAAGACCACGGTCTGGACCTTGAGTGCCTTGGAGATCTGCTTTCTCTAAGAGAATTGCTTGTCGAAACTGCGAAAGAGTTGTGGCGCCGTGAAAATCCTGAACGTGAGAGGCTCCCCAAGGGATACGATGAAAAGCTCCGGCTCAGATTTTTCAGGATCGAGGATGGCAGTGCCGCTGTTCCGATTTGCTACCGGGTGGATGAACCCATCCAAATGGAATTGTCGGCCGAGGATTCGAGTCCGGACCAACTCACGGTTAAACTCCCCATTGCTTCGCAGCTTGTGGTTGATGCAGTCAAGGCAAGTGATGAAGCAAGAGTACTGCCTTCAGAACTTCCCAGAAACGTGATCCAGCTAATGTGCAAACTGGGACAAAACCTGAACGAGGATGAAGAAATCAGGCTGATGGACCTGTCAGACCAAAACACCGAACGCGTCGCTACGCTGACCATCCCGGTTCGTGAACGGATTGGCCGATATGTCGAAATCCCATGGGAGGACTCTGTAGATCAAGTCGGTGTCGTCACGATGGCAAATTTGAAAGGAAAGGCAACACTGGATGTGAACGGCAACACCGTGGACGTTGTATTCAATCCGGAACAGGAGCGCACGATCACCGGCGCTCTGCACGAACACAACTGCGTAAAGGTTCGTATCATAGGGCGCGGTGAGTTTAATCAAGGTGATGGTCTTCTACGTAAGGTAACAAAAGTAGACCATATCGAACGTATCGAAGGAAAATGGCCTCGCCATGAGACGGATACCAGACCCATTTGGGAAGTAATTTCTGACATATCCGCCCAAGTTGAAGAAGAAGAATGGGCCAAATTGCCTCGTGACGGAGCGGAGAATCTTGATCATTATCTGTACGAAGTTCCGACGGTCGGGAAAAGCGACAAATGAAAAAGGTATACGCAGACACGAGTTATTGGATAGCCATCACAAACCCAAAGGATAACTTTCATAATCATGCCAAAACTGTCTCTCGTGACTTGCAGGACGTGCGCCTCGTCACCTCGGAATGGGTGCTGTCCGAGTTTTTAAACTATTTCGCTGCGCGAGGTGACGATCTCCGGGACGCGGCGGTCAAAATTGTGAATGCAATTCGTTTCGACCCGAACATCGACCTCGTTCCGGCGACCCGGAACGACTTTCTGACAGGGCTTGATTTTTACACAAGCCGCATGAACAAGGGATATAGCCACGTGGATTGCATTTCAATGAGTCAAATACAAAAAAAAAAAATAATTGATGTACTCACATATGACAACCATTTCCTGCAGGAAGGACTCGTGACCCTTCGCCAGTAGAAACCTCCGTTGCGAGTAGCAATTCTTTCCTTTACTTGAAGGAATTTCGACCAACCACCTCCACCTTGGCATTGAATTATATTATGGCCGAACCGAGCGGATGTTTATCCAAACGGAACTACCGCAGAAGGCGATGGATGGGTTTACGAGTACCATGTCGACACCGGATGATTCAATGTGCTGTAAAAAAGAGACTTGATGGAGTGGAAAACGGCAGTGTATAATGCCTCGGATATTCAGGAAGGACGCCGAGTTCCCGCCTGGCAACATTACAACTTGTGGATGTTCCCCGAAGGTTTGTGTCCATAAAGAGCATAGGTGCCGAAATGAAGTCCTATCGAAAAGAGTTGAGTTTCAACATACCTAAAAGAAGAGACTTTGTGAATATCACCCCGGATGTGAGAGAAGCGTTGAAGGAAAGCGGTGTCAAGGAAGGGCTTTGCCTTGTTAATTCGATGCATATCACTTCCAGCGTTTTCATCAACGATGATGAATCCGGTCTGCACCACGATTACGAAAAGTGGCTCGAGAAACTGGCGCCGCACGCGCCCGTTGAACAGTACAGGCACAACGACACAGGCGAAGACAATGGTGACGCACACTTAAAACGACAGGTGATGGGAAGGGAAGTTGTCGTGGCCGTAACCGATGGGGAACTCGATTTCGGCACGTGGGAACAAATTTTCTACGGAGAATTCGACGGCAGGCGACGCAAACGAATCTTGATAAAAATCATCGGTCACTGACATGAAAGTCGGCAGAAAAAAAATAAGGGAGATGTCAAAATGAACAAAAAGGTACTTTCGATTATCGGCACCGTTGTCCTGCTGGGAATAGTCGGCTTATTGAAATTCGTGGTCCAGCCATGGCTCGAACTGAGACAAAAACAAAGCACGGGCGACTGGACGGAATCCAGGAGCGACTTGAAAAAGGAATTCTCCCAACTGGCTCAGAACGTTTTTTCCGACATGGATGTATCGCAGAGCGACCTGAACGGAATGGTGGATTGCCTGGTCGACAAAGCTATTCCGTTTTTGAACCAGTCGGGCTGCAAATATCATTACGTCAAAACCACTACCTCGGAAGCCACTCACCTCAAGGAACAGGAAGAGTGCCTTGAAAAAATCGGGTGGAAAAAGAAACTGGAGTTGTTGACCGTTGAGTGCATCCGGGAAAAAATCCCCAATGATTGGAAGATAGCAAAAACAGCCTTGATCAATGACATGGTGAAGTCCATGGCCGCTCAGGTTCCCAACGAGGAAGAGAGAAAGAAAGCTGCAGAATGTGTAGCCGATTCGATGGTCAAGAAACTTCAGGCGAGCGATTGCCCGCTTATGACACGAGACGGCAAGGTCTTCGATGCATTGTTCAACAACGCGGGGGAATGCGTGCAGAAGAATCCCGTAATGCAAAAAGAAATGAACGAAGTCTACAACAATTGTCTCGGGATAAAGCCCGAATAATACCTTTTCGGCACCTCTCTATTCACCGTAAAAATCGGCTGCAAACCTTGGTTTCAGGTTTGAAGCCCTCCCCCACTCACTCTTTTTCCATTGATCCAGGTAAGCGTTGTGCAACGAAAAGACATTTCTCATAAGCCGCAAAGCGACCGGCTTTGTCCTTGTCACCGGCTTTCGCTCGCCCGGATCTTCTTTCATGTCATAGAGCCGGAAATTCTTGGAATGAACCGTGATCAGTTTGTACCGGCCCATGGTAATTGATCTTGCACTCCCCGCGTCATAGGAAAAAGCTGCGTGCATTGCTTCCGCCCTTCCCCCCTTGATGCGCTCCAGGAGGCTCGCTGACTGCGCTTCCGGGTTCTGCTCGATACCCGCAATGTCCAGGATCGTAGAATAGATGTCCAGGATTTCGACATCCCCTTTAACCCGGATCCCCGGTTTTTCCAATCCCGGCCACCACATGATCAAAGGAACCGCGATCTCTTCTTCATGCAGGTTCTTGGCATGACCAAAACTCCCGCGCTCATTGAACTGTTCACCGTGATCCGAGGTCATGACAATCAAGCTTTGGTCCAATATACCCATCTCTTCAAGGTGCTCCATCATGATCCCGAACCAGTGATCGTTGTACGACACCTCGCCCTTGTAAAGCGCCTTCAGCCGACGAAGGTCATCAGGTCGATTCAACCGAACCTTGCCGGTAATAAGTCTCTCGAGGTAAAATCCGGTAACCCTCCTCGGCACCGGCCCTGTGTAACGTCCCGGATAATACATTCTCAGAAATTTGTTCGGTGGATTGTAGCTGACATGAGGGTCAATCGTAAGCAGAGCCATGAAAAGCGGACCGTCCTTGTTCTTATCCAGAAAGCGGGCAGCACGCGGCCACAGGTATTCGGTCGACGAAGGCAGGTTGCTTCTTATGAAATTCACTTCCTTGTCCAGCCCGCGGCCAAACCCCCACCTGGAGGAAACATACCCGTTGGAGGAAAACATGGCAGTCGTCCAACCGGCATCCTTGAACTGCTCGTAAATGAGCCGACCACCGACCCTGGCTTCGTCGTGAACAAATCCATGCACGGGGGGATAAGTCCCCGTGAAAATAGTTCCCATGCTGGGCTTGGAGTGGTTGCCCTGAATGGTCGGACTTTCGAACAACACTCCTCGCCGCGCGAGTTCGTCAAAATTGGGAGTATTGACCATCTTGGATCCGTACGCGCCGACGACATCTTTCCTGAGGGTGTCGGCCAACCAGAAAAACACGTATTTTATCTCTTTTTTCGCCAAGGGCGTTACGGGAGTAACCGGCCCAAGGATCTTCACGTCGAAAAAGTCGACCGCTCTACCCTCTCCGGTAATAACAAGTTTCACCGCTTCATCTTCGAATCCTTTAAGGTCCAGCAAGGAAGCCGCGGCCCCATCTTCCATCAACGGCCTGTATCCTTTATCCAAGACCGCGGACGTCCCGTTTTCCGAACGGACGGTTCGCTTCGACTGAGCAACAGCCCAGCCGTCCGGACCGTGATCCGCCCTGTAAATGATCTCATCAGGCCTGCCATCCGCGTTCAGGGCCACCCTGACCCCAGCGGCGCTCTTGTCTTCTTTTTCAACTTCTTCCGAAACGCGGTATCGGAAAAATAGCATCGCGCCCGCTGGAACCAAAAGATGGTATGCAAAGGAAGATGATTTGCCTAGCCTGAATGCGCCGCGTTCTTCCCCCTTCCAAGAAATCCTGGTGAATATTCCGTTTTCGTTTACAGCCTCCTGAGGCAAATCAAATGATTCGTCCCCAATGCCGACCGCCTCAAGAGCAGCTCCGGAATTCAACCTCTTGAACCGTCGCAAGCTTTGATACCCCGCATTTCTCCAAGAGGGGGTTGGAACCCCGGGAATCGTTTGTGAGCGCCCGAAGAAAACAGTGATGATGTTTTCATCCCGGGCCAAGAATCGAGCTGGAAACGAAACGCGTATTCTCTGCCTGCCCTCGACCACATCTATCCCCGACCCTGCATGACGGCCGTTTACCCTCACCGCCATCTTTCCTCGGGGGAAAAGCCCGTGTATCTTGAAAACCAAGACAGCGTTTTTCTCTTTTTTCGGGGGCTCAATTCCCGATCCCTTGCCACCGGGTTTGCGCGAAACAATTTTTTCCCTCAGTACCGCGGGAGTCGGAAGATACAAGTTACCTCTTTCCCTGTGAAAAAAAGCGACTTTTCGACCATCGATCTCTTGCCCCAGGGTCCACGGATTCTTCCATGTGCCGTCGATGTACTTTGCAAAATCAGGCTCTCCGCAACGTACAAACAATCCGTTGGATGTATAGGTCATTACGGACGCGCGGTTATCCCAGAGGTCAAGAGCCTTCCCGTAATTACTCGGGATTGTTCCAACATCAACCCGGTCATCGACGGGTTTCCTCGTTTCGCCGGCGAGGATTTTCTCACTCTCTTTGTGAAGAATACCCGCCTCATCTTCCGAAACGGCCTGTCCGCCCACAACAGGCAGGCCGCCGGTGTCCCTGCCGGCGGTGCCGCGCAACCCACAAGCCGCAAGGGACCATGCCGTCAAGACAACGAAAAGTAGTATTTTAAAGTTCATTTCTCGAAAATGTGTTTTCCACTCGTGTTTTTTCATATCCTGCAAACCATTGAAAAGCATTGATTCAAAGTGCAAACTGGATAACAAAACCAACGGAACAGTGTCAACAAGGAACCGGAAAATCATCGAAATGGAACCAATTGAATTCAGCTCCTTGAAAACGTTTCGGAAGTCGCTGAATGATCCGTTGTTCAGAAAACGATTCATCGAGCATGTACATTTGAACCATGATGAAGATTCAAGGATGCGAATCGGCGAGTTGGCCTTCGGGATCAATCCCGGAGCATCCGATGAAATCTACTACTACTTTTTCTACGAATTGGAGTCAGCCAGGCTGCAATCACCCGCGAGTTCCGGAAAGATGTATAAGGCCGACGCAACGAGGGAATCCACGTCCTGGGCGGACGACACCTGGGCGTACCTCTATCCGGACGGCACGGGTGGAAAACACCCGGGCAAGCCTTCGACCCTGGACGGCATAACGAACCACCTCGACTACTACATGAATGAATTGGGAGTCAGGGTTTTCTACCTCCTGCCGCTGACCAGATCCCCCAACCGAGACGGCCGCTACGATGTGAGTGATTACCGCTCCGTGGATCCCGCGCTGGGCGGTGACAAGGCTTTTTTCCGGCTGATTCGGGAAGTCCGGAAGCGGGACGGTCACGTGGTCATGGACTTGATACCCGCGCACGTCAGCGAGGATCACGACTGGTTTCGCCGCGCTCTGGCCGGCGACCCTCGTTTCATGTCGTACTTCCTGACATCCGACGCACCACCTAAGGGAACATTGATCTGCGACAATGACGGCAACGCATGGTTGGAATACACTTGTAAGCAAACCGGGACTACATATCGAAGGCTGTTGCTTTTTCCCGACCTGAGCCAAAGCCACTGGATCCCGGAAAGGATTCAGACCGGCGGTGATGAAACCACGCTCTGGTTTTACTCGTCCTTCTTCCCGTTTCAAAAGGATCTCGATCTGCGAAATCCGGAAGTCATCAGGGAACATCTTCAAACCATAGGTTACTGGCTTTCCATGGGTGTTTCCGGAATTCGTGCGGACGCTATTCCCTGGTGGGTGAAACCGGCGGGCCACTCAGGACAACACGCTGTGGAAACGGGTTTTCTTTGCGAACTATTCCACCGCTACATCAAGCTCATCAACCCCGCGGCGGTTTTTCTCCCCGAACTGGTCGAGAGCATTCGCACATCGAGACGGTATATAGGCCGGCAAGTGGAAATCAACGGCGTAATTACAGGCGCCCTGTCGGATACGGTTTTTGCTTTTGAAAAAGTCGTTCATATTCTCTACGCGGGCGTTTTTGGAGATTTTCTCCACTGGAGTAAGCACTTGGAGGAAACCGGAAATCTGGATTTCCCGGCCAACACCAGGTTATTGCTGTACACGGGAAACCATCACGATGAAATCTACCTTGGATTCCTTCCCGATCACGATGAAGGAGATGGAGAGGAAGCACCGAAAAAGCGATTCCAAAAGCGAATTACGGACTGTGGCGGCGTTGTGTACAAAAACGGCAACAGCGGAGGCGCTATGCTGTCAAGCCTCCTTGAAAACGACACGGATCGGATACTTTCGTTTTACAAGTTTCTACTCGGTCACTTCGGTGTGCCTGCCGTGTATGGAGGGACTGAATTGGGGCTCGGAAACGCCTGGCCCCACGCACTCCAAAAGACATTCGAGTACATTGAGGAATTGAGCAAAAAACACATTTTGAAAAAGGACCATCCGGTGTTCGATGAAATCAAAAAGCTGAAACCTGGGTTGCAATGTGACGAACCCGTAGGGTTTCCAGCTCCGCAAAGTTCCTTGTTCCGATTTATCGACGGCCGGCTCCTTCATCGAAACCGGATAACAGACAGCCTCATCGAATCAGCCATGAAGGGCGAAAACAAGGTTTTTTCCGGACTGAAGCGGCTTTTAAGGGCCAGGCGGCTCAACCCGGCCTTGAAAAGCGGCGGACCGGAGGAAGCGCTTCACACCATGCGACGTGATATCGGATCTTTCGTACGGCGATATAGAAATGAGAGGGGCGACACAGTTGATGAAACAGCGGTGATCCACAATGGAACGAAACACAGAACAGAAGTGAATGTAAGCCTGGAAAACCTGACCGCAAAACATTCCTTCCGACTATGGGAAATCGAAGCTGAAAAGCATGAGGAATTTCAAATGCACGATGGTTTTGCGACCATACGTCTTGAACCATATGAAACTCTTTGGCTGAGGGTCACGGAATGATCGCGGCTATATTCAAAAATCAGTTGTGAACCTGGACGAAACGATAGGTAAAAGATCCGTCAGGCGCCATTCGAATGAGCCTGTAACCCGGTATACGTTCAGTGGACCTGGCCGTCGTCAAGGTGAGCGGCAACCGATCTGCCTTCGGCGAAGAACCGGTTCGAGGTGAAAGACCGTAACCCGTACCGTAGAAATCATAAACCTCGTTCAGATGGGTATGTCCTGCAAGGATGAGTGAAACGTTGTTATTCCTGCTAACCCGCAGAAATTCCTTTCTTCGTCTTCCAATGACGCTCCCGGAAAACGCATAGGGCGGATGGTGTAAAAACACGATCTTGGATGTTCCTTCGCCCTGCAAAGTATCGCTGAACCAAGAAATCTGGTCTTCCCAAAGCCCCACGCTGTTGTTACTCATACTCATGGGTTCCACCGAATATTTTCCAGGGCCTGAATCCAGTGCAACAATCAGGTAAGGACCCAGCCTGGTTGCATGATTCAGCCGAGGTGTTATCTGCTGCAGGTAATTCACGATATTTCCTTCATGGTAATCGTGATTTCCGGAGCAAGTAATTACAGGTATGGTGATTCGTTCCAGACCTTCGTAAAAAGCTCTTGTTTGGTGGGCCCTACCATCGTGACCGATGTCACCGGTCACGATAATCACATCCACTTCAGAGCGATTCGCCTCAAGAGCGTCCATTAGGTCATGAAAACTCCCGAGTGTTCGAGAGCTGTTGACTATCCCGCCCAGGTGCAAATCCGTAATATGCGCGATTTTGAGAGGGTTCGGAACCTCATCGAAAAAATACACCGACCTGGGTCGGCAAACGACTTCCTCCCCCGTATCCACGCACAGAGTGTAAAGACGACCTCCTTCCAACCCCACGGAAGAAACCAAAACCGCGCTGCACAAACCATGTTCGTCACACTCTGTCGAGGAAACCGTTTCCAACGGAATCGCATTGTCCAAACCATTCATATCTTCAGATAAATAGAAACCGCAATTTTCCGGGTTTTCACGAGCCGCCGAAAAATACGTTATTGAAATCTCCACCTCCCCAGGCGCCAACAACGCCGGATTACCCTCCCTGGGAGAGGTGATTTCAAGCGAAATCCCGAGTTCAGGATAAAGATAAACGGCAACATATTGCTCTGAACCGATGGTTCCTGTTTCTTGCAGGCCCATCGGAATAACCTCTTTTTTTGAACAACCGATGTGCAACAAAGACAGTATCGCCAAAATCATCTTGAATATGAAGGGAGCCTTAAAATTCATTGAGCAAAGCATAAAGAAACAGTTCTCCCGTCAAACTCGTTAGAAATGGACGAACACTCCGACGCTTCCGGTGATTTCCAGCACACGCGGGCTTGTCAATCTACCTGCGAACCGCGATTCTGCATACACTCCGAAATGCCATGGACTCCACCATGTGTAACCTAACGCTCCCGTGAGACCGGGCTGAACACCGGCGCCGGCCATCACGATGTCAAAAGAACCCCTCAAGTACGGAGTCCCCCATTTCCATTTGTCCAAAGGCAACCACTTACCTCCAAGAGACAACCCCATCATGAACCTTTCAACACTGGAATGATATTCCAACCGGACCATTGCCTGCGGGTGCAACAAGATGCCGCCGTAAAATGACATGGAAACGTCGGTTCTAAACCAGCCCAGCGAAGGGACACGCGCGCCCCCCACAGCGGGACCCGCGCCGAACGTTACAAGTCTGACCGGTCTATCCCTGTTTGAGTGGCCGCACACTCTGCATTTTCGCCCATTTCCTGAAACCGGAACATCCCCACCATCTGAAGAGTTTGGTTCGCTGTTCGCGTGTACCACCCCGGAGAAAACCAGCAAGCCGAGAACCCCGAAAAAAACTTTCCGCAAATTTATCAAACCGTCCCTGTCCAATTCGCTTCTGCAAACGGGCGGGGTTCTTCCTGTATCGATTCTTTTGTCGAACAAGTCGAATCAGCCCGTGTTTCAACCACCGGAGCGCTTTTTTCTCGCTGCCTTTTTCGCGGCACGGGCCTTTTCCTGCTTCTCTTGCCGTTTGACCCGATCTTCTATTCTCTGATTCAACACATCCACCGCGGCCAGAACAGGTTCGTCCGCGGGTTGTAAAATCCCGCCGTCTTCCGAAGGCGGAGGCAACGAGGTGAGCGACCTGCCGAATGTACCCGCTATTTCCCTGTAGACGGACATTTCTTTCTTCGGCACCGGATCAGCGCGACGCGGCTCCAGTTTCAGCGGATCCACATATTGGCCGTTTACCTTCACACCAAAATGCAGATGAGGCCCCGTAGACCGTCCGGTCGAACCGACATACCCGATAACCTGCCGCTGCCGCACCTCGTCACCCCTCGAAAGCCCTCTTCGGAATCTCTGCAAGTGCATGTAAATCGAAACCATGCCGTTTTGGTGATCCAGGACAATCATGTTGCCTGCGGCGCGGTTTCTCCCGGCAAAGGTCACCACCCCATCGGCCGCGGCCCATACGGGCGTGCCGGTGGGAGCGGCGAAATCGACTCCCAGGTGAGCCTGGTATCTCCTCAATATAGGATGAAACCGTTTAAGGTCGAATTTTGAGCTGATCCTCGTGTATCTGAGCGGCGTTTTGAGCATTTCCCTTCGAAGAGCTTGCCCCTTTCCGTCATAATACCCTGTTGTTCCGTTTCTGCACTGATACCAGTACGCTTCGTAATTGCCGGATTTTCCTTCGTACTGAACCGCCAAAAGACGACCGTATCGATACAGCTTTCCATCAAGGAAATCTTTTTCAATCAAGAGCCTCATGACATCTCCGGCATGAATATCGGTGTAGAAATTCATATCATGAGACAAGGCGCTGACCAGCAGATTAAGCAACCGCCCATCTCCTTTTACCTCTTTGAGCGCATTGTACAAATTCGAGCGAACTCTTACGGACATCATGTACAACCGGGTGTCGACAGGCCGGTCCACCTTTTCGCCCACAAGACGATCTCCAACCCGGGTGACCCTGTACACTTTCACCGGCGACGCATGATACTCGAAGTCGACCAGGCTTTTACTGTCTCCTGATATTCTCAACAGGAAACGTTGTCCCGGCCTGGCCCTCCTGAAATCGTAGACTGAATGCAAAGCTCGAACAACCGAATCTGCAACATCCCTGCCGACACCAAGGCGACCAAATGCCCTGTACAAACTGTCCCCTCGCTCGATGCGACCATGAAGTATTCTTGTCTCCATGTCCGCGAAATCGTCATCCCCCCCGTCCGAACCTCTTTTTCTTAGCGCTTCCGGATTGAACAACGCCTTGGGCACGTGGAGATCCAGGAGAGATTTACCCCTTCTATCCAGTTCCGCCACACGGTCCGGATTCTTCTCTATCGCCGCGGCTGTCGCCTCTTGCCTGACCCTGCGCACAGACTTACCCCCCCACACAAACACCCACAAGTTAACAACAATCATCACAAGAACCAGCAACACACCCCACCCTATCTTGGACCTGGTAGCCATCCTGCGCGATCCCGCGCTTTTCCGGCTGCGCTTGGGCGGCTTGGGAATCTCCAAACGGGACTTAAGCTTTATTCTCGTTCGTCTTTTTCTCATCGTCGTCCAGTCGAATCCTCCACCGAACCGGTTCTCATATGGACCAATCAATCGCCAACGACTAATTATTGGGTAACATGATTACCAAAAGGCGTCAATTTAGGGATGATTTAGCCGGAAGGTCAACGAAGGTTTTTCAACAGCCCTTTAACGAAATCCAAGTGTTTCGATTCAGGATCATCATCTGATACAAGGCTTATGAACTTCTCGAAATTGTTTGCAGCGGAAGCTCTTCTTCTATACTTCAGATCCACGAGTCCCATTATTCTGTAGGCGGCCGCGCCGCGTGGAAAAAGATTTGCAGCCCTTTCGGCCGCCCCGTGAGCGCGATCCAGGTTCCCCTGCCGTAACGCGGCTTCAGCCGTCAAAACCCATGCATGATATGATCTTTTGTTCTTTGAAAGGTATGCATCAGCAATTTTCCCGGCTGCAGCGTAATCGCCGCGTTCAAACTTATCCCTTCCCTCCCGGATTTCAGGCGGAACCGGCCCGGGAGACTCGATTTCTTCCACAGCCGTCACCACTTCGGCTTTCTTCCTTTTTTTCAGGGTCGCAACCTTTTCAGGCTTTACGATTTCCTTTTCATCTTTCGAATCCACCAATTTCGGACGCTTTTTCACCCCAGCTTCCACGAACACGTCCGGCGGAGCGGGCTTACCCAGAGCCTCCGCTGTTTTCAGAGCGCCTTCTCTGCAAAACTCCCAGGCACTCCGATTGTCAGCCTCGATGGCAATCCTCATTCCGCGATCAAAAATGCCGTCGGCTTCCTCATTCTCACCCTTGCTCAGGAGATAATGGGCCCGTGCACACGCTCCTCCCGGCTCTTCCGGATGATCAGCAGCGAGTATCCGCAAATGAAATTCAACCTCACCTGGTCTCTCGGTTTTCAGCAAAAGCCTGACAAGCTGCCATCTCCCCCATGCAAAACCCGTTACATTTCTGAGACTCAGCCTTAGGGCTGTTTCCGCGTCCTGCAGCCTGTTCGACCTCAATAAAAACTCTATATAGGAACGATGAACCCTTGCATCCCTTGCATGCTTTTTCAACGCGTCCCCGAAAAGACTTTCCGCCTTTTCCTTTTCACCTGAACTTTCTGCATCACTTGCTTCTTTCAGAACAAGCTCCACCTCGTCATACGCAGCGTCCGTAATGTCCGGCTCCGGTTTTTTTCTCTCCGCGACTTCCTCCTCCGTTTTTCTCAGGAGCTTCGCCAACACAGTCGACTCTTTCTCCGCCCTCGCTTTCCAGCCTGCAGCCTCGCTGCGTTTCTCCTTTCGCGCGTACGCTCGAAAATAACGAAGTGCCTCCTCGTGTTTGTCAAGCGCCCTGTATGTCCACGCAAGACCGTACAGAGCATTCACATCATCCGGCGATATCTCGAGAACCTTCCGATATGCTTTTTTCGCCTCTAAATAGTCGCCCTTTGACCGGAGGGCATAAGCATAACAGTACCATGCCCAAGAATCGCGGGGTCGTCCCTTGAGCACTGCCCTGTAGAAATTCAACGCTTTTTCATGAAGGCCGAGCCGGGCATAAAGTGGTCCCAGCCGCCTGGATGCTGTTTCAATATCCGCAAGCGCGATCTGCTCATACAACTCCACGGCCCGTTCAAATTCACCCGCCCTCACGCTTTCCTCAGCCCTCCTGATCTTCAGGTTGATTTCATCTTCCGAAGATACTCCTTCCGCCATAGCGGCAGGAACAAACCTCAATAGCATCAACGCTGAACCGACCAATATGAATTTGGAAAAACCCTTCATTCATCCAAAATTGTCTCAAATACCATCCGCCGTCAACCCCTGCCGGATTCGTTCCAGGTTGAGAACGATAATATCCTGGGAATCCAAATCCCCTGCCAAAACTTCGGGTGTCGCAGGTTTCCTGTTTTCGATGTGCTTCATGCAGCGGATCAACGATGTAAGCGTATAACTAGGGAGAGCAGTGTTGGGAGGGTATTGTATAAACTGGAATGAGGCTCGGGAATACTGTCAATCATTGGGCGGAGATTTACCAACCGAAGCTGAGTGGGAAAAAGCCGCAAGGGGAACGGATGGACGCACTTATCCGTGGGGAAATCAACCACTTTCCTGTAATAGATGTAATTATGAGAATTGCTACCCTCACGAACCTCCGGGAACATGGCCGGTAGGATACCTGACGACCACTGAAGGAGATTCACCTTACGGTCTCAAAGATATGTGCGGTAACGTGCGGGAGTGGGTTTTGGATTGTCTTGACGATAACTTTTTCGAAAACCGTGAGGAGAATTGCGTGGACCCGGCAAATTGGTCAGCTGAATGTTCACGGGTTGTACGCGGCGGTCGTTTCAGTGGATGGCATCAGAATGCTTTTCGGGTCGTACACCGCACATTTAGCGGCCAAACAGGTCGTAGCAACTGGAACGGGTTCCGGTGTGTCAGGCCCCCTATCGTTTATTGACAGCATCAGGGGCTCGCTCGGTCAGAAAGACACCTTAAAGTCGAGTCCGACCTGAGATGAGTACATTGGGGAGTTTTTAAGGCTTATTCAGAATGTCAAAGATACTTTTGGTGAATTCGGTAAAATCCGCCATGTTTTCCTTTAGAATGGAAAAAACTATCTCCCAGTCGATACTCCGGTATTGATGAACCGCGATATTCCGAAAACCCACGGCTTTAGATAAATTCTCCGCGGTTTCACCCGGAATCAAATCCAGCTCATTCAGCCCGGCAAAGACTTCGCTCATTGTAGCCGGCGGTTCAGCTCTATTCGCTGCGAGAATATGCAGCCCGATATCAACACACAATTGAACGGCTCGTTCCAAGTTGAGAACGATAATATCCTGGGAATCCAAATCCCCTGCCAAAACTTCGGGTGTCGCAGGTTTCCTGTTTTCGATGCGCTTCATGCAGCGGATCAATGATGTAAGCTTATTGCGAATAACATCCTTATCCATCAACAAAACTCCGAATCTGTTCATCCTGCACCATTTTTTGTAGCGGATAAAAATCCTCGATGTAATACAGCGCTTTTTTCAGATAATGAACAAAAAGACCGATATCATCCTTGATTCTCAAACCCTTTGTCATGATCCGGTGCAAAATGATTCCTTCAGCTCTTTTCAAATCCATAATGTCTATCTCCCGACCGCTGAGAACGGAAAGATCCCGCTTCATGGAGAGAATGTCTTCAACAGAAAAAGACCCATCCACCGCAATATCGATATCACTGTTTCGATCGAACCGCTCATCTACTATCGACCCGAACAAGAGGGCAAGTCGCACGTTGGAGAGCGATTCAAAGTATTCTGCAAATTGCTGAAGCAGCGTTTCTTTTTTCATGACGGTTTTATGCCTTCATTCCGGAATTCTGCAAACTGCCATGTGATACTAGAACTCCGGACATAAGGAGGCAAGCATTTCGATCCATGTTTTCAAATACGGAAAAGTGAGCAAATGTCTCATGTTTGTTGTATAAACAGACCCATGGAAAGAAGAAATGTTTGCCAAGCAAGGTCCGGAGGGATCGGGTTAAAGAGATTGAGGCCGACAAATCGTGAAAAAAAGTATTTTCTCGTGATAACGAGGTTTTTGTCGTGGAGTTTGCTTTGCGCATTCGTCATCATGGCGGGGTGTGGAAAACTGAGATTAAAGGAAGATCATTACAAGTGTGATCCGGATGGCGGTACTGGAGCTTGCCCCGCTGGATGGACGTGCCGTGAAAGGCGGCCTGGTAGCGAAGATTTCCGCTGTTTTCGAAGTGTAGGCAATAGCGATTTTCCTGTGTGCGGAAATAATATCAAAGAAGATGGAGAAGAGTGCGACGGCATGGATCTGGGGGGACAAACCTGCCAGACACGAGGTTTTTATGGTGGCGGTGAGCTTGGTTGTCTTGACGACTGCTCCGACTTCGATACTTCAGGATGTGAATTCGACAGTTGTGGAGATGGATGGGTCTTGATCCAGGCCGGGGATTTTCAGATGGGGTGCAATAACGGCGACCAATGCTGGGGAGGCATCGGAAACGAGTCTCCCCGGCATACAGTGACGCTTTCAGCTTATTGCATACAGCGCACACAGGTGAGCGTGGCTGAGTACCGGGAGTGCTGGAATTCCGGGGCTTGTATCGGACCACCTAGAGATAGTAGTTGGGATTATTGCAACTGGACCGTCGAACCACAGGACAGGGAGGATCATCCAATCAACTGTGTCAACTGGGCTGATTCTCGTGAATACTGCCAATGGGTGGGTGGTGATTTACCCTCCGAAGCCCAGTGGGAAAAAGCCGCGAGAGGAACGGATAGCCGAACCTATCCATGGGGAGATAGTCCCGAACCTCACTGTGAGCGGTGCAACTTCAACTACTGCGGCGATCATTCCGGAACATGGCCGGTAGGTTACATTACCGGCACGACAGGAGATTCACCTTTCGGTCTCAAAGATATGTGCGGTAATGTAAAAGAATGGACCTTGGATTGTTTTGACATGGATATATATAAAAATCGTGGGGAGAATTCCGTGGACCCGGTGAATAGAATTGATGATTGTACCGGCAACCGGGTGCTTCGGGGCGGCGGTTTTCAAGTTATTGACGCACGTGACCTTCGAGTCGTGTATCGCTTCCAACAAGGTAACCCTGTGCATCGTTACAGTCCTTACGGGATCCGGTGTGCCAGGTCCCCAGCTGAACAGACGACCGGAGACTGAATGCATCGGTCGCTCACTCTTTATTGATGAAGGCGGCGACATGATTCGGCTGAAGAATGTAAAAAAGAGTTTCTTGAACGAGACCGTGCTGGATGGAATCGATCTCGAGATTCCGAAATCCACGGTGTGGGGGCTCATCGGCCCTGCTGCATCTGGTAAGAGCGTTTTGCTCAAGGTGGTGTGCGGACTCATACGTCCGGACAGCGGTGAAGTCGTAATAGACGGGAGGAACATAACCGGGGATTCGGAAAGAGAACTCATGCAGACCAGGCGGAAATTCGGGATGTTGTTTCAAAACAACGCGCTTTTCGATTTCATGACCGTTGGGGAAAACGTGGCGTTCCCGATATTTTGGGGCGGAAACATGGATCCCGCGGAACTCAGGGAGTTGGCGTTGAGCCGCTTGAAATCGGTCGGGCTGGCCGGAAGCGAAGACAAGATGCCCGCGGAATTGAGCGGAGGAATGAAGAAAAGGGTGGGCATAGCCCGGGCCACGATATCCACGCCGGAATTTGTGATCTACGACGAACCCACGGCCGGTCTGGATCCGGTCACCACGTCCAAAGTTTATGATCTTTTGCGGGACATCCAGGACCGAAGCAAGGGAACCGTGCTCGCGGTTTCGTCCGATGTCAATGCTCTGCGCTCGTTCGTTGATAGAATTGCTATGATCTACAAGGGAAAACTGGTCTATGACGGGCCGGTGGCCGAACTGGACGCGTGCGAACATCCTGTGGTACACCAGTTCATTCGTGGAGAGCTCACAGGGCCTCTGTAATGATTCCGCGGGAACCGGCGAACTTGTAGAAAGTTCGTCCACATCGCCGAGAGGCTTTTCAACATGATAAAAAAGATGGCCTCTGATTTCGGAGGCATAGTCGTACTGCTTATACGAACACTTGCATGCCTCTTCCCTCCCCGCGTGGACTCGAAGCAATTCATCCGAAACCTTTACAAAATGGGAAACGAATCGGTTCCCATTGTGCTCCTCACCGCATTCTTTGTGGGCGGCATCATGGTGGTGCAGGCGGGGGTGTTCGTAAAAAGATTCGGCGCCACCGCGCTTGTAGGTTGGGGCGCGGGGTACGCTGTTTTGCGTGAAATCGGTCCCATCCTGATCGGACTCATGTTCTCGGGCCGGGTGGGTTCCAACAACACTGCCGAACTGGGCACCATGACCGTGACCGAACAGATAGACGGGCTGCGGGCTCTGGCCGTGGAACCTATGTCGTATCTCATAGCGCCCAGGGTTTTTGCGATGATTATCATGCTGTTTCTGCTCACGATAATAGGGATCCTCGTAGCGATTGGAGGCGCCGCTCTCTTTGGAAAACTCATGTTGGATGTTGAATACGGCGTCTTCATGATGAGCTTCACGACATCACTAGGGCTGGAAGACCTTTTTCACGGTCTGATCAAGGCAGCGGTATTCGGCGTGGTCATAGCCCTGACCTCTTGCCACTACGGCATCACGGTCAAGGGCGGAGCCGTGGGCGTCGGACGAGCGGTAAACGCATCTGTCGTGGCGTCGGCTCTGGGAATTGTTTTCGCGGATTACTTTTTGACGTTTTTCCTGAGCTGAGCCGGTTTGTACGGAGGCAGACACTGATACGGAATTTGAAGTCGAAATGAACTTGGCAAACAACAAAGACACCAATCCCGAAAGCGCGGAACAAACGACCGTACCGACTTGGATTCCAATAGAGGAAGACCGGCCTCACCTGAGACCGGTCAGGAAAATGGGCGCGCGTGCTGTGGATTTCGTAATCGCGGCGAAAACCCTTGTCACCGTGCTCGTCTCCACATTCATCGGCTCGTTCAAAGGTGAACGGCCCAAGGGCGAAGTCGTTAGACAGATGTACCAGGTCGGCAACAAATCCCTTTTGTTCGTAACCGCGACAATCGGTTTCCTGGGCATGGTTTTGGTTTTCCAGGTCTGCCTCCAGATAAACAAGATTACCGGCGACATGTCACAGGTAGGCCCTGAATTCATAAAGGGAATGGTACACGCTTTCGTACCCAGCCTCACCGCCATGATGCTCGCCACCAGGGTCGGAGCAGGAATCGCCGCGGAAATCGGATCCATGATGGTGACCGAACAGGTGGATGCTTTGCGAATGTGCGGTGTGGATCCCATAGATTATCTCGTGGTGCCCCGTTTCCTGGCTTCCGTGTTCATGACGGTGGTGCTCTCGATCTACGGAACCCTGGTTTCAATACTTTCCGGCGCGCTGATGGCGTATGCGTCATTCGGAGTGAATCCATACGTGTTTTTCGTTTTCGACAAAGTGACGGCCGGAGATGCGATAATCGGCTTGACCAAGTGTATCGTCTTCGGAGCTGCAATCCCGATTGTTTCCGGGTATTGCGGCCTGACCACCCACGGCGGTTCCGAAGGCGTGGGAAAGGCGACCACCCGTGCGGTGATCAACAGTTCCCTCGCTGTCATCATGCTGGATTTCATCTTGTCAGCGATCGGCTACGCGGTATTTCAGGCCCATGGATTGTAGATTCCCCCTTAATCGTAGGGGATGAAAAAGGTCGGCGACGCGGGTTTTTGAATTTGATTTTCGAGTTGAGCGGAGCTTTAAGACATGTCTCTCACGTTCAAGAATCTTCACAAATCTTTCGGCGATAAGAAAGTGCTGAAAGGCGTTGATCTTGAAGTCCAAAGAGGCGAGGTGCTTTTCATCATCGGAACGTCGGGCGTGGGCAAATCCGTCACAATCAAGCACATCATCGGTCTTTTGAAACCGGACGAAGGAGAGATCCTGCTCGACGGCAAGCCCATACACAATCTGAAGGAAAAAGATTACTACCCCATACGCAAGCGGTGCGGAATGGTTTTCCAGAGCTCGACTCTTTTCGACTCGCTAACCGTTCTGGAAAACATCATCCTTCCGCTAAGGAAACACAAAAAGCTCAAGGGAAAAAACTCGGAAAAAGAAGCCATGTCGCTTTTAGAGAAGGTGGGAATGTCGGATTTCGCGCATCGTTACCCCGCGGCGCTCGGAGACGGCATGAGAAAACGGGTTGCCATAGCCAGGACTCTCACAATGGACCCGGAATACGTCCTCTTCGACGAACCCACCACCGGCCTGGATCCGGTCTCCGCTAGACGGGTCGACAAGCTCATACGAACCCTGAGCGATGAAACCGGCGCCACGTCGATAGTTGTTTCGCACGACCTGGAAAGCATTTTTTCAATAGCAGACAGGATCGCGATGGTTTACAAGGGAATCATTCACATGGTCGGCACGCCGAAAGAGTTCAGGGAAAGCAACGACCCCGTTATTCAGCAGTTTATAACCGGGCGATCCGAAGGTAAAATGGAAACCCCCGGTTTCTGAAACAAAAATTTCCCGAACACTCCATTCCCACGCCGGCCGACAAAATCATTCAACCTCGAAGAATTTTTCTTTTGGAGCTGAACAAACAGGGCATTCGTCGGGCGCTGCTCCGTCGACCACGTACCCACACACCGAGCAAACGTTGTATGTCGTCTCTTCGTCAACCGCCATGTGCGCCATGGCTTTTTTGTACAACCCTGCGTGAACCTGCTCCGCGTCCCGCGCGTAACTAAAACCGATCTCCGCGCCCTTGTCCCCGTCTTCCCCGGCTTGGCGGATAAACTCCGGATAGATGTTTTCGCTGATGCTGGTTTCACCCTCAAAACTGGCTTCCAGGTTTTCTTCGGTCGATTTGATCACTTTCATCTGCCGCAGGTGTTTCACTGCATGAATCCGCTCGGCCGCGGAAATAGCTCGGAACAACTTCGCTATCTGAGGATACCCTTCCTTGTCCGCTTTTTCGGCAAAGCCCAGAAGTCTTATGGCCGCCTTGGCCTCACCCACGTATGCAGTGTACAGGTTTTCTTGGGTTTTCGTCATTTTTCCACCTTTCAGTTTTTTTCTACGACACTATTTTTCTTTCTCTTGTTTTTCATTTTGAAGCCGGCGGGATACGCTCATGATCGTGTCAAAGATTATCTTAAGGTCCGCCCCTGCCAACGGGTGGGTAGCCATTCCCCCGACCTTTTCCAGCAAGGCTGCCTCCCTGCCTGAATCTCTAACAGCTTCTCCGGAGGACTTTTTCAGCTCCCCGATTTCCAGAGCGAACTTCATCCGTCGGATGAGAAGAGAGACTATTTCCTCATCCACCTCGTCTATTCTTTTTCGCAATTCTTCCTTGCTCATGACAGCGTACTTTATGCCGGATTTTCACCCGGCCATCAATATTTTAAGACATTGATAAACACTAAGGGCTGCTCCTTCCGCCTTTTCAAATTCATCGTAACAGTTTAATGTGGGAGAGTAGCAGAGAGCGGACAATAATAATAACTGAAAACCAAAGTGAACTAAAATGATATCATCAAAAAAACTGTGGATTTTCTGCATCCTATTTTTCTCCACTTTTTGGATTGCAGCGTGCGCTCAGGAATCCGATTCGAGACCATTGCCCACGATCGACGCGGGGGTTGACGGAGGGGGAGGCGAAAACGGCGAGGGAATATGCGGCAACGGAATCATCGAAGAAGGAGAAGAATGCGACGACGGTAATCTCGTAGATGGAGACGGATGCAGCTCTGAATGTAAGATCGAAGCGGGATGGTCCTGTTCGGGCGAACCCAGTTTTTGCGAGATCCTTTGCGGAAACGGCATTTTGGATCCGGGTGAACAGTGCGACGGCAATCTGCTTGGAGGAAACGATTGCACTACCATTCCCGGCAACTATACGGGAGGAACGCTGAAATGCAGCCCCGGATGTATGTTCGACACAACGGAATGCATTCTGCCGGGTTGCGGCAACGGAATCCTGGACCCAGGGGAGGAGTGTGACCACGGAGATCAAAACTCCACAACAGGTGAATGTTTGCCGAACTGCAAGCTGGCTACCTGCGGCGACGGCTACGTATGGGAGGGCGTGGAAGAATGCGACGACGGCAACAACATAGCAGGAGACGGCTGTTCGCCTGACTGCAAGATAGAAAACCTGCCGTTATTGTATTCCATCCAAACGGTTTCGGGTGGTTGGTCGACCACCATGATTACTTACGCGGGAAAACCCCACGCTCCGACCCAGCCGGTGATCGCTGCTGCGAACGCTCAAACCCGCGGTGAAGCATATGTCTTCACCCAGACGACTTACCACGTTTTGACGGTTCCCGGGTTGGAATGGATTGAACACGGTTCCATCCCGTCAAAGTTTACAGGCGCGAACGGCACAAACCTGA
>SLPX01000136.1 GCA_007131745.1 Myxococcales bacterium
CGAGCCTGTGATTTTACGGCAGCGTCCAAGCCGCCGAGCGCCTTGTGAGAACCTCCTTGACGGAGGTTCATCTGCGGCTCGTCCGAGTTGCTTCATCCTTCCACCATCCCCTGCCACCGTCCACCCGGAAGCGCAACTCAGATGTCGGCTTTTTGGACGACTGGATTTTTTTCGGCTCGTCCTGAACCGCGAAAAAAGATGTAAATCTAACCGGCCCCATCAACGAACTATAGTATGGCCCACCGACGGAACAAAAGATAGAACACGATTGCCCTGCGGATTGGAGAGCGGCTCTTGTAGCCGGATGACCTCTGTTCTTAGGATCGGTAGCGCAGCAATTGATTTTATGGGCACTGATTTTGTGGTAGCATCCAGGGATTCGAGCAATAGTGTTCGAGGATAATAACGATGAAATGGTGAGTGTTCGCATCTTTTTTGGGGATGGGCGATGCAGGAGAAAAAAGCAGATGACACGCGAGAAGAAAGCTGAATCGAAAAGAGTGATTTCGGGGAAACGGAGCGAAACAGTGGAGACGTGGGGACCTCGGCGTCGTTCGGCGCGGTTTGTGACCTTTTTGGGGTTGTGTGTTTGCATGGCGTTGCCCGCGATGTTTTTTTATGCGGTTTCAGAAGGTCATTCGGGAGATGAAGTTGATCTATCCGCAAAAAAAACTCCGGATAGGTGGGTGCGTGTCATAGTGAGGCTGGATCGGCCCGGTTTGGTGGACTATGAGGGGGATTTGCCCGGGATTCCCCTGCCTCGAAGGGATGCAGGAGGAAAGCTGGATGTGGACTCGGCCGAGGCGCAGGCGTACCTTGGCTTGCTGGATCGCGAGCAGGAAGCATTTTGGCAGAGGGTCTTGCAAATCGAGGGCCGCTCTGAGCGGCATCATGTCTACCGTGTTCTGTTCAACGGGATGACCTTGAAGATCCCCGCTGACAAGGTGAGCCGTATTTCGAGGATTTCGGGGGCGGCGTCGGTCAGAAGCACGGACAGGGTGTGGTATGGGCCGGTACTTGATGCTTCACTTGATATGATCAAGGTTCCGGAATACTGGGAAAATACGGGAGGCGTTTGGAACGCCGGACAAGGGGTGAAGGTTGCGGTCATCGATACGGGAATAGATCACGAGAATCCCTTTTTCAATCCTGCCGGAATGATGTATCCACCCGGTTTTCCCAAAGGCGCCGTGGCTTACACAACTCCCAAGGTTATTGCAGCCAGGGCATATTTTCGCCCGGATGATCCGGTTGACCTGACGAGAGACCAGGCGAATCCAATTGATCACGACGGTCATGGTTCTCACTGCGCCGGCGTAATAGCCGGAACGGCCGGTACCATGTTCGACGTGGAAGGAACCTTGCTCGAGGTGAGCGGAGTGGCGCCTGCCGCTTACCTGATGAATTACAAGGTTTTTTATCGCGGAGAAAGCGGGTCGACCGGAGCCAGGGAACCGGAACTCATGGCTGCTTTTGAAGACGCGGTTGTCGACGGAGCGGACATAATAAGCAATTCGTGGGGGGGGCCCGATGTGTTCGGACCGTGGGATCCTGCGCTCGAGGTCTACGGAAATGCGGTCAAAGCCGGCCGGGTTGTCGTTTTTGCTGCAGGAAATGAGGGGCCGGGGGACGGGAGCATTGCAGCACCAGGGACATACGGCCCATTTATCACGGTAGGGGCGGTGATGACGGGAAGGCGTTTCGCTAATTTCCTGGAGATTACCGCGCCGGAACCGGTTCCGGAGGAACTTCAATCAATCCCCATGACGGTGGGCCGGATAAGCACTGACGTTTCCGACGGGTTCGGGCCGGAACCATTGGCTACCACGACCGTTGTCGACGGAGGAACCAACGTGGAAGCCTGCGCACCTTTTTCCCCCGGTGCACTGGAAGGCAAGGTGGTGCTGGTGCTAAGGGGTGGGTGCTACTTTTCAGTCAAGGTTCAAAACGCGGCCGCGGCCGGCGCATTGGCCGTGATAGTCAGGAATCACGTTCCCGGGCAAGCCTCTTTTGCAATGTCGGGTGTAAATGTATCCATTCCCGCGGTTATGGTCACTTATCACGACGGACAGGCTATTAGCGACTGGGCTGAAACCTATTCCGAAGCCGAGGTTTTTCTTGGGGGTGGACAGACGCCTTACCAAGAAGAGGCGGAGGAGGGAGTTGTGACCGCATACAGTTCCCGGGGTCCGACGGCCTGGGCCGGTTTAAAGCCGGAAGTGGTGGCTCCAGGGACATTGATATTGTCCGCGGATGCGCATCGGGTCGGATCTGCTTTGACCAGGCCATGGGGGCTGAAAAGTGGAACATCGATGGCGTGTCCTCATGTGGCGGGCATGGCTGCCCTTTTGAAAGGGCGGAATCAGTCGTGGGGCCACCACGAAATAAAGGCGGCCATAATTGGAACGACATCGCCGGAGGGGTTGCGCACCTATGATGGAACCGGGCCTGCAGCAGCCTGGGAAAGGGGTGGTGGATTGGTTGACGTATCCAGATTGCTGGATTTGCAGATCCTGGCGGATCCGCCCGTGCTGAACCTGGGTGAGGTTAAGGAGTGGGGATCCACATTGATGGTTACAGCACTATCCGGTCCCGGAGGACAGGGTGGGGAGGTCGGCCAGGTGACTGTTCGTTGGAACGGTGATCCCTGGCCCGAAGGGGTGGAAGTAGAGCCTGCAGAGGGTGAGGTTGTTGTTTTGGATTCCGGGGAACCGGTGGATTTGGAAATACGCGTAAGCGTCGGGGAAGGGGTGGACCCGGTCGATCTCACGGGTATCTTGGAACTGGTTCATTCGAACGGTGGAGATTCCACCCGGTTGCCTTATCATGTCCGCGTTGTCCCGGACGGACCCGAGGTGGATCTGCTTATCGTGGACATGTCGTTTTACGCGGAAAACCAGAGCTGGGATTTCGGATACGTTTATCGGGAAGCTGCTCAAAAAGCGGGGATTTCCTATGAGTTTGCAAGTGAAGTTTATCCGAGTGATGCTGCAGCGGTTCCTCCGTTACCGAAACTAATGCGCTACAGGGCGCTCCTGGTTTATACAGGTGATGATGTCGGCTATCATGCCAGTGGATACGGGATTCGAAGTTTGGACAGAATTTCGGCTTTTGCCGCCCGGGGTGGAGGCTTGATTGTTATCGGCCAGGGTCCGCTGCGCAATACTAGGCATACCAGGACTTCTCTCCTGGCGGGAGCCGGAACCTACCCTGACTTTCCTCTTTACGACTGGAATACCGGACTCTTGGTGCCCTTGAGCGAATACCGGGTTTTTCAGGTTGGAAAACCCAGATTGATTACCGAAAACCTTCAACTTCATGACGGAATGGCGACAGGTGACCTTAGGTTGCTGGGCGAGATTGTACAGACCGGCTACTATGATGAACAGGAGGATTGGTCCAGCATGGTGTTAAGGATGAGCCAAGGTCCGTTTTCGGGCGCCGGGACCGTTGCGGTGGCCTATGACCCTTATACCCGGTACATGGTAGATCCGCTTGCCGAAACTCATCGTCACAGGTCTTTGTTTTTCGGTTTCGGACTTGAAGTAATTATGGATCCGGCAAATGGGGAGGATGAGGATGAGCCGGGAGGCGACAACGAACAGTTTCCCCCGGGCAGCAGGGCGGAGCTGTTATCGAGATCTTACGAGTGGGTTTCAGATCGGGTATCTTTGGATTTGGAGGTTGTTGGGGCGGGAACCTCTGTGACTTTCACTGCTCGCGCGGATGCTGTAAACAGTGAAATTGATGAATATGTATTTGATTTCGGGGACGGAAATGAACCTCTTTATACATCCGAATCGGTTGTGACTTATGAATACGAACGATACGGCGTCTATCCTGTTGTTGTTTATGCATGGAGCGAACTGGATGCCGCAGACGTAGTCCGCATGGACGTATACGTTGAACCCGATGTAGCGGACCAGGATGGTGGGGTTTCAGACGGCGATGCACTGCCGGGGGACGCAGGGGAGCATGACGATCCCTGGATTCACCCCGGCCGTGGTGGGTGCCGGTGCCATATCATGCCGATTTCAAAAAGCATTTCGTCAGCGGGAGGCATGACGGGCAGTGGTTTTGCTCTTGTTTTTTTGATGTTTTTTGGAGTTTTCATTTTTCGAAGAAAGTCGTGGCGGCGCTAAACGGTTTTTTGAGATCCTGGGATCTTGTACCGTTTCCTCAAATTCAGCGAAGAGTTTGCCCTTTGGGATCTGAATGAAATAATAAAAATAAAAAAGCACTGCCGGAAAAGATGGTCAAGGATATGTACACATTGCATTGGAATCTATTTGAAAGCAGGATTAGGTTGTGATATGGCTTTAATTTATTTTGGATGAATTTGTTGTTGAATATTGTGTATATTCGTTGACACCAACAACGGGAATGGTAAAATCCTTAAGTCAAAATATTGGAGTAGAGCCGTCAGCTCAAACGGAGAAAAACTGTTGTTGCAACTGAGAGAGAGAATATAGCAGTGACGACACCCAGAGGGGAAAAACATAGACGGTTAAAGAAGTATAAGGACAGGGTGCCTGAGAATGAAGGCGAGGCGGCGAAGCGAACCGACAAGGTGCTTTCCACCAAGCATGCAGCCAGGTTGTGCAAGGTGGCCTTGAGCACGATAGTCTACTGGTTTGATAAGGGTCTTATCAAGGGATACCGGACTCCGGGCGGTCACAGAAGGATTTTTCTAAGGGACTTGGAAGTGTTCATGCAGGAGCACGAGATTCCGCTTGCAGGAAGACTGCCTGACGAGAAATTCAGGGTTCTTATCGTGGATGACGAACCCCGGATTGCAGAGTTTTTCATCCACAGTCTTGAGACACTCGACGGGGAAATCGAGTTTGCTTCGGCTGTAAACGGATTTCAGGCCGGCAGGTTGCTTACAACCTTCCGACCAAACATCGTGTTTTTGGATATCGTGATGCCCGGGCTGGACGGTTTCGAAGTATGCAAACTGATCAAGCATGACCCGGATACGAGAGACGTAGAAGTGATAGCTATCACCGGGCATGATAGTCCGGATAATGTCCAGAAGATCCTAAAGGCCGGAGCTAAGAAGATACTCAAAAAACCTATTCTTTTCCATGAAGTGAAAGAGATCGTGGAAACCAGGCTCAGGGCGGAAAACGAGAAAAAAATAGAATGAAGCGGATTAGCCGCGCAAACGTTGCACAGCTGGATGGATCGCTGTGCGAGTCCCCAGGTTGTTTTTTAGTCACACCTTAACCGGTTTTTTCAGGTTGTTTTTTCGACGACGGTTCAAACCGACCCCAATCGCAATGAGCATCAAGGACGGTCCATGGATGGGCGTTCCATTTTTTGGAGAGTTCCGACCAGCGGCTGTGCAACTGCAACCCGAAGATGATGAACCGGTCGGCTCTTCATCTTTTCCCGCGTCTTGAATGCTTCCGTCCTGCTGTGGAATTCCTCCGTCTCCGCCTCCATCATCCCAAGAGACAAAAGCATCATCCGTGGGTCCACCGTCATGTGGGGTTTGTCCATCTGGAACTCCTCCGTCGGGAGAAGCCGATGGACAAAGACTCTCTACGAGGCAGTAGTATTGATTGCTTCCTATGTTTTCACAACAACCCCCGGGAATATCCCCGCATTCCTCTGTGGTGTTGCACTCCATAGAACAGAAAGACATGTCTCCGTTGTAGAGACAAACCGTGGAACCCAGGTTCGGGTTGCAGAAAGGGAGATTTTCATTTCCCGGGTATGCACAGGGTGCGCCCGGCTTGCCTTCAAAATCGTATTCACCCGGGTGGGAACCGCATGGACCTCCGGATGGAGTGAAATCCACGTTCAGAACATAGGGGCCGGCAAACACAGTACCGCTGCTTCCTACGTACGTATCGGCCACGACGTAATAGGTGGAGCAATCCACTGGAACCGAAAAGTGAGTGTCATGCCTGGCCAGGCAATCGTTGGAGTTCATGGATGCATATAAATGAACGTCTATGTCCACTCCGATGTCATCACTTACGCTCACGGTAAGGATGCCGGGCTGGGTGAAGTTCACCTCGTAGATGTATTCAGGTCCGGATTGATCTGTGTGCGGAGCGAGTCCGCAAGCGTCGAGTACATTGCTTTGTGACTGGGATGTATCGCGGGAGTCGGTGTATGGAAAGGACTCTATCTTAATCGGATTGTCGGGAGAGCCAAGTGGTATGTCGGCCGAAGTCCCTTGGATCTGATTGTACCGAATCGGTGTGTACCCCGCTACATGAGCCCAACCACCGGTGACGTTGATCTGAGTGTTGTATCCGATGACTTCATAAAACACCGGGTCTCCGTTGGACAGGGTGTGACTGTAGAGAATAATGTGATAGCCGGCTATGTTGAAAGCGTCTCCCGGAAGAACGTCCTGCAGGGCGATAACATGACTTATATCACCTATGGTCCATGTTCCGTACTTCCAGGGAGTGTCCCAAGCCTGGCTGACATAGCCAGAGCAGTCAAGCCCGGTTGTACAGGTGAGTACGCCGTCGCCCGAGTATGAACCCGCGCCGTAACCGTTCAAAATGTGCTGATCAAACTCGAACAAACTCACGTATCCGCCCCAGTCGTAGGGAAGTCCCATATAATCGCCTGGTATGTAAACGCTTGAATAACCCGGATCGCAACCAGCGGTCAGGTTGGCCGTTGTGCATCTCCATGGATGATAAGCAAAAGCCCGCGCCCTGATCATCACTTTGGTTCTCGTGATGGCCGAGGCGTCTATCGGGGATCCGGCGATTACCGCGAGTACGAAGATTGCGGCCGAAATCTTTTTCTTGAACGTGTTCATTGCACCCCCCTGTCCGAAACGTCTCCGAGATCCGGTTGAGGGTTGATTGCCCAGGAATGAATCACAAGCCCTTCCCGGGAAGGTTCGATGTGAACCAATCTCATCGGTTGGGTTCCGAGCGCCAGATCTCTTCCGGGCACGTACTTGCCGACCGGCTTGAGGAGTTTTCTAAAGAGAATCGACTCAGTGGGTATATGTATACAAATGACTTCTCGCTCAACCGTAACCCGGCGATCCGTTTCGTATCCGTTGTTGTGAAGGTTTTCAATTCGCATACAGACTATTTCATCCGCCCGGCCGACAAGGCGAACCGATGATACATCTTCGTTCGCCGTCCAGACGGTATGAGAGCGTTCCATTGTTCTCCGGTTGTTCGGTAATCCAGCCGGTGAGGTTGCATCGCTGCATCTCGGCTCGATTTCCAGAAGCGAAAACCCTTCGTTATTCAATATGACAGCCAGTCCCGCACCGGCCGCGTCGGGAAAGATCCCTTCCTGGGGGGTTTGCAACACTGCATGGGTGGGAATCGGAGACTCTGGATTCCCCAGCTCGTATCTCGACTGGAATGCAGTGTGTACTGTCACGGAGCGAGAAGTACCGATACTAAAACCTCTGATCTCCCTGATTCTGCGTGGGATTTTCAACTCACCGGCCGGCAATCCGTTTTCATCATAAAAGAAAATGGTCGAGCGCAGCCGGCTGTACAATCCGATCACTTTATCGGGACCGGTTTCAAGATGAAGAGCATCCTGCGGTGCGGATGATACGGTGAGGAGTTCTCCGGATGGGAAAACTCTAACAACACGGTTGTTGAAGCGGTCCAAAATTAGAACGGAATCCCCCGGAAGCGGTTTCAAGTCCGAAGGTCCCTCGATCGCTCCTTCACCGGCAGGCAAATGGAGACCCATTCCGTTCGGAGTCTCACCCCAAGGAACGGTTATCCTGAAACTCCGGACTGTTTCCGGAGAATTGTTTCCCAAAACGGAGTCTGTTTGTCGGGACAGATCTTGGGATTCCGTTCGGGTTTCATTCACTTCGCCGGCTTGAGAGCATCCCCATGCCGACATGAGTAGGGCTGTTCCCGCGATGATGCACGCAATACGTATTTTTTTCATCTGTTTTCTCTTTTCCGGCACGGCAGCCGCCGTAGCCGCGATTCAGCCCGCAGGGTTCATACAGGAATCACCATGTTTGCAATTGTGATTCTTGTTGTTTACCTGGTTCATCCCACCTATTTTGGTGTCAGGTCAACCATTTTCCCCCTCTCATTTCTATCGGCTAATGACCCCACCGGGAATCGAACCCGGGACTTCGGCGTGAGAGGCCGATGTCCTGACCGCTAGACTATGGGGCCGAAGCGTACCCATTGTAACCGGGTGCGCTGAAACTCGGGGACTAGGATTCGAACCTAGATTCTTGGGGCCAGAACCCAATGTCCTGCCATTAGACGATCCCCGAATCCGCTTCAGCTCGATGGTCGGTTTTCACCGGTGTTCGGGTCCATGACCCTTTTCGAGCCGTAGCGCGCAGTCTAATAGCTTTCGATTCCGCTTTTGTCAAGGACTCCAAGAAAAATGATCAAAATTTGTGTTGTTTGCGACACGGGGTTAATCTCGAATGAGAATTCGAACCGGTTCAGGGCCGCGACCTGGATTCTTAGAACAGGAGATGCATGTCATGGTGAGTCATAAGAATGGAGTCGGAGAGAGGGTTGCTTTTCGCTGTCGAAAAACCGGTGGAAGCCGCATTCTGTCCCGCTTTGTCCAATGGTTGCTACAAATGAAAAGGGGGGGGGATTTTGATTCGGTGGGGTGCGCGACTTGGGGGGGGCGTGTTCCCGGATCCTCAGGGTTGGTTGGGTATGGGGCTGCCGCGGTGATACTGCTTTGCATGATTTCCACGGGGGTGGGATGTGCAACAGGCAGGAGCCGCAATGCAAGGGAGAAACTAGGCCTCGCCCTTCTTCATTTCAATTCGGGTGTGAGATGGGGAAGACACCAGGAAGCCGCGGATTTTTTTCCTGTCAAACTCAGGGACAGATACCTCAAAAACGTTGAAAAACTGGATGAGAAGGTGAGAGTCTCGGAGGTGGAACCGCTCCGAATTGATTTCAGCAAGAACGGCAGGCTTGCGAAAGTCCGTTACCGTTTCACCTGGCACTCTGAAGACGAGATGCTGGTGCGGAAGTCTGTAATTATAGAGTACTGGTATTGGAACAGGGGAAAGTGGAGATTGGTAAAATTGTCCAGGGGGCCGGGCGAAGGTCTGCCTTATTTTGAGGGTGTTTTTACAAAAAAGCTCTCTCTTGCGGACATTGAAGCGAAAAAGTCTGAAGCTAAAAACACTTCCAAATCAGGGTCTTCCGATGATTCATCTTCCGACCGGGCGTCTGCATCCGGTTCGGGGCCGGCCGCACCCAAACAGTGAACCTGGTATAAACGGGTGTTCAGCGCTGTTTTTCGATATCATTTGGAGGAATCGAAACTTCCGTCCGTAATCCCGGCTCTTTCGGCCCATTCTGTAAGCAGGTTCACTATAGCGGGAATTCCACCGGGAGAAGGCCTTGAATCCGACTCCAATGCTAGTTCGTTGAGAGGCACGGGATGCCCGACATCGGTATTGGTCATCGTTGAATTGGTCAATTCATCAACATTAATCCGGTGCCGTAACCCGATTCCCCACCAGATCGATACGTCTCCATGAATATTGTCGATGCATCTCTTGTGGTCGCCGGGGAAAAATATTTTTTCTCCAAGGCCTTTTTTGTCCGTGGTTTGAAAATGGGCCGCAAACAAGTTTTCAGGACAGATCGGAATTTCTGAGTCATTTTCATCCGAGTCGGAGGCCTGGGCCTGGAGACTCGATGGTTTTCGACTAATCGACCAGTCTGGATTGCCCGAAGGAACTTCTCCCAGCGTAAATTCGATCGACGTGAGGTTGCGGGATTTTCTTACGAACCTGATATCCAATATCGATCCGAACCAGTCCCCGAAGATCCGACTTACTTGGGTGTTTCGGGTGTTGAGCCAGGCCGAATCCAGAAGGGTGCGGGGTTTCTGTTTTGATAAGCTCTCAGCCAGTATTAATACGTATTGTTTCCAACGTTTGTCTGATATCAGGGGGATTTCCTTGAATGGGGCGGGGTTGTCTCTATCATAAACCGCAGCGGCTCCTTTGCTTATACACAATAATCCCAATACGATTGAAAGGTAGGCTAAAGGTTCGTTTAGGCGGTATCCCCCGAGGACCATCAACGACAAACCAGCGGCGGACAAGCGTTCTTCCGGGCCTGCCATGAAAAGGTTAACGATTACGACAATAATCAAAAAGAAGGACACCAGGAAAAAAAGTGCCCTAAATGAGGGTGCCGGAAGGGAAACCCCCATAGCGGTTTCTACGAGTTTTTGGCCTGTCGTAAAATTGGTTTTCAGCAAAACCCCAACGGTTACCGTCAAGACCATGGCCGTGGCGAGTGCGAACGGATTGGTCATTGACCAGCCGATGGCCTGGATTCTTCGTTTTAAAACACCACTTGTTTTTTCGATGTCGTCGGAGTTTTCCCGACTCGTTCGGTCGATTCCATTATCCTTGTTCAGGGTAGAATCAACATCTTCGGAACTTCGTGTTTGATTCACCGGGTCAGGTGCGAGTAACAAAATCAACCAGAATCCCGCCAAGCCGGCCGCCAAGGAACCGTATTCAAGGAGGAATGCATATTTATCGATTCCGTCGTAAGCATGGGCCTGGACGTTTGGTATCGTCCAGGCAAACATGCGATGCTGGAAAACAGCCAGCATCATCACGGGAACTGCAATGGACAAAAGCGCGACTCTGTGCCTTGCTTTGAGGCTGCGGGTCCATGAAGTTGCGATGATGACAAGTATGACAATGATAAATGAAATGTTCAAATAGGGAAGAAGTCTTCTCAAGGATTCATAGGGGGTGATTTCAAGTGAAGAAGCTACCATGGAGCCGACTGTGGCCATCGGCATGAATACACAAAAAGAAAAACCGAGAAGAATCCTCCATGCAAGGGGGGCGAAACGATGGTCGCGCATCGTTTCTATCAAAGTCCAGCAAAGGGCGGCCACACCCGACAAACAGGCGGCATTGTAGAAAAAAGGTGAATACGCTGCGAGGTACATGTAAGCGGTGGATGGATCCTCCAAAAGACCTGGCTTGAATATAGGCAGTGCTATGCGGTGGGTAATCAATTCCACTGTCAACAATACGAGGAGTGTCGTGACAAGCGGAGCTTGTACAGAAAAGCACCGTCCGCGGCCGGTTTGAACTATTGGTGGGCCGCTTTTCGATGCAGCGTTATCTGCAGAGTTGTCGACGCCTGCCGACGATGAAACGTCCGTCATAGGCAGAACCTACTCCAATGGAATCACTTCGAGTTTTTTCGCCAGGGATTCATTCAGTGAAACAATGGTTCCTGCAAGCCTGATGATTTCATCACCCCTTTTGTTGGTCGTACCTGAGCGGGAAACCGGCGTTTCCGGAAGGAAACCCGCACCGGCTAAGCCTGGAAGTGTGCGAAAACCTTTATGCAACCATAATATTTTTGCAGTCTTGACAGGGTCAAGTTCGGACAATGGTGCCCGTGGAAAAACAGAGGTTTTCTTTCGCAGTTTCTTTCCACTCCGTATACCAAAAACTTTTTCCACGTATAAATCAGCGAATCCGGCCAGGGTATCACTGTCCAGAACCGCTTCCATGAGGCGACCGTTTTTCCCGGCCTCGGTTTTGGTCTGTTCAAAAACGTTTTGCAGAAAAAACGAAAGAAAACTCCTTCTGGATGCAATGATCGAAGCAGCGGTCTTTCCAATCGGGGTGAGGTTCCATTTGCCCCAACCGTACTTTTTCGCAAGGCCATGTTTTTGAAATCGAGACAGCACCTGCACAGCGCTCGGGGTTTTGACTGAGAGACGCTGTGCAATTCTGAATGTTCGAATTGGATCTTCTTCCATGCTCAAGTGATGCATGGCTTCGATGTAATCACGATTTGAAAGGGAAAGAAGCGACAATAATTCCAGGATGGTTTGATGTGTCGCTTCCCCTCTTTGCAAGCTGCCTGCATCAACCCACTCATTCAAACCCTTTTCTTTTTTTTCAGCGGAGTTTTTCTTCAAGGCTCTATCCAAATTATGTCCTGCATGTGAAGCGGCATCCGCAACTTCAAATATCCGCCAAACAGCTACGTTCAGCTCCGGGCGGCGGACAACGCCTACCTGGATTTTGCACTACCGCAAGGCGTTGTCCTTGTCAACGTGCTTGGAGTTTGCAGTGTAACTCGGTTTCCGGGTAGCATTGCAACCGGGAGCGGGAAACGGTTGCATAGAAGTAGAACAAATATGGTAAAATCGCTAAGACAAGCTTATCATCGATCCGGATGGTTTGTACTGTGATAATGGACGTTACGCTACAAGGCTTTTGAAGGAGACAGCAATGGAGGATACAAAGAGGACGGGAAATGGGAAAACCGGTTTCTTAGCATTTGCGATCGTTGGTTGTGTCTTTGCGGCGGGCTGCGGACCTGCAACCGGAAAGGTGAAAGACATTGATGCGGGTTGGGATCCGGGTGGCGATGGGGCAAGTGTCGACATATGCCGGAACAATCACGGAAGGGTGGTATGCGAGGGAAATGAAATGGTTACCTGCGGGACCGACGGCGAAGAGATTGCCAGACAAAACTGCGGTACAATGCAATGCATGGATGGCACAGGTTGCGTGCTTTGTTTGCCCGGAGAATCATACTGCGAAGGAAACAACGTGATGGTGTGTGGTTCAGACATGATGGGTTGGGTGCCGGGAGCGGTATGTGATCCGGATGAAGGCGAGGTTTGCGATCCTGAACTTGGGGCGTGTTTGAATCTCTGCGACCGGGCGGCCGAAAACCAAGCTAATGTGGGGTGTGAATACCTTGCCGTGAAAATGTCCAATTCAGAGGGTACCAACGCGAATGACGGTTGTTTTGTGGTGATTATCAGCAATGTTCAAGAAGAGGGAACAGCCGTTGTAACGGTCGAGGACGATGAGGGCAACATGCTGGATTTTCCCGGTTTCGGGACAGCGAGGCATGTGGCACCCGGTGAGCTGGCGATTCTTGCGCTCTCCGGCAGTCCAGGCTTCTGTTCGTATGATCCGGCGGTTCCCAATGCGATCGAAATGCAGACGGGAGTTTTTCCTGGAACTGTTTTTCGTGTTCGCACAACGCTTCCGGTCGTAGCCTATCAGATCAACCCGTTTGAAGCGGCGACGTTGCACACCACTGATGCATCGCTCTTGATTCCTGAGCCGGCTCTCGGTTTGCAGTACTACACCGCCAACTACCACGGTCTGTCCGGGGCAAACCATTATCCATCATCAATCAGCATAGTGCCCCTTGAAGACGATACCCACATAACCATCTCGCCCTCTGCGCCGGTTCTGGCCGGCGGTCCGGTGACTGCCGGGGAAGAACCATTCGATGTGACCCTGAATGCTATGGAACACCTGCAAATCCTGGCTCAGTCCACCGGTGATTTGACGGCGAGTCTCATAACCTCGAACAAACCGATAGCCGTGTTTTCAGGTGTTTTGTGCGCAAACATTCCTCAAGGAAAAGGATTTTGTGACCATATCGAACAGCAGATGCCTCCGATTCAATCTTGGGGGTGGACGTACGTTGCTGCCTTTCCGCCGAGGCGCGCGTCGGAAAACACTCTGTGGCGGGTGATTGCTGCCGTGGACAACACCAGGATAAACTTTGATCCATTGGACCAGTACAATACGGTCTTAAGCGGGGGCGAAATGCTTGAAATTGACACTGATCAATCTTTCCTGGTTTATGCGACTTCAAACGCTCCGGATCCGGAGGAAGATCCGCCGATACTTGTGGTCAATTACCTGAAGGGAGCAGAGCAGACGGCTTCGGAGTCCGGAGTAAGCATCTGGGATCTGGGTACGCTTCGCGGGGATCCTGCCATGATTCTCTCTGTGCCGGTGGAACAATACCTGAATTCCTATGTTTTCCTTGCCGATCCCAGCTATGCCTATAACTACGTTGTGGTTGTCCGCACAGAACCTGGACAGTTGATTCACTTGGATTGTCTTGATCCTATTCCGGAAGACATGTTCGAGCAGATCACGGGTGAGTTCGCCAGAGCGGCCGTAACCCTCAAGGCTCAGGACGATTCTGCTCACGGAAGCTGCCAGCAAGTGGTTGACGGTGTTCACAATATTTGGTCTGAACAACCTTTCGGCATCTGGGTTTACGGCTACTACAGCGATACTTCATATGGTTACCCGGGGGGTATGAACCTGGAACAAATCAATGAAGTGGTAATCGTTCACTGATTTATTTTGTTTTCCCGCTTTCGTTTTTTGCCTCGGATTCGCGGATTCGCGCCGATTTTCAGACAGCGTTGACTGGAGAGGTCTTGAAGCTATAATTGCGCGTTCCGCTGGATGAAGCGGTTCTTATTTCATGCAGAAAGGTGGTTGCGCCGTCATGGCGAAAATAGATCGAGTCAGAAACATTGGAATCGTCGCTCACATAGATGCCGGCAAAACAACCGTCACCGAGAGGTTTTTGTACTTTTCAGGCCGGACGCACAAGGTCGGAGAGGTGCATGACGGAGAGGCACAGATGGATTGGATGCTCCAGGAGCAAGAACGCGGAATTACGATAACCGCTGCGGCGACAACGTTTCAGTGGAAAAAACATGACATTCACCTCATCGATACTCCGGGACACGTGGATTTCACCATGGAGGTCGAGCGCAGCTTGAGGGTGCTGGATGGAGCGGTAGTAGTGTTTTGCGGGCGTGGAGGTGTTGAACCTCAATCTGAGACTGTTTGGCACCAGGCGGAAAAATTCAACGTGCCCCGTATTGCCTTTATCAACAAGTTGGATCGTGTTGGGTCGTCGTTTTCCAACGTAATAAATGAGATGCGGGATCGTCTCGGAACGAACGCTGTTGCTGTCCAGATTCCCATTGGCGAGGAGGATGGTTTTTCCGGAGTGGTGGACCTTGTGGATATGAAGGCTTACCACTGGGAGGCGACCACTGAAATGGAGCCTCCGCGGATTTCGGATCCGGAGGGCGACGTTCTGGAGTCGGCTCGTAAAGCACGAGAAGAATTGGTGGAAAGACTGGCGGATCTGGACGACGAAACCGCGGAAAAGTTTCTGGAAGGAGAATACCTTGCGGGAGTTGATCTGAAGAGGGTGTTGAGGAGGCACACGATTGCATGCGATATTGTTCCAGTGTTTTGCGGTTCGGCTCTGCGCAACAAGGGCATACAGCCTTTACTGGAAGGAGTCGTGGAATACTTGCCTTCGCCCGCGGACGTGGAAGCGGTAATAGGAATTGATCCTGAAACGGGACAGCGGTTGACGAGGAAGCCCCTTGATTCCGAACCAGCTGCCGGCCTGGCATTCAAAATAGCGATGGACAAGGGGAGGAAGATGACTTTTTTTCGTCTTTATTCGGGCAGGATTTCCGTTGGGCAAGAGGTGTTCAATCCGCGGACCGGAAACAAGGCGAAGGTCAGCCGTTTGCTGAAAATGCATGCAAACAAAAGGGAGAAGCTCGAAACTGCGCATGCCGGTGATATCGCGGTTGGAATGGGGCTGAAGGATTTTGGAACGGGAGATACCATCTGTACCAGGGATGCCCCCATCATTTTGGAGCAAATAGATGCTTATGAACCCGTGATGTCGGTGGCGGTTGAACCCAAAACACTTGCGGAAAAAGAAAAACTCGATTTCGCTCTGGATAAACTATCTTCGGAAGATCCCACCTTCAACGTGCGGGAAGACGCTGAGACCGGCCAGACCCTCATCAGCGGCATGGGAGAATTGCATCTGGAAATACTGGTGGATCGCTTGATGCAGGAATACAATGTTGAAGTGAGGGTGGGCAAACCTCAGGTTGTATACAGGGAAACGGTGGTTGGTGAGGGGATCGGAGAATTCGAGTTTTATCGAAAAACCGATGAGGATGAACTTTTCGGTTGGGTCAAGACGCGGGTGGAGCCGCTTCCCAGGGGAGTTGGCAATCAATTGGTGAACGGTATACCGGAAGATTCCCAATACCCGCAAAACTTCATCAATGCAGCGCTTGAAGGCGCTCAAAACGGGTTGAACTCGGGACCATTGGGTTTTATTGTAAAAGATGTAAAAATCACTCTGCTCGACATAGCTGTAAGGGATGGAGTATCCCAGGAGGTAGCTTACCAGGCTGCATGCGGTCAGGCTGTCCGCAAGGCGCTTGAGGATGCGAATCCTGTTATGTTGGAGCCGATAATGGCGGTCGAGGTAGTTACTCCCGAGGAGGTTCTGGGTGAGGTGCTGGGGGATTTAAACAGCCGGAGAGGGCGGATAGAAGCTTCGGAATTCAGGGGGGGCAAAAGAATGGTTTCGGCCAAAGTGGGTTTGAGACGAATGTTCGGATACGCAACGGACATCAGATCTCTGACAAAAGGCCGAGCCACCTTCACCATGCGGTTCCACGAGTTCGATACGGCCGAAGGTTCATGAATGGATGTGTCAGGCTTCGACTTTCTCTTTCTTTTCTTCTTTTTCTTCTTCAACGACGGATTCTTTCTCCGTGTTGCCTTCCGATAGGTTCTTGACTTTTTTTTCGGCTATTTTGGCGGGTTTGACTTCTTCATCGGGTTCATCACCGGTTTCATCTTCACGCGCCGCCTTCTTGAAACTGCGAATCCCGGAACCTAGTGACTCCATCACCTTGGGCAGTTTTCCCGCACCGAAGATGATCAGGATTATCACTAGGACGATTATCAGTTCAGTAGCGCCGAATCCTATGGCCGTCACCGTGGGTATTTTTGGTAAAAAAAACATTGATTCCTCTGTGCTTAAAGTGTTCCCGGGAGCGCACCCTAAATTGAAACGGTTTATCGTCCCCGGAAAAAATCGATGAGCGGGCAATTTTTTTCATCGCCGGCTCGTTTTACACAATGAAAAACGAAAACAGATTATAGTCGGTTTTTTCTGCTAAAGGAAAGCCTTTTTTCTTGCGGTGGAGAGTTTACATTTCGGGCTCCGGAGATTCGGAAAGGGTTTCCGCTTGGCCAATGACCCCTGATGATTCTACTGATTCAGACACGATCTGCACAGGGAAAGGCTTTGTGGCCGATCCGGCGTAAAGAGTGCGGTGGGGAAACGGAATTTCCACGCCGGCTTTCTGCAGAACATCCTTGACCTGTTGCTTCATGGGAGCGGCTACTTTCCAGAAGTTCTCCCTGGCAACCCAGACTGAAAATTGCAGCTCCAGTGAAGATTTTCCGAAACCAAGAAAAAGAAAGGTGGGTTTCGGTTCGTCGAGTACAAGCGGATTGTTTTCAGCTGCTTCCACTAGGATGCTCTTTACTTTGTTTGCGTCTTCCTTGTAGGCGACTCCGATGGGTATATCCAGGCGGCGAATCGGGTGTTTCGTCATGTTGACGATTTCACTTTTAAGCAGGGTTTCGTTCGGTATCCTCACGTAAAGGTTGTCGAATGTTCTGAGTTTGACCGACAGCATGTCGATAGCGATCACTTCACCTGTTCTTTCACCCAGCTTAATTACATCTCCGATTTCAAAGGGTCTTTCCCCCAATAGGAAAATCCCGCTTATGATGTTCGAAGCAGAAGTCTGCGATGCAAAGCCCAAAGCCACAGTGAGTATGCCGGCCGCTCCGAGCAAAACTGTGAGTTGTATTCCCGCGGATTTGAGAGCGACAAAGAACGCAAGTAACAAGATTCCGTAATGAGCCAGCTTCCGGTAAATGATTGCCGTGTGCTTGGAGGTCCGGCCGGCGCTGACCCTGGAGACGATTGCGGAAACGAGCTTGGCAGCCACTATACCCATGATCACTATCAAGGCGAAGCGTGCTGCAGCAGGTAGAAACTCTTTTCCCTGTAGCTGTTCCAGGATTTTTCTTATTTCGAGCGAAAACTGCATTTTTCAGACCTCCACGCTTTCAGCGGATCCCGGTCTTTAATGACTCCCAAGTTGTTTTTCAGTCAGCCTCTATCGCATCAACAACTTCATGACGGCCCGTACCATGATGTTGGGAATGTCGGTCGCTCTCGGCCCGGCGAACGGTTCGGCGTTCTCCGCCTCGGCAGGAGGGCCGGTCATGAGTTGAACCACGGCGCGCTCTTCGTCTTTTCCCCAAGTGGCGGACACTGATTGACTCCAAAACATTCCGTCTTTAGTTCGATAAAGTGAAAGATGTGGAATCGGGAGGTTCACCTTATCCATTTCCATGGGTTCATCCGTGAGGTTTTTCAGGTGAACCACAGTGGGAACACGGGCTGGGTTCATTTCCACCTTGTGGAGGTTCATCCTGGCGTGAGTTCGGCTGGCATAGCACAGTTCGCCTTCTATGCTGGATGGTCCGAACCAAGTATCTGAAGGCCTGAAAGTGGGTATTTCCGCAAGGTTGTGTTTGCGGGTTGATATCCTGACCCAAAGCGGAGTGGTGACGTAGAGCGCCACGGTTCCCCCTGAAACAAGGGTAAAGGGTATTTCCGGCCGTACAACAACGTTTCTGTCGGCTAACATAGGTTCCAGGATCAGTCGGCGGTCCATGACGCCTGCAGCGAACCGTGTTGTTTGTTCATCTTCCGGAAGGGGTTCGCCGGTTTCAACCGGTCCTTCAATCAGATCTTCGGCGGGATCCCGACTCTGTTTGCGGCTCAACCTTATCTCGTGAGGATACTTTACCGCCCACATTGTCAGGGGGCCGATGCGCCACCTATACACGACGCTTTCCTCTAGGACCAGGGGACCCCATGGATCGGGCTTTTCTATTATTCTACCTGTTTCTTTCATGTCCCATTCCCATCCGCCGGAATGCGGGGAACCGTGACCGGGCGGATGATATCGATTTTCAACCCAGTTCTTCTTTCAGTTTTTCCTTCAGACGGCTTTCTATTTTTCCTTTTACGGGAGACAGAACGAAACTGAGATCCAGGTCAACCAAAACACTGGAGTCCTTGACTTCAGCCATGCCCTTGAGACCTGTGCGTTTCAGCGTCACTTCACGTTCGTTTTTCCATGTCACATTGATATCGTATTTTTCGGCCAGGCTCTGGAGAGCATTGTCCATTTTTTCCCTTACTTTGTCGATCTCCATGTTGTGGGGATGTTCAACGAAAATTTTTGGCATTTTTTCCTCCTATGTAAACGAACAAGATTGAGAACATGTAACACCGGTCGTTTGTTTTGAAAATCCAAAAATCCGTATTACCGTAAAGTATCTTTAATCCGGGAACCGAACTTGGAAGGCTTCTAATCCTATTCAGAATCCTTTTCGCTGTTTTGTTTTATGGTTCGCGCGTGCGTCGATATTTTGCGCAGGTTCAGCAAGTTGATTGTAAAGTGAGCTGCGATAGGAGCCAGGATGTTTCCAAAAACCAGTGCCAGGCCTCCGAAACCGAGTCCCATGAAAAAGGCGAGCAGGGGCCAATAGACCATCCGCCGATCCGCGGGAGCGTGCAGAAGCCCGAAAACGGCCGAGCTTATCCAGATTCCCCAGGATTCCATCATAACCCCCCTGAAAAGCGCTTCTTCAGCCACGGCCGATGCTGCCGCGGCTACAAACACCTGGGTGCCGCTCATCACCCCCAGCATGGATGCGAAAGCATCCTGCATTTTGCGGAAACTCTCCAGGTGTTTTACAGCGACCCGACTTAACCACACCACCACCAGGCCTCCGGCAATCCCGCATCCCAGCGCCGTAAACAGCGACAGCGCCATGTTCAATGTTTCTCCGCCGGGTAAATCAAATTTTAAAAGTGCGTGATGGGATTTGAGTGCAAAAATGTTCATGTCCCCCCGCAACCAACCCCAAACAAGAGCCGCTGCAAGGAGCGCTCCGTACGTAACCGTCACCAGCATCACTGAAAGTGCAGGTTTTTCGCCTTGCCCGGACGGTGGGGCGGTGTCGCCAGGAGGTTTCACGATAAATTTTCATCAAAAGCCGGGATATAAGACATGGTGCGAGGAGGGGGAATCGAACCCCCATGAGGTTTCCCTCACTAGGCCCTCAACCTAGCGCGTCTACCAGTTCCGCCATCCTCGCTGGAACTCGGTTGTTTTTCCGATTCGCAGGTTGCTCTTAAACCTTTCTGCAACCGGTAGGACTTTTATGGTTTCCGGGCCCTGCTGTCAACTTTGTTTTTGATTTCTTTTGCCCGGGTTTGCAAGGACGGTTATATTGGGCGGAACCCACGGGTTGATTGGATTCGGGCAATCGTTTTTTTGAATCCATGATGTGGAGGTACAGGAAATTGAAACGAGTTGGATTCCTCAAGCAGTGGTCGGTGTCGGCTGGGATTTTGATCATATCGGCGGTGTTTTCGACCGGCGCGAGGGCAGACCTCCTTTCTGCAGAGGATAGAGTGCAACTGCTCTACAGCAACAGGTTTATCTTCGACAATCGCGGGGTTCCGCTCATCCGTGTAAGCGTTATGGAAGGCAGGTCGGAGGTGACCGTGGAGTCGGAAGACGGCCTGGTGGTTCTTCCTTCGGGTCCGGGAGGCCCGGAAGTGCTGGGAGGCAAGACATGGAAGTTCACCATCGGCAAAGCTCAACCGGCCAAGGTCCGTTACTGGACCGTGTTGGGCAGGCATTCCGGACCCGCTGCAGGGTGGGGGTCGAAAATGGAAAAACTTTGGAAAGAAAAAGGGGTGGATATCAAATTGTTTGAAACGGGGTCGGTGTTCGCGGTTTCGGGAAATGTGGTGGATAACCGCTCCGCTGTAGCCGCTTGTTGTCCTAGAGATGACCACCGGGTTGCTTCCCGAATCGCTGCGTTGATGGGAAAAAAACACGGAATTCGGACCGGACTTCATGCCGAATTGGTGGAACGAAGCAAAGGCGTTATCACCGCTGAGAGCAGCGATCGTGGATTGTCCGTTCGTAATGAAGGAATGATATGGTTGGCTCCGGCCGGAGGAGGCCGTATCACCGTAAGACAAGTTGAACACGGAAAGGGTTATTCGTGGCACGGGTTCGCTGACAGGACGTACTGGGGGATGGTCTACATTGCGGTGGATCGAAACGGCAAGTTGGCAGTCGTCAATGCAGTTTCAGCGGATCGGATCCTGGCCGGACTGGTGCCCGCTGAAATTTTTCCATCAGCGCCGATGGAAGCTCTGAAAGCGCAGGCGGTTGCCGCACGGGGCCAGCTTCTTGCCAAGTTGGGAAAACGCCATCTTGCGGATCCGTATCCGCTTTGCGCGGCCCAGCATTGCCAAGTATATAGCGGAGCGGGCAGGGAGCATCCCAGGACCACGCGCGCGGTAAACGAAACACGCGGATTGATCCTGATGGACGCGGGGGGAAGGCTTGCCGATACGGTTTATCACTCCACCTGCGGCGGCCACACCGAGCACAATGAAAATGTTTGGCAGACACCTCCACGTGGAGATCTCCGGGGTCGGGCCGACATTGGGCATGGAACCACATTTTGGCACAATCATTTCAAAAAAGGAAAAGGAGTCCAAGGCGCCTTGGAGAGATGGCTGAGGAAACCGCCGGACACCTATTGCTCGCAGTATTCGCAGAATAAACGTTCGGTGTTCCGCTGGAAGGAGCGACGCAGCGCGGAGGATTTGACAAAGTCGATCGGCAGGTCGCTGGGTGTGGGGCGGGTTCTGGAGATCAATGTCGTCGCCCGAGGGGTTTCAGGAAGGGCGAAAGAGATAAGCATAAGAGGAGAGAAGGGAGCCGCCTCGGTCACCGGGGAGTTGAACATCAGGAGGAAACTGGGAAATCTGAAGAGCTCCATGTTCATTGTTCGGGCGATTCCCGAAAAATCGAAGCGTCCAAAGGAATTCGAGTTCAAAGGAGGAGGTTGGGGGCACGGGGTGGGAATGTGCCAGATGGGCGCAATGGGGATGGCCCGGGCGGGACATAGACTCAACGAAATCCTTTCTTTTTACTATCGCAACACCAAACTTATCCGCCTTTATTGACTCTTTGCGGCTACCAAAACAGAAAATGTATTGTATACTCTTCGGTGTGATGCAAAACAAAAAAAAATACCTTTTTAAGAGCTTTGTTTGTTTCCGTGCTGCATGGAAATCGATGACAATTATTCGAGTTTTTGCCTTGTCGATCATCATGGCCGGGTGTGTTTTTGATAGCTCGGGGATAACGTCCTTCAAAGCAGAAGACGCGGGGCCCGGAACGGACGGTATGGTAACGGACGGTATGGTAACGGATGGTATGGTAACGGATGGTTTAACGGAAGAGGGCGGCACGGAGGACGAAGCGGAGTGCGGAAACGGGATTTTGGAAGTCGGCGAGGAATGTGACGGTTCGGATTTGGGTGGTAAGACTTGTTCCGATTTTGAGGGTATGGACAGCGGGACCCTTGTGTGTGGAGAAGACTGCACATTTGACTTCACTCATTGCGTGGGCTGTGGAAACGGCGTCAGGGAGGGAACCGAGGAGTGCGACGGCGACGACTTGGACGGCGAAACCTGTGTGTCGCTCGGTTTTGACGGCGGCCAACTTGGATGTGACGATAGGTGCCGGTTCGATGTATCAGGTTGTCACAGTTGCGGCGACGGCGTAAGGGAAGGGCCTGAGGAGTGCGACGGCGATGATCTGGGAGGGGTTGGATGCACGGATGTAGGCTATGATTCCGGCTACCTGGCTTGCGCTGAAGATTGCCGGTTTGACACCTCGGATTGTGCGATATGCGGCGACGGCCATTGTCATCCTTCTGAAGAAAACGGTGTATGCATTCAGGATTGCAGCATTGCTCTTTTTGAGGAAGATTTTGAGAACGAGGAGAGTTGGCCGGGAGAGTGGATTGCATGGGACGACAATCCGAGCAACGGCTTCCATTACTGGGGAAGGGACGACTCCAGAAGTCATTCGGGTTCGCACTCCCTTTGGTGTGTCAAGGGAGGAGAGGGTCCGGACGGGCCGGATTTGTTCGGCAATTATTCCTATCATAACCACATGGACGCCTATGCCGTGCATCCCCTCGATCTTTCGGGCGTATCCGGAAATGTGATCGTTTCTTTTTGGGTTTGGTGCAGAGTTGTCTCGTTAAGTGGAGATTGGTTTGCTTTCGTGTATTCCGGCGACGGAGGGGAAAACTACGTTCAGGGGGATCGGTATTACGGTTCCGGTTCGTGGGTTTACATGGAGGTGGACGTATCCCATCAGGCGGGTAATCCGGATTTTGTTTTCGGTTTTCTTTTTCATTCTAACTGGACAGGTTCCTGGGAGCCGGGAGCATTCGTGGACGATATCAGGGTTTTGAATTGGTGGTGACGGGGGTTTCGCCGATGGATTGAAGATACTTTCGCACAACGGATTGTTTACAAGGGAGGTTCATCCTTTTCCATGAAAAAATATTCAAACAGCCTTTGTCCTGGCAAGGTGAAGTGGTCTTATTTAGAGGACGCTCTGCGGGGATCCGTGGATTCGGATCCGCAGGTACTCGTGGGTCCGGGAAAAGGTATGGACGCCGCGGTTGTGGATCCAGGGGAACAGCTTATCGTGGTAGCAACCGATCCGGTGACATTTGCAACGGGTGATGCAGCACGTTACGCGGTTCACGTCAACGCGAACGACGTAGCAGTATTGGGCGCAAGACCCCGTTGGTTCCAAGCTGTTTTGTTATTGCCTGACAAAAGAACAACCACGGATCTTCCGGGGGAGATTTTGTCAGCGATAAGAGAAGAGTTGGAAAAGCTTGGAGCAGTGCTCGTGGGCGGGCACACCGAAGTGGTGACCGGACTTCAAGACCCCATTGTTGTCGGGCAGATGATAGGACAGGTGTCGCGGGAAGCTCTTGTGAGGCCCGGTCGCGCGGTTGTTGGTGATGCATTGCTTCTTGCAGGTGGAATCGCGATCGAAGCCACCGCGCTTGCGGCAAAAGAGAAGAAGGAGCAACTCCTGGAAAAGGGAGTGACTCTCGGAGAAATTGCAAAAGCCGCAGCTTACATGGATGACCCCGGGATTTCAATTGTTCGAGCGGCCCTTGCAGCCGCAGCCACCGGCTGCGTTCACGCTATGCACGATATAACCGAGGGCGGTTTGATAACCGCGGTCGAAGAACTGGCCCACTGCTCGGGAAAAGGCGTGGTGTTGGATGGTGATTCTTTGCAGGTTGCCCGGTTGACAGAAAAGGTGCTGGGTGTGCTCGGGATGGATCCGCTGGGGTCCATAGGTTCGGGCGGCCTCTTGATATCATGTCCTGCGGATAGCGCAGACCTGGTAAGCCGGGCGGTGAGGCTGGCCGGGAGTCCGTGCAGCGGAATCGGCTCTATGACCTCCGATTCGAAAGAGAGATGCTTATACAATGGGGCCGAAGTTCTGGATTGGCCGATTTTTCAAGTAGATGAATGGGCTCGTTCGGCAGGCTCGATTATGAAAAACGATTCTTGATTTGCTTTGCCCATGCATAGTATATCCTCTTTATGGCGCGCAAAGCATGTGGTGCCTCGTTTGAAAGGAGAGTTTGGTTTATGTTATTCGGAAAGGGTGGAAAATCGTTGGTTCGGCTGGTGCCGGTATTGGTGGCGGTTCTTGTCGCCGGGTGTGACACATCCGGGAGGAAAGATCCTCTAGAGCGATGCTACGAGGCGCATTTTACATGTCGTTCCTGCTGTGACCTGCTGTCGGGGATGTTGCGTGTGAAGTGCGAAGAATCTTGCGATTGCACCCTTGAATGTTGCAAGGAAGAAGCCGGCGTCGCTCACTTGGGAACTTGTCAGACGTGCCGTGCAGCGCATGAGCTTTTTATCTGCGATTTTGACAAGGCCATGGACAAGGACGGTGACGGATACAACTGGTACGAGGGAGATTGCGACGATACGAATCCGAACATCGGACCTCATATGCCTGAGATTCCTGGAGACGGAGTCGACAACAATTGCAATGGATGGACGGACGAAGACATAGACGGCGACGGTTTTCGAGAAGTTGATGGAGACTGCGATGACTTTGACCCCACGGTTTATCCGGGGGCGCCGGTTGTTTGCGGCGACGGCAAGGACAATAACTGCAATGGATTCATAGACGAGGAAGAACCCGACATGGATGGAGACGGGTTCGGACCTTGTGAAGGAGATTGCAACGACGGGGATCCCCGAATCGGTCCCGGGTCAATTGAAGTTGTGGGAGACGGCGTTGACAATAACTGCAACGGTCTGACCGATGAGCCTCGTGAAGGCTGCGACTGCATAGATCCTCTCGAAGGAACCGTTGGATTCGCTGAGGCAATCGAGATATGTAACCCGTTTTTCGTGAGGGAAGTAGAAACATACGGTGAACCCGAACAGATTGCTATTTTCCAGAACTTTGGCGCTATTTACCCCAGAACCGCGTACACACACGATGCCACCGATTTATTGGATGACAACTGCAACGCGATCATGCTGTGTTCCGGGGTTGCTTTGGATACCGAGCCTGACTCCGGCACATCGTTTTTCAATACCGATCCGCATCCGCTCGGAGAATCTCACTCTGCGAACGATATGGCTCAGATAATATTTCATCTGCGCATACCCATGAACGTAGAAGCGATTTCATTTGATTTCATGTTTTTGAGTTCGGAGTATCCTCAATGGGTTTGTACTCAATTCAACGATACATTCCTGGCTATCTTGGAAGATCCTGCGGTAAACGGAGGCGAACCGACAAATATTTCTTTTGACGAACACGGAAAAGAGATCACGGTAAACAACAACTTCTTTGAGAATCCTAACGAATGGTCCGAGGATTTATCGGGGACGGGCTACGATGTTCCGCATAGTCCGTATTGTTCGGGGTCGAGTTCACAAACCTGCACGCTGCCGGATCCGTGTCCGCCGCCAAACAGCACCATCGGCTCCGGGACCGGGTGGTTGCGTACGTATTCGCCGGTTACTCCGGGATCCCATTCAACTCTCACATTCTCCATTCATGACGAAGGGGACCACATCTTGGATTCCTGCGTGATAATCGACAATTTCCGGTGGATTCCCACGCCTGTGGATGGACCCGGCACAGTAAAGTAAGCTTTCAGCTCTTTCCAACTCGCCTCCCGGATATGCAATGATAAAATCAAAACCGCTTCACCGCTGAAAAAAGGAAAAAGACGATGCTCGACCGGAGGAAAATCGCCCAGAACCCTGATTTGTACAAGAAGATGCTTTCACGCCGCGGGGAGCACGCTAAGGACGCTTTGACTGTGCTGCTCCAACTCGAGGAACGGTGGAAAGACCTGAAACAAGAAGGCGACGAATTGAGACACAGGCAGAAGCGGATGGGTCCCGAAATGGGGAGGATGGACAAAAAGAGCGCTGAGTTCAATGAACTCAGACAAGAATTGGGCAAGGTGTCTGCAAGGGTTAAAGCGATCGAGTCCGAGGTAAGGGATTTGGAAGACAAGAGAAAAGACATTCTTCTGAGGCTCCCCAATGTCCCGCACACCTCAACGCCTGACGGAGCCGGAGAGGAAGACAACCGTGAAATAGCAAGATGGGGGGAGCCGCGCACTTTTGATTTCGAACCCAAGCCTCATTGGGAGATCGGTGAAGCGCTCGGCATTTTGGACTTTGAAACAGCGGTCCGGATGTCGGGTTCGCGTTTCGCTGTGTTGAGGTCCGCCGGAGCTATGCTCGAGCGTGCGCTCATTCAGTTCATGCTCGACGTTCACACAAGAGAGCACGGCTACACAGAAGTCTGGCCCCCATTTCTCGTCAAACGTCATGCCATGGAAGGCACGGGACAGCTTCCCAACTTGGAGGAAGATTGTTACAAGACCGAAGGTGATGACCCGTATTAC
>SLPX01000014.1 GCA_007131745.1 Myxococcales bacterium
CAAAAATACGATCACGACATCGAGCCGACCCAAAACCGCTAAAACCATGTCTTGTCGATCTCGTGTTCGGATCGGGCGTTGATTCGAAAAATTGCCCAACTCAGCGTTTTCCGGTTAGCCTTCAGGTTGAGATGAAAACAGACGCAAAAAAACCTTCAGCCATCAACATCATCTGGCTCGGCATGGTCGTGATATCCACCGTGACCGCGGGATATACCGGCCGGATGGACGAGGTGACCCGGGCTTCTTTTGATTACGCAAAAAGCGCGGTAACCCTGGCTATCGGTCTCATCGGACCCATGGCCCTGTGGCTGGGCATAATGAAAGTGGCGGAAGCAGGGGGTCTGATGAGGGCCATCGCCCGAGCGGTGCGCCCGGTCATGCTCAGGCTTTTTCCGGATGTCCCCCATGATCATCCGGCCATGTCGGCTATGATCATGAACATGGCGGCCAACGCTCTCGGCCTGGGAAACGCAGCGACTCCAATGGGTATCAAGGCCATGCAGGAACTCGACACTCTGGTCGAAGAAAAGGGAACTGCATCAGACGCCATGTGTCTCTTCCTGGCCATCAACACTTCAAGCGTGACGCTACTTCCCCTGGGAGTGATTACCGTCAGGGCGGCCGCCGGAGCGACTCACCCTGCATCAATTCTGGTCCCATCCATCATCGCGACTTGCTGTTCCACTTGCGTAGCCATCATCGCGGCCAAGTTTTTTGCATCCCGATCTCCCGGTATACTGACAAAGATCAGGAAAACAGGCGAGATAGACCACCCCGTGGAAAACGAGAAAACAGGGGACGAAAGTGTGAAAGAACCACGGGCACTCCCCGAAAGTGAAACCACGGAATCTCAAGAAGGACGCGACCTGATTCCTCCCGGCCCGCATGGACGATTGTTCATCGGACTCCTTACGGCCGCATTGCTGGGAGCGATCGTTTACCGATTGATCGTTTCACCGCCGGATACGTTTTTCTCGACTTCCACCCTGGCATCAGTAACCAAGTGGATGATACCCCTACTGATAGCGGGACTCCTGACCTATGGTTACTTAAAGGGCGTCAAAGTTTACGAAACTCTTACCGCCGGAGCGGTGGATGGATTCACCACCGCGGTCCGTATCATTCCTTTCATGGTTGCGATATTCGTAGCGATCGGCATGTTTCGCGCGAGCGGAGCATTGGACCTCCTGGTGAGATTTTTCTCCCCCGCTACGGATCTGATCGGAATGCCCGCTGAAGCGCTTACGGTCGCGTTTATGCGGCCTCTTTCCGGCACGGGTTCTTTCGGTGTGATGTCTGAAATCGTGCAAAACAATCCGGACAGCTTCCTGTCATCGCTTGTATCCACAATGCAAGGTTCAACCGAGACAACGTTTTACGTGCTGGCTGTGTATTTCGGATCCGTGGGCATACGGCGCACCCGACACGCACTCCCTTCCGCGCTTCTTGCAGATGCAGCCGGGATCATCGCTGCGGTCCTTGTATGCAGAATCTGGTTTTGATTCCTCCCTCATGGGTTGTTCATGTCTTGACAATCACTCTTTAAAACCCGCGGCTCGTAAAAAAAGCCGAATCTGCCTGCTGACAATAATGCTTTTTAGCGCTATGTTTCAGTATCAGCGGTTATCTTACAACCGGCATGAAAGGAATTTTCTGTTTTGCGTGAACTCTTTTTTGAAGATCCGTTCTGGATCTACGTCATGCTCGGAGGGGTGGGAATATTCATTTTCATATTGTGGTGGCGCTCTTCGGACAACTCCAAGGCGAAATGGATCCTGGTGCCGATTCTCCTTGGAGTGGTGGTGTTTGTGGTGGAAAGGCTGGTAGAAACCGACAGGGAAAAGATCTTAAAGGCAACCGACGCCATAGCGGAAGATGTCCGATCCGGAAAACTCGATGTTTTGGAAAGCATGATGTTCAGGAACTTCATGGGAGAATTTCAGGGAAGGGAACTCGACAAGAAAGAAGCCCTGGAACTGGCGCGTCACTCCATGGAAACACATGGGGTCACGGATATCGAAATCCGAAGAGCGGACGTGGACATAGTGGAGGAGGGGCGCAAGGCATCAATGATCCTGGTGACCAGAATGCGGATCAGCTACCTTGGTCCACAGGGGTCTTTACTATTGCGTTGGCCGATAATCTGGGAAAAAATAGATGGCGAGTGGATGATAGTATATGGAGAGACGCCGCGAATTGGAATGTAATGCAAGGTGTTTTCACACGTAGAAACACCCGACCCGGCCTACAATCCTCCGAACCGGAGGATTACAAGCCGATAGGCTGATTCTGAAAGATATCGAAAAATGATCGTGTTCTATTTTGTCTTCATGTCTACGGTGATCCTGGGTGTTTTTGCTGTTTTAGCTTTTTGGCTTTGGTCGCGAATCCAACCCATGCGTCAAAGAAAGATCAGAAGTCGGCTGGAGCACATCAGGGGGAGAATAACCGCAGTGCATACCCTGATCCCCGCGGAACGAAACATAGCCTACTCGGAATTTCCGGTAATCGAAGCATCCGCGTCGATCGAAGCCTGGCTTCTTCAAAACCAACCGAAAAACGCGTTGATTGCAGCCATGCACGCGGTAAAGGGGGAACCCGAAAACGGAAACGCGTACCTCCACCTTGCAAGGACATTGCTTTATTGCAACGAGATTGAAGGCGCCCGAAAGGCGCTGCAGCGCGCGCGAAGTTTGGGCCGATCAGGCGCGGCCGCGGATTTCCTGGAAGCGCGAATAAAGCTTCAGGACGCCGGGATACTGAAAGAAACCGGCATGCTGAAAACTTCGGATGAAACACTCGCAATCCTGGAGCGGTTGGTCGACACCGTGGAACAAGATCCCAATTTCGGGGACGCAGCATATCATCTCGGCCGCCTTGCGCTTGCTATGGGGTTGAAAGAAGAGGGCCGGCTGTTATTGGAGAAAGTGAAACCTCTCATGGAAGCCAGTCCCGAGCGTAGCGGCTTCACCATGGACCTGAGCCGCTTGAACTGACACCGCGTCTTTTTCTGAAAAAAGAAGGGAGAAGTCGATGCACTCCAATGCGATTTCATACAGTAATGGAATACCACGTTTCCACACAGTCTTATTGTGCTTGAGCTTTTACGGGTTCGTTTTTTACACGAACCGTGCGGAGGTTTCAGCCCGACCGGGCGACAACTTGAACATGCGAAGAAAGGCTTCTTCCCGAAACCGTGGTTTTCTTGGACCGGAAGGACTCACGGAAAACCGATCCCCGAGAAGAGCAACTGATCTCGATGCAAACCGTTCATGGGAACACGGTTTGCCGATCCACGCCGGCATCCGCGCTGCATTGACAACAAACAGCCCCGAAGGGTCCGAAAGGAACGAGTCAAGTGCGGAACCCCATTCCGCGAAACCTGAGATCCCGGTTGAAACAAAGTCCGTTCGAGAACTCACCCTTGATGAGTGGCTGGAACTGGTGCGCTTGCACAATCCTTCCCTAAGGGTTTCCCGGGCGCGGTTAAAGGGTTTTGACGCAGATATTTTCTCAGCTAAATGGTCGTGGCTTCCGGTAGCGGAAGTGAACGCCGCTGTTGCGCCGACGCCGAAATATCGCTGCACGGTTCCAGATGAATTCCTTCCTTCGGAATGGAGCGAAGCGGAAAAACAGGCATGGATGAACGAAAGAGTGGATGGAGTTCCGAACCGAAGCCGATACTGCGTGAGCACCGACAAAGACATCAACGTTGAAGATTTCAGCATCCAAGGGGTATACACGCGATTTGAAGTCAGGCTGGGCGTACCGCTTTCCGCCTTGTGGAAAAGAGGTTTTGCGCTCACCGCGGCACGCGCTCAAAGAAATGCAGGCCGATACAGGGCCGATGAAATCGCTCTTTCCATGGAAAAAACCGCTCGTAAGGCATACTGGGGAGTCAAGATGGCCAGGGAGATGTTGTTTACCCTCGAAGAGGGGTTGCCCATCCTTAACAAGGCGATAGAAAGGGTGAAAGACGAACTGGATTCGGATGAAGGGGACGCTTCCATGGGAGACAAGTTCCGTCTCATGATATTGAAATCCCAAGTCAAAGGCTGGGTGCTGGATGCAAAACAGGTCGAAGCAGTCGCGTTGAGCGGACTTCGCTCCCTGGCCGGACTGACGAACAGGGATCAAGCCGACGATTCCACCAAATTCGACGTGGACAAAACCCCCCTGTCTGAAGCCGAAACAGAATTGAAATCGCTTGAAGCCTATCTGGCTTCTGCAAAAAACCACCACCCGGAGCTGAAAATGCTCGGTGAATACATCACCGGCGCGGACGCACTTGTAAACCTCAGAAAAAGCGAATTTTTCCCCGATCTCCTGGTGGCAGCCCGTTACCTGCATGTCCATTCGAATTCAGACGATCCGGCAAGCGCGTTTGCGTCAAACCGCTTGAACGCCAACTCGGTGTACTTCGGATTGACTCTCAGGTGGGAACTGGATTTCCACCTCAAGCATGCGAGGCTCAAGAAGGCGAAAGCGGATGCCCATGCGGCAAGGGAAGGTTCGAACGCCCAACTCGCAAAGATAAGACATGACGTTACGGAAGCCTACAACAAAGCATTGACGGCCGACGGAAAAGTGAAACTTGCAAGCCGGGCGCATCGATACGCTAGATCCTGGGTCACCGCGGTATCTCAAAGCCATGAAATGGGATTGGCGGGAGCACGGGAAGTAGCTGACTCACTGCGGGCGTATTTCCAGACCAAGTTGGATTACACGAAAGCGGTCTATGAGATGCGGTTGGCTCGAGCCGGCCTCGCCGCGGCAACAGGCGCCAAAGCGCCGGAAAATCGGCGGTAATGCTTTATCTCGGACGATATATGATCCGGCCTCTCGTCGGGTCATAGGGGCTCACGGCCACCGTCACGCGGTCCCCGAGCACCACGCGGATGCGAAACCGTCTCATCCTGCCGGCCAGGTGTGCGAGCACCTCCAGACCATCGTCGGTTTGCACCTTAAAAAGTCCTCCGGCAAGAACTTCCTGTACGACTCCTTCCATCTCAATGTGATCTTCTTTCGCCATTCCTTCTCCAGTCTTTGTTTACAAACCTTCATCCCGGAAGGTGTTTGTTTCACGAACCGCATTCGATCCGATCAATATCTTTCTCCACCATCCGTTTTTCAAGCCTTCTAACAACCGGCCTATATTTAGTCGCACGAAGGTCTGCGGTCAAGCGGTCCGTTTCACTGCACGAAAAATTTTTCCGAAACGCTTTTCCGGGATTATCGAGCCGAGCACCTTGCAAACAGGCCGATGAGCCCCTACTATCCCGACCCATGTTCCGTTTTGAAAAGCAATTGTGCGAAGACAAACTACCCCAATCGAGTCCGGAGCGACGTTTACCTCCTGCAAAAATCAAAACCAGGCGGACCGTCGTTTGGTTGCTTGCATTGGTGTTTTCGTGGTTCTCCCCATACGGACCAGGGGCAAACCAGGCTGCACGAAAGAATTCGGAACCACTCACCGCGGCCGAAGAGTTGCCGCCCGCGTGGACTTCGGGGGCAACCGAGCCTGAACCCGTGGAACCCGAACCTGAAACCGAGCTGATCGAAGCGGAAAAAGAAACATGGGACAAGAGGGCGCTTGCGCGATACAGGGCCCAGGGGTTCGACCCGATATCAGTGCTCAGAGCGCAACCCTACAAGGTAAAAGAAGTAAAAAGCGGGGCCGCGTGCATCCGTGAACTCAGAAGGTTGGGAGTGGATTTCCAACCCGGCCCGAACGTCCGGGGGATTGTAACGCCGATTCTGCTTTCCGGCGATTCAACAGTCGGCGGAATCAGATACAGAAATGTGTATGCCGGAAGAAAGCCACTGATGGACTGCCGGATGGCGCTCGCTCTCTACCGGGCCGCTCCGATAATCAGGGCGGCCGGCTTCGATACCGTTCACTACTGGGGTTTTTACTCATACCGCCGCGTGGCGCGCAGGCGGCATCTAAGCCGTCACGCTTTTGGAATGGCGATGGATGCATCTCGGTTTTCCGGTGGCAAAAAAATCAACGCTGTGGTCGAAGACGACTGGGAAAAAATAAAGGGAAAGCCGGGACGATGCGTGGCATCGCCCAAATCCACGAACGCGGCTCGTCTCAGGACAATGGTTTGCCGACTGGAATCCCTGAACATCTTCCGTAGAATCTTGACGCCGGACAGCGACTTCGCTCACCGCGATCATTTTCACATGTCCGCGCCGTTCCCGAAAGAGACGAGCTGGAAAAGAAATCGTTATGCAGGCAGGCAGTTAAGACGTAAACTGCCGGGCAACCGCCGGCCCAGGCCTCGTTACAGACGCAGAAGACGCCGCAGAAGACCGGGTGCGGCAAGGCGCAGAAGACGTAGAAGGAGACCGGCAAGCAAAAGGCGCAAAAGGACGCCTTCCCGAAAAAAAAGCAAATAGAGCTTTGAACGAAGAGAAACCAGGCACAACGCAAGCCACCTGAAAAGAGACGGTCCCGATGAGTCCCGTTGACAAGACACCACCGGAAACGGAAACCGGATCCGAAAAAGACAAGAGAAGTGAAAAAACCGACCCGGGCTTGAAAAGGTTTTTTTGGTTCCGCATACCCATTTATGCGAGGATATTCGGGGGCATGGTGGCGGGCCTGCTGATAGGGATCTTGTTCGGACCCCAAACTCCATTGTTGTCGAAAAACCGGGTCACCATAACCGCCGAACAAGGCGGATTCTTCCTGTCCGCTCCCGGCGCTGAGAAGGCAAAGGATCTTGTGCCGGTGGAAACCGGAACCGAACTGGAGATTCTCGAAAAAAGAGAGCACGATGGAAAAACTTGGTACCGCGTGCACTCGGCTTGCGATGAAACTTCATCCAAAAGCGACCCGGCCGAAGATGAACACCCTTCCCGTTGCAGCGGTTGGATATCCTCGCACGATGTTTCCCCGCCCTACTCTTCCAAGGGGCAAACCGTGATCGCAGTAATGAAACCCGTGGGCGAAATATTTCTGCGTCTCATCAAAATGCTCGTGGTCCCGCTGGTTTTCATCTCGCTGCTCGTGGGAGTGTTTTCATTGAGCGACTTGAAAAAGCTGGGGCGCATGGGAGGAAAAACATTACTGTACTACGCGGTCACCACCGCGGTAGCTATTCTCATCGGATTGACGCTTGCAAACACGATCAAACCGGGACGATACGTCACGGAAAAACAAAGGGACGCCCTTGTAGCGGGTTTTGAAGATGAAGCGACCGAAAGAAAAGAAATCAGCTTGGATAAACCCCCGGGAGTGGTCAACAGAATCGTGGAAATGATTCCCGAAAACCCCGTCGAGGCCGCAGCCCGCGGTGACATGCTCCAGATAATCTTTTTCGCGCTTTTCTTCGGCATCATTTTGCGCCGCGTCCCGGGCAAAGGGCCCGAAAAATTGATGGACCTGTGCGAAACCGTCAACAAGGCGCTCGTAAAAGCCGTAATCGTTGTCATGGAGACGGCCCCGTTCGGGGTCATGGCCCTCCTGGCCGACGTAACCGGAAGCAGCGGCTTATCAGTTCTCCTCTCTCTCGGAGCGTATTGCCTGGTTGTTCTGGCGGGCCTGAGTTTGCACATGTTCATAACGTACGGTATTGCATTGAAGCTTTTCACATCCATCAGAGCATGGAAATTCCTCAAAGCAGCGAGACCCGCGCAGTTGATGGGTTTTTCAACATCATCTTCAGCCGCCACCCTGCCCGTAACTTTTCGTTGCGCCGAAGAAACACTCGGAGTTTCCGGGCCGGTCACCAGTTTCGTGTTGCCCCTGGGTGCCACCGTGAACATGGACGGAACCGCGCTCTACCAGGCCGTGGCCGCGGTGTTCGTTTCCCAGGTCTTCGGCTTGTCTCTCGGCCTGGAAGCTCAACTCACGATACTCCTGACTGCACTGCTGGCTTCCATCGGCGCGGCCGCGGTACCCGGCGCGGGAATCATCATGCTTGCCATGGTTCTTGAATCCGCGGGCCTCCCTGCCGCGGGTGTGGCCCTAGTCCTTGGCGTGGACCGCCTGCTGGACATGTTCAGAACATCGGTCAACGTAACGGGCGATCTATCCGCAGCCGTCATAGTGGCCGCCACGGAAAACGAATTGTCCATTCCCGAAGATCCACCCAAATAAGACCGGTTCGACAAAGGATAGATGATAAGGCAACGCGATGAAAATGCGTAATTCATTACGCACCTAATACAACGCACTGCGTAATAAACGTTCCAAAAACCACATCAATCTATTCGCCCGACAACTGTAACCACCTGTAAAAAAAGCGTTTTGATCAATACATATTAACGGAACAATTATTGCTTACATACAGGTTGTAGTTTTTTGCAAATACGAAACAGACCACAGAAACCAAAGAGATTACAGAGAATTAAAAATGCAGATAGGCGTCATAACAAATCCCAACAGCCGAAAAAACCTGAATCGTCCGCATCGCGCGGCTCAACTTCAATCCATTGTCGGCAGTCTAGGCAGAGTTCACGCCACTAGCACTCCGGAAGAAATCAAGCCTGTACTTCGTGATTTTTTGCGTCGAAAAGCTCGCTTCTGGGTTTCAGACGGCGGCGACGGAGCATTGCACTGGATGCTCAGGTTCGGCATGGAAGTTCTCCAAGAAGACGAATTCAAGTCCGCCACCCTGCCCCTTGCCCTGCCCACGAACGGAGGTTCCATTGACTTCGTGGCGCACAACGTTGGAATCAAGGGCGATGCGGAAAGCATTCTGCAAAAGCTGATACAAGACCTGGAATCGGGTCGAAAGATCCAAGAAGTCGAAGTAGACTCAATGGAGATCCAAGGCATCCAAGTGGAAAATGGCGTTGAAATCCCATTCAAAACACTCGGATTCGCAGTGGCAGCTGGAGGCGTGGGGCAGAGATTCTTCGACAAGCTCGACGAGCAGGGCAGGCACACATCGCGAAACATAGCCACGGTGGTGGTAAAGACCGTTGCCTCCGCTCCTGTGGCCATGTCTCCGCTTCGCCACATACCCGGAATGCCCCGAATGTTCAGACAATACGCTCGCGACATGTTCAAACCTACTGTCTGCAGCGTCGCCATCGACGGAAAAACCCTCCCCTACGACGAGTTCACCGGGATCCACATTGCATCCATGTCCATCGACCTCGGCGGAGTGTTGAGATTCTTCACCAAGGCCGATGCCCCCGGCCGGCTCCACTGCCTGGTGGGCGCGCCTTCTCCATTCAATATCATCTTCAACCTCCCGAGAATGCATTTCGGCATGGAGATGAAAGGTCCCAAACTGATTGATTCGGAATGCAGTGAAATGACAATGGAGGCCCGGGGCGAAGAACTCATGGCCCCCGTGATAGACGGCGAATACTACAAAAACGTACAGAAGATTTCTTTCAAACCCGGCCCGCGGGTCACCATTCCCAAGATCGTCGGAAGAAAACAAAGCATGGAATCTTTGATAAAAGCCGGCCAACCACTTTTCCGCCTCGGGAAACCCGGCCCTCACTACATGAATTAACCACCGACGAACCAACAGGGAAAACCGGGTCTTGTGAAAAGTCTTGCGGGGATGGGGTGGGGTCCCAAACCAGATCCCTTTCGGCCGTTAAGGATTCGTCTTGAGAACCTGATGGGTGATGAGTGGCGGGGGATTCGATGGGGGGTCCGAGCCGGCTCAAGATCTTGTGGATCCGCGATGAATCGGCGATAAAGGAGCGACCCCTCTCTTCGGAGAGAGCAACATTTTCCGCTGAAAAAAGTGATAAGTGAAAAACCTTGACCCGTATCCGGAGCGACCATGAGAGACAATCTGCCCCAATGGAAAACACTTGAAAAACGATTTGAAGAAGAAAAGAAGTTTCATCTTCGCAACCTGTTTGCGCGAGACCGAAACAGGGCCGGGAAGTTCAACGTTGAAGCCGCGGGATGGTACCTGGATTATTCGAAAAACCGGGTCACCGAAGAGACAATGAAGGATCTTTTCGCGCTGGGACGGGCATGTGACGTGGAGGGGTGCAGAAACGCAATGGCAAGAGGTGAAAAGATCAACGGCACCGAGGGAAGAGCCGTGCTTCATATCGCGCTTCGAAATCGGTCGGAAACCCCGATTTTGCTGGATGGCGAGAATATCATGGAAGGGGTTCAAGAGGTTTTGAACAATATGGCCGCTTTTGCAACAAAGATACGGGAACGAAAATGGAAAGGATTCACGGGGAAACCGATAAAAAACATCGTAAACATCGGGATCGGCGGTTCGGACCTCGGGCCCGTGATGGCGACCAAGGCCCTTGCATCGTACTCGGATCGGGAACTGCAGGTTCGTTTCGTTTCCAACGTGGATGGAACTCATTTCGCTGAAACCACTCGGGATCTGGACATGGAGGAAACACTGTTTATCGTTGCATCGAAAACATTTACGACCCAGGAAACCCTTACCAACGCTTATTCAGCGCGAGCGCGACTGCTGGAGGTTTTGGGGGATGAGTCAGCGGTCGCGAGCCACTTCGTTGCGCTTTCCACGAACAGGGAAAAAGTCTCGGAATTCGGAATTGACGCGGAAAACAACATGTTCGGGTTCTGGGATTGGGTGGGCGGAAGGTTTTCACTGCCTTCAGCTATCGGGTTGTCCTTGATGATTTCGATCGGACCCGAAAATTTCTTCGACATGCTCGACGGTTACCACGCTATGGACCGGCATTTCATGGAAGCCCCGCTTGAAAACAATATGCCCGTGATTCTTGCATTGCTGGGGGTATGGTACACGAATTTCTTCGGCGCCGAGACCCACGCGGTTCTTCCGTACAGCCAATACCTCGAACGTTTTCCGGCTTATCTTCAGCAGGCGGACATGGAAAGCAACGGCAAAGCGGTGGACAAGGAAGGCAACCGGGTAAACTACGCCACCGGACCCGTGATTTTCGGAGAGTGCGGCACAAACGGACAACATGCCTTCTACCAGCTCATACACCAGGGAACCCTGTTGATCCCCGCTGATTTCATTGGATTCCACCGGTCACACAACCCGATCGGAGACCATCATCAAAAACTCATGGCCAACCTTTTCGCGCAAACAGAAGCCCTGGCTTTCGGCAAAACGGTTGAAGAGGTCGAAAGCGAGGGAGTTCCAAGGGAGTTGGCGGTTTTCAAGACATTCGAGGGAAACAGGCCGACCAACACCCTGCTGGCCGAAAAACTCACGCCGCGTGCCTTGGGCGCGCTGATAGCCCTGTATGAACACAAGATATTCACGCAGGGCGTAATCTGGAACGTGTACTCGTTCGACCAGTGGGGGGTCGAGTTGGGAAAGAAACTGGCGGGGAAAATCCTGGAAGAAATCAAAGCAGGAGATGCCAAAGCACTGAACCACGACAGTTCCACCAATACGCTTCTTGGCCGCCACTTAGGCATAACTCAAAAATAATTCCTGGATTCGTACGCCGATCCATCCCGCCCTGCGGCGTTGCTCGTCGGTTGAATACGTCAAAGTATTCGCCCTCCTCGCGCCTTGCCGGGCGGGCGCCTCGACGCCCTCGGTCCTGGGAACCTATTATTGGGTGAGCCCTGGGCTCACTCAATGATAATTCCTGGATTCATTCGCTGATCCACCTCAGCCGGCCCGTGTAGCGCCGGTTTTCGATCTAGGTGTAGACAGATTATAAGATTTACGCTACACCTAAAGCATGAAGTTCTTAAACCGCGAGGCAGAGCTGGCGCTCCTTGCCGACCACCTATCCCGACGGGGCGCAGGGATGTTCGTCTTGTACGGACGCCGCCGAATCGGAAAGACGGCGCTTCTGGACAAAGCCCTCTCGGGGAAACTTCGAGCAGCGTACCACGTTGCAACCCAGTCCACAGAGACCGAGGAACTCCGGCGCCTTTCCGCGACGCTCGCAGCGGAGTGGGACGTACCTTTTCTGGCCGCACAGCCACTGGAGTCGGTCGAGGCGCTGGTAGCGTTCCTGGAGTCGGTTCGAGAACCTAGCATCCTGGCGATCGACGAGCTACCCTACCTGGTGCAGACCGCGCCTTCCCTGCCTGGACTCATTCAGGCCTCGTGGGATCGGGGGTTGTCGCGCGGTCCGCTCAAGCTCCTCTTCAGCGGGTCGTCGATCGGGATGATGGAGGAGATCTTCCTGTCCCGAAAGGCGCCTCTGTTCGGTCGCCGAAGCGGGCAGCTTCGTCTCGGCCCGCTCTTGCCGCACCATCTGAAGGGAGCATTTCCCGGCGGGCTCGCAGACCGAATCGACCTTGTGGCGCTCTTCGGCGGCGTCCCCGGCTACCTGGAGCGCCTTGATCCGAACGACGATCTCGCCGGAAACCTGCGCAGGCGCGTGCTGGCGCGAGGCGAGCCTCTCTACGAGGAGGTACCATTCCTGCTTCGCGAGGAACTGAGGGAGCCTCGCGTATACCAGGCGGTGCTTGCGGCGATCGCCGGCGGTGCCAGGAAGTTCGGAGAGATTTCGTCCAAGGTCGGGCTCGACCGGTCGAACCTCACTCGCTACCTCACCGTCCTGGCGGATCTGGGTCTTATTGAGAGGGAGGTCTCCGTCACGGAGCGCCGCCCCGAAAAGAGCCGAAAGGGCCTCTACCGAGTCGCTGATCCTTTCGTGGCTACCTACTTCGCCTTTGTCCACCCAAACCGCGACTCTCTCGAACGCGGCCGGGCGGACCGGATCCTGGCCTCCCGGATCCTGCCACGCCTGCCCGGCTACCTCTCGCGCGCGGTCGAGCCGGTCCTTCGGGACCTTTGTGTTGCAGGAGGCCTGCCAGATCTTTTACCGTTCGAGCCTGCGCATGGAGGCCGCTACTGGAGCTCAGCCGCGGAAATCGACGTTGTGATTCTGGACGAGAAACGAACGAGGGCGGTGGCCTGCGAGGTAAAGTGGACGAGTCGCCCGGTGGACCCGCCGCGGCTCCTGGAGGACCTTCGGCGCAAGGTAGCATCGGAGGCGGCGTTCGACGGAGTGGAGATGACCTATGCGCTCATCAGCCGCTCCGGTTTCACGCGACGTTGGCGGCGGGCACCCGACGAACGGTTGATAGACCTCTCCAGTTCATAGAGACGGTCCGGACCCGCCGGCCGGACGTATTCGAGACGTTCTGCGAAATGGCGACAATCGAGTTCACTGGAAGCTTTGATTCGTCGGTCCTGGGAACTTATTTTTGAGTCAGCCCTTAATCAGCGGAGGGTTCACCCGCCCCGAATGCTTTGTGATCCACCCTTGCAGGCCCAACGAGCACAAACTGAATGTTTTTGAAGTGTTTTCGTATCGCGGTTTTCACATCCAGGGGGGTCACCGTTCGCATATCGGCAAGCGACTTTTCCGCCCAAAGCAAATCGTTTGCGACCAGGTATGCACGGGCTAGAAGTCTTGACTGAGCGGATTGAGTCTCGAGATCCAACATCTCTTCAGTGATGAACACGGCGCGTTTTTCTTCAAGCTCTTCCCAGGAAATCTCTTCTTCGGCCAGAGTTTTCAACTCCTCCAGGACTATGGCAACGGATTCGTTAGGCTTTTGGGTTGCCAAATACACGTAACCTATGTTGGCACGGCGGATCGAAACTCCCGAGGAGACACCGTATACCAACCGCTGTCTTACGCGCAATTCTCTGAACAAACGTTCCGAGATAATCGCTGATGCCACGCGCGCGGCGGCATAATCTTCTTCGCCCGGCCGGGGAACGGAAAAATATCCGAGAAGATAATTGGTCGGAATATCACGGGGAACATACTTCACCCGGTTTTTCGCATGTGACGGAGAAAAAGAATCGGTGGCTTGGCCGGCTGATGAACCATTTCGGCTTTCACTCTCGGCATCAAGATTGCCGAAGGTTGCCTGAGCCTTTTTTCTCAACATTTCAGGGTCAAGGTCGCCCACAACGACGAGCAGCATTCGTTCGGGGTTCAGAATCTTAGCGTGGTGGTTCTTCAGATCATTTTGAGTGAACCGTTCCAGGTTGGCCTCGGTTCCCATCTGCAACAAGCTGTAGGGATGATTTTCGAAAAAAAACCGCTCGGCCTCTATGGAGATCTGGCTTGCCGGCCTGTCCATTTGGGTTTTCACCTTCCTGATTTGCCGAGCCCGCTGAATATCGAACGCTTCATCTCCCAGGGATGGGTTCAGGGCCAGGTCCGAAAGAACGCTCCATGCCGTCGCGAAATGTTGGATCGTGGCCCTGGTTGCGATCACCGAGTAATCATGGCCCGCGGCTGCATGGATCTGAACCCCGGTCATGTCCAACAAGTCCGACAACTCGTCCATCGGATACTTTTCGGATCCGCCCATTTCAATCACGGACAAAAGCAGCTCTTCTATGCCCGCGGTTTCCTGATCCAGATTCAAGCATCCACCGTCAAAATACAAGCGCATTGCTACCACGGGGTTATCCGGCGTTTGACGATAAATCACCCTGAGCGCTCCCGCCGTAAAAGAATCTATGCTCCATGTAGGCTCAAACGGGACAACGTCTTTCCGGTCGTCTTCAACCTGAGGTCCACGCGGCTTCGGCTTCGGGCATCCGGCGCCTATCAAAAGAACAAGGCTCAGAACAAAACCAATTCTTCGGGTTGTCCTCATTTCCCACCTCCATCCCCTTCCAAGAGAGGTAAGACACTTTTGATTTTTTCAGGCGTCAACCCAGCGTCTTTTGCAGACTTTTCGCTTATAAGAACCCCCACGGACATGGGACGCCCCTTTATGTATCGCCCGGCAAATCGACTCATGTCCTCCCTTGTCGTCTTGCGCACATTCTTGATGTAGGAACGATAGTGTTCAAGCCCGGCCGAGGCCCACCACCTACCCACCAGGTTGGCGAACTGAGAAGTCTTTTCACGTGAATAGACATCGTCTACTTCCAACCTGACCTTTGCCCCCTCTATCTGCGCATCGGTCAAAATGGAGGGATCATCCCATGACTGAATCTGTTTCATAGCTTCTTTCAACGCGGAAACGACATTTGCCGGTTCAACGGTAAAAATAAGGTAAATCGGCCCCTGTGCCCTCCTTGTCAGGTAGAAAAGCGATGCTCTGAAGGTCAAGCCCGAACGAACCATGGCCTTTTGAAAAGAAGATGTCTTCGCATTGATTCCGAAACTGAACACATCCGCAGCATAGACGGCTTCTCCATCATCCTTCAATGAAGGCCCCTGAAATCCGATCATAACCGCGGCCGAAGCCACCGGCTTGTGTACAAAACGGACAACATGATCCCTGAGCGGAACATCTTTCACCTCCGGAAGTCGAACCTTCCGTCCTTCCCATCCGCCGAAATATTTTTTCGCCAAGTCCACTGCTTTTTCGGAAGTCACGTCCCCCGCGATAATCAACGCGGTGTTGGACGGCTGATAGTATTGTTGCCTGATCATTTCGAGTTGTTCCCGATTCGCCTTCCGAATGACATCCCTGGATCCAAGCGGATTCCTCCTTGACCAATTTTTCCCCCAAAGCCCCCTGTCCACTCCACGTTGCAGATGAAAATGCGGACTTGCCTCAGCCTGGTCGTACTCCGCCTCTATGACCACTTTCTCCTTTTCGAGTTCCCTCTCGTCGAACAACGGATGGAGAAGAGAGTCTCTCATGAACTCAAGGCCCTTTTCCAGGTTGTCCCTGTGAAGACTGAAATAGTAACTCACCGACTCCTCACCCGTGGCCGCGTTCATCACCATTCCCAACCTCCCGGCTTTCCTGAGATAAGTCTCCGCGTCGGGAATCTTCTTGTTGCCCTTGAAAAACATGTGCTCGTACAAATGGCTCAAACCGTTCAGTTCGGGCGGTTCCGTGAAAGATCCGTTTTTGACCGCAACTTCTATGGTCACGAGGGGCAGACCGTGGTCGGGAATCGACAGCACGGTTAATCCGTTTGCAAGCTTTGTCTCGTGAATCGTTCGATCCGCGGGCGTTGCTTCCACGTCGGAAGACGAAACTGCTCGTTGGGCGACTCCACTCTTTGAGCGTTCTTCATCATCTGCCGATGCAGGCGGGGTTTTCGTGAAATGCAAAGCCGCGCAAATTAAAAGCGAAAAACACCCGATTCGCGCCGCCCATTTCCTTTTCTGCCGGTCCATGCGTCTTCCTTTCTTTGGATTGTTCTTGTCCGGCTTACAAGCCGTCCTCTTTCCCCTTCCGGGCCACAGGCGGAAAGGTTAACACACATATTTAACGATCCTGCAACAAAAGGGTTTCCAAACGAACCGCGAAATGATTCATGGTTGGGGAGAGATTTCTATTACACCGGATTTTTCGTATTAGATCCGGCCGTATAGGTGGTGGAGGATAGCGAGAACATTGGGGGTGATATCATGTTCCAAGGCAGTTTTTCGAGATCTAGGCGCACAAGCTAGTCGCACTTGCCTGCTGCATACCCTGCCAGCCCCTTAGCGGTCGATCCATGCTTCTCCGGATCGTATATAGACTTCAACATCTCACAACCATCCTTGCATGCCTCAATCCCTTTTTCCCAAGTCCCATGAGGAGGCTCTTTCATGTACTTCTTAACGCACTCAGTTTGAAACTTGCAGATCTTATCGCAGTCAAATGCCTTGACTTGTTCCTCAGTGGGATGGGCGTCTCCATCCGCCTCCTTTTCCGCCGCCTTTTCTGAAGATGTGTCATCAGCGGACTCTTTGTCCTTATCGCATCCATATCCGAACAGACCGAGTGAAAGAACCATTACCAGACCAATTTTCCAAATACGCATTAGGGATCCCCTTTCTTCAGGATTGAACAAAACGTTTTTTCCGAAAAACAACCGCCCGAAAATAGTCGGTTTTCTTAAAAATGTCACTCTTTTTTTGATCAAGTGTGATTCTAATCTTGGTTTCCCCATACGCCTTCCAAGAAATCGTTCGATCTTGCCGGCCATCCACTGATGCTTTTTTCGGATGCACCGAGGGATACGATATGTCATTGTGCAATACTATAGGTTTGATTTCAGGACGCTGAACTTGTGAACACAAAAAATCGTCCGTGAAAATCCATAAAAGGTGTAATCGATCGCCCGGAAAAAAGGAGTAGGATATTTGACAAGAGTTCCGGCTGCGACATTTCCCAAGAACAAAAGGTTCGAACTGATCTCCAGATTGGGTACCGGCGGATTGGGTGTGGTTTACAAGGCTTTTGACCGGGAAAAGCAGGAAACCGTTGCGCTGAAAACGCTCAAGGCAACCGACCCCCAGGCAATCTTCCGTCTCAAAAATGAATTCCGCTCGTTGCAAGATTTACAGCACCGGAACCTGGTGTCCCTGGGTGAATTGTTCGAGGCCGACGGACGATGGTATTTCACCATGGAACTCGTGGAGGGGGTCGACTTTGTCCGGTATGTACGACGGGAAGAGTCGTTTAACGGCAAAACAGCGGGAGAATTATTCACTTCCGATGGTTCCGCCCAGCCAAAGACAATTTCAGGAAGAACGGGAGTCACGGCCCCACATCCATCGGTGCAAAACAGCTTTGAAACCTCCTCGAAAGGTGAATGCACGGACGGAGGGTGCAAAAAACAAGGAAAGTTCGACGAACATCGTTTACGGGGAGCTCTACTTCAACTTGTAGACGGCCTCTCGGCCTTGCACGGAGCAGGATCCGTTCATCGGGACATCAAGCCGTCGAACATCTTGGTGAGCAGAGAGGGACGCGTTGTCCTTCTAGATTTCGGGTTGGCAAGGCACTCCACTCCAGGAGAACTCTCGACTGAACACGGCGGGCCGCTGGGTACAATGGCCTACATGGCGCCCGAGCAGGCATCTTCCGACAAGGTAGGGCCCGAAGCCGACTGGTACAGCGTAGGCGTGGTTATCTATGAAGGGATCACGGGTTGTCTACCGTTTGAAGGCTCTCTTTTCGACATATTGCTCGCCAAACAGATGGATTCGCCTCCACGGCCGAGTTCAAAGGTTCCGGAAACGCCGGGAGACTTGGACGATCTCTGCTTTAAGCTGATGAACAAAGACCCGGCCAAGCGACCTGATGCAAACGAGGTGCATTCGGTTTTAGAACAATTCACTCCTTCGGCCAAACCGACTAGTCCAACCCGGTACAAGACCCGGACTCCGGTATTCGTCGGCCGCGAAAAGGAACTCGAAAATTTGTACACCGCGCTCGCACTTTCCAAACATGGGCCCCGCGTGATGCTGGTTCACGGAGCTTCCGGATTGGGCAAAAGCGAACTCTTGCGGGTATTCGCACAGAAAGTCAGCGAAGGCCCCCGGGACACAGCCATTCTTTTCGGCCGCTGTTATGAACGGGAATCCGTGCCTTTCAAAGCCTTTGACGGAGTGGTCGACGCATTGAGCCGACTCCTGCAGAAAATCCCTGAAAAAGAAGGGTTGCCCCTGGTGCCGCGTGATGCAGCGTTACTGTTGAAAGTCTTTCCGGTTTTGGGCCGCGTAAGCATTTTTGAAGCGCAGGCTACGCCAAGACGAATCGTTGAGGATGTGCAGACAGTCAGGACATTTGCATTCAACGCATTGCGTGAACTTTTGTGTCGTCTTGGAGACCGCCAGCCTGTGCTAATCGTGATCGATGACTTTCAGTGGGCGGATGATGACAGCCGCCGTCTATTGAGCGCGCTGCTCCGTCCGCCCGAAGCTCCGGCAATCTGTCTTGTATTGACTTTGCGGACTCCCGCGGATCCACGCCTTGCCGCAAACGCCGTGGAAAGCGTAAAAAAATCGGTTCCCATGGAACTACGTGAAATCACAATAGAAGCCTTTTCGTATGAAATGTCTGTGAATCTTGCGCGCAAGCTTTTTACGAAAGCTCCCGAGGACGAAAAACCGGAGGTGCTGGCGGAAAAAATCGGCAGGGAATCCGAGGGCCATCCTTTTTTCATACAAGAAATGGTCCGTTACGCTGAAGACGGGGGCGGTACGAGCAAGACTCTCACGCTCGACGGGGTTTTGGAAGAGAGGATTTCCTCTTTGGATGTTCAGGCACGGGAGCTTCTTGAACTCGTATGCACAGCGGGTGCTCCGTTGCAGCAAGATCTCATATCAACGATTCTGGACGAGAAAACCGCGGATACAGCGCGCATGGTGGCGCAACTCAGATGGATGAATCTGCTCAGGAGCCGGGGACCACGACCGGAAGACACTGTTGAACCATATCATGACCGGGTACTCGAATGGATTTCCCGGCGCCAGGATCCACAGGTCCGGCGCAAAAAGCATATGCAGATTTTTACAGCCCTAAAGGCCACGGGAAACGCTCCTCCGGAAAAACTTGCAATGCATCTGGAAGAAGCGGGTGAAAAGAATCTAGCCGCGCATTATGCAGCAGAAGCGGCTGGACAGGCAGCCAAGCTCTTTGCATTCGACCGCGCTGCGGCTCTGTATCGAAAGGCTCTGGAAAACCGGCCTCCTTCCGATCTGCCGGAAGCAATCGATGAACGGCGGAAGCTGCTTGTCCGTCTGGCAGAATCCCTTGCCGGAGCAGGACGAGCCAATATGGCAGCGGAAACCTATCTTGAAGCCGCGGTCGGTGCAACCGCGGCCGAGGCACTGAAACTGGAGCATCTGGCGGCTTCGCAGCTTCTGATCTCGGGCCGGCTCGACCAAGGACTCGTAATTATCAAGAGGGTCGCCAAAAGACTCGGGGTAAGAATTCCCAACACGCCCCTGGCCGCTCTCATTTCACTCTTGCTTCGCAGATTACGCGTCAGGCTCGGCGGATTGCGTTTCCAACTCAAAGATCCAAGTACTGTGTCCCATGAAGAACTTGAACGCGTGGACCTGTGGCGATCGCTTGCACTTGGTCTGAGCGTCTCCGACCACATGCGGGCCGCTGATTTCAATACGAGATGGGTGGCAAAAGCCCTTAAGCTTGGAGAACCCGGCCGCGTTGTCCAAGCTCTTGCAACCGAGTTCAATTTTGTGGCCAGCCTGGGTAAACATCACACACGTTACTTCCAACGCCTAAAAGACACTGTAAAGAGTATCAACGTTGATAAAGAAGGATCGAAAGTCTCACTTGCATACCTTATGGGAGGTGAAGGCAACGCATTTTTCGAGGATGGCAAATGGCGCGCGGCTCTCGAAGCAATGGAGAAAGCCGAGTCGCTCATGCCGAACAGCACAAGCGCTTTTCATGAATTGGCGACCGCGCGTTTCACAATCTTGTGGTCACTTTTCTACCTGGGTGAACTGAAAGCCATGACCCGAGTAATGGTATCTCATTTAAGAACAGCGATGGATAGAGGCGACTTTTTCGCCGCGTCCGGGATGGTCCTGGGTCTGGCCAATACCGCGTACCTGAACCGTAAAGGACCTGAGGCCGCAAGTCGTGAAGTAGACAAGATGCTGGATCGGTGGAGCGCCGAGGGATACCACCTGCAACACTACTGGGCCCTGTTGGCCAGGGTTCACATCGCTCTTTATACGGGTTCCGGAAAAGAAGCCCTGAAACTCATGCAGACCGACAAGAAGGCCCTGAAAAAATCACTACTCTTGCTGATTCCCGCGGTGGCGAACGAGAGCTTGAACCTGGAGGCAAAAGCGCTCCTTGGTGCGGCCGAAGAATCCGAACAACCCGAGAAAAATAAATTGTTGTCCCGCGCTGAAAAACTCACCCACAAGCTGAGACGGAAAAAACATGGATGGATCCAATCCCTGTCGATGCTGCTTGAAGGAGCGGTGCATTTTCAGAGAGGTAACGATGAACTTGCCAAATCCCGACTGGAAGCTGCCATAGAAGCGCTGTACAATCAGGAAATGAAGCTTTATGCAGCCGCTTCCAGATGGCGACTGGCGGGACTCCTGGATGGAAACGACAAGGAGAAACACCTAACCGAAGCACAAAACTTCATGGCCTCCCAGAACATCAAAAACATGGAATGCATGGTTAATTTGTTGGCCCCAGGATTTTCGCGAAACCCGGAACAAAACTAAACCACAAGCGCGATCAGCGTTCTTCCAGCACCAACTCGTCATAAGACTTGCGGTATTTCGGGGGACCCAATTCTTTTTTCTCGTCGAAATGACCGAGCGTAATCAACATGGGTACAACATACCTCTCCGGGTCAAGGCCGAAAGCATCCAGCACACCAGCGTGATCAAACCCTTCCATGGGATGTGAATCCAAGCCTTCATCCTTCGCTGCCATCATCAAGGCCATGGCGAACATTCCCGCGTTTTTTGCTGCAAAAAGCACGGAGCGCTCTTCGCCGTCATGAAGCTTGACGGACCCGCCGGAAACCATTTTTCTAGCATCCTCGCCCAGGTAACCTTTTTCCACCTGGTCTTTGAATGCCTTCTCAAAGTCAGGGTGCCCTTCCCGCCAGCTTGTCTTATCACCCACGACGACCAGCACGACCGGCGCCACACCCACTTTCGGCTGACCCCACGCCAACTCCTTGAGCTTGTCCTTTTCCTCCTGCGACTTCACCACTATCAAACCCCACGGCTGAAAATTGAAACCCGAGGGCGTAAAAGCCGCGGTTTCCACTATCGAACGTAAGGTGTTTTCTTCAATGTGCTTTTCAGGATCGAAAAAATTCACAGCTCGCCTGCTTTTTATGAGTTCCTTGAAATTCATGGTTCTGTTCCTTTCTATTTAATCGTCGTTATAAATCATTGTGTTTTACTCTATTCCCGCGATTCTCCCGCCGCCTCCTTTATGGACAATCTAGGTCTGCTTTATCTTTTGTCAACCCGGGTTCGGGCGGAACTCGACCACGCCTAAACCGCGAAGAATGATGAATTTTCCCGATTCATGAATCTTTCGAAAGTTTTTTTGAACCCTTTCGGCTCACCGACTCCCCTAACCTCCAAAGTAAACAACGGGCAAGATAACTCAGGCCCAGACGAAAGGAGAATCCAAATGACAAAAAAAGTTCGCAATTCGTTTATTTTCGCTTTGTTGATCGCCGTCTCATCCGCTGCATGCACCACTGAAGAGAGCGCGGCCGAAGAACAACGTCATGAAACATCACCCTATTCACTCACCGCAGTGATACCGGGCGCAACCACATCAGAGGTGCTGAGCGTACTGGCCGAATACATCCACGAAAGAGATGACAGGCTCGACGGGTTGCCCGACAGATGGATCGTGGCCGGAACCGAATCCCTTGAACCAGGAGCACACCCTTCGGAGGCCGCCATGAACCTTCCGAACGAAACAAAACTCTTGGAAGTATGCAACCACACCTATGCAGGCCAGGCGATGTCGTTCGGAGGCGCTCACGGAGTAGCGTTGCCTTGCAAAATCGCGATCGTTCCTGGGGAGCAAGGGGCAAAAGTCTACCTGCTCAATCCGGAAGGAATTTTCAGCGCATTTTTCAGGGACATACCCGACGAATACGCTGCAGGAATGGCCGGCCTCGCAGCCACTGTGAGACAAGAACTCGAGGGAATCATCGTCTCCGCTCTCGGATCAATGACGTCCAATTTTCCGAAAGAAGACATCGGCCCTGCATGGGACGAAGAAGACCTCGGCACGTTCGCTACCATGGACTATTCGGTGGAATTTTCAATCAACATCCCGGAAGAACACAGAGCTGACGACTCCACAAAGCACAACTTCAAAGAAGAAGTCTTGTGGGCCATCATGGAAACCCTGACCTACGTCGGCCAGGAAGGAATTCAAAAGGTGGGCAGCGGAGTTCCCGGCCTTTCGGTGGGCGATTGGCACGCCGCCCGGCCCGCACCGGTGAGCCTGCCCGGAGACGTATCCCTGATTTCCAAGTGCTCTCCCACTTATGCAGGGGCCGCACTTTCGACAGGCCTGCACCATGCACCCGCGCTTCCCTGCAGAAGCGCGGTGTGGGTTGAAGGAAACAAAGTCCACGTTCACCTCCTGGATCCGGGCTTCATGTTTCCGGTGTTCTTCGCCGACGTGGACCGTGAATACATGGAATCAATGGGGGAAATGGCCGACGCTGTTCGCTCGGATCTCACTCTCATCATCGAAACCGCTATCGCTCCGTTCATGTAAAAACTCCTCCGCAAATGTCTCGCAACTACGGAATCACCCGGCCTTCGGGGGTGAGGATCCCGTCGGCCACGAGGTCGTGTGCGTGGATTTTCGACCTGTGCCCGATGATATTCCATGCGTACACTGCCCAGCCCGAGTCCACGAAACGAGGCATCCACATCCGGTCGCTGTGGTGGGTCAACTGCCTCCCCACCCCGGTGTGGACATCATAAATGAAGACCTGGCTCGCGCCCCCCTCGCCCCACTCCTGGGTGGTGGAGTAATCGGCCCACAAGATGATCCCGTTTCTGAGATGAGGCCAGGCCTGCTCCCATTCATCGGGCGTAAGACACTCCTCGATCCCGGTGGAGATGGTGTACATGTAGACTTCCCGATGACCTCTGCGGGAATCCTGCCACACCACGTGATCCTCGTCGGTGGTGACAAGTGTCGTATATCCCCCGCCCGTGGTATCGATTGCATGAGTAATTCCTGTTTCAAGGTTGTGGTAGTGTACGTACTTGGTGTAGTAGCCGATAGAAGGCCGGCCCACCCACGCTGCATGGTATTCGCTCAGGCTCGCTCCGTGAGGATGCTGCTCGCACTCGGCCAGGATGGTCTCTTCCCGGGTGTGCCGGTTCATGAGCACGAGTCTTTTTTGAGTTTGATGAGAACAACCTTCATCGGTGTTGTACATGAAATAATCCTGGTTGATGTGGGCCCTACTCTCAATCCAGGGAGTGTCGGTGATCCTTGTGTGAGTATCGGTGTCTATGTTGTAAACAAAAAGCTCGGTGTAAGGGTCAACATCGGTTTCGGCAAAAGTTAAATCAGTATAGATGATTTCACGATTGAATACGCCGGTTGCAACTTGCGAATACGGCCGCATAACTCGATATTCCTTCTGCTCAAGGATGTCATAGTAGTACACATCCGTCTTATGCACGGGGTCGTCTGCATGGTGAATTGAAAAGGTTATGATAGTGCCCTGGTTCGTAAAACCCACAACGTCGTGATCACCCTCTTCCGGAAACACGATGACATTGGGATTCGGCCCGGAGTCGACTTCTCCGTCCGGCCCTGCGTCGGGCCACGGAAGCCATTCCCGTTCAGACAGGCCCCCCGAGTCGTTTATCCCAGCCTCGGCTACCCCGCCGTCCCGAATCACGTCACCTCCATCTCCCTTCCCGTCATTGCAACCGCAGCCGTGCATCACCGCTGATAGCATCCCAACCAACCCGCACACCGCAATCAAGAGAAATACGGAATTCCGAAACATACTCGTTTTCCAGGTTGATCCGTTCATTTTACACATCAACCTTTCCTACTCCGCCGCCGAAACGGCCTTGTATATCCTGAACCCGTTTTCCATCCTCACCAGGACGTACCCTCCCTTCAGGGATTTCATCTCGGCTGCGGGTTTTTCCGCGGGATCATACGTTCCAAGGTCCACGGGGGACGAGATGTCCGAGATGTCGTAAACCGCGGCGATCGTCCCGGGTCCGCAGTAAACGCCGGCGTTGCACTTGGCCCAATCGGATTGCTTCTCGTAAAGGCTGACGTGAAGTCTCTCGCCGTCAACCCGCATTCCCGCGGTGTTTCCGCCTACCGCCAACCAGCCCGCGGACATCGGGGCCGCAGGGTCTGTAACGTCGTAGACGGCTATTCCGTCCGCCGCGCCGCCGGATACAAAGAGCAGATTGCCTGAAAGCTCCAGGAGTATGGCGTTTCCCGCAGTTTCGATTTCACCCATCTTTTGAGGATCCGCCGGGTTTGTTGTGTTCCAGATGGAAACGCCCCTGTTTCTTTCCGCGGTGTAAACAATCGAACCGCTCTTTGCCGCTATTCCCCGCGACTGCCCGGGAATCCGCCCGGTGCCGAGAAGAACCGGTTGCCCCGGTGCGCTTATGTCCACCACCGAGAGATTCGGCCGGCCGGTGGAATGGGCAATGCAAAGTCTTCCGCCGCACATATCCATCCCGATCCCCTTGCCGTCGAGAGCGGCCCATCCCACAAAAAGCGGAATCTCGGGATTTCCCAGGTCCACGGCCTGGAGCAATTTCCCGCTGTGAAGATACGCTGTTTCTCCCTCCACCACCACCTTGGATACACGGTCGCCCCCGATGTATTCCGCTGCATACTCAAGCTCGGCTTCATGTATGCTCAGCTCATAGCCCGGCCGCGTGGACGGGTCGTATCCTTCACCCGCAACGACTTCGACCCAGTATCCACCGCTTCCGTAAAACGCAACCTTGTTTTCAGTCCCGGTGGAAATGTCTTCTCCCACAAGTCGCCCCGACGAATCGGTTATCTTCAGCCCCAAAGAGGGGTCGGATGAAACCAGCCGGGCCAGGAGCAATTTTCCCGGCAGCTCATGAGTGTCGTCCACGTAGACGAGATGACGATTCGGAGAGCCCGCTGCAAAGGTGTCTTCTATTTCCCAATCGTCCGGGTCTCTTTGCTCCAGGGTGGTCCGCTTCAACCACCCGTGTTCATCAAGCCCCCAATATTCTATCTGCGCACGCGCGCCCTCACCACTGTCAGCCACCCACAGCCGATTCGTAGAGTTGTGATACATCACAAAGGGCTTGTCCATGAAACCGGGACCTTCAAGCCCTTCTCCAAGGTATTCCCACCTCCGCGATACAAGGTCCAGCTTGAAAGCCTTTGCCGAAGGAGCGCCGTCCAACCAGCCGCCGTATACATACAGAGCCTGGCCCACCGAGTCCAAAGATGCGCCGTGATCTTCCAGCCCGCCCGGGCCTTCAGCGGAAACCACCGTGACCAACTCCGTGACCTGCAATGTCGAGAGGTTCAAACTGTAAACCACTGTCGAGTAATGGGTCGCTCCGTTGCTTCCGACCAACAACGCCCGGTTCCGGGCCGTATCCACGTTTATGGTGTAACCTCTCATCGACTCCGGAATCGGCAATCCACCAATCTCGGCCCACCTCCCGGTTTTCAGGTCAAATGTCCACACCCGGTGCGCACGTCCGGGCGCGGGCGCGGGCGCGGGCGCAGGTCCGAACCCGCCGGGTTCGTCCCCGATCACAACCAGTCGCTGCGCGCCGCGGTCAAAGATCAACTTGGGTTCTTGCAGGTAAGGTCCCTCGGCTGCGTGCAAACCGTAGATTTCTTCAGCGGTCCTCCAGCCTGATCCGGGATCATGGGGCAAGCCGATCAGCAACGTGTTTGAAACCGCGCCGCTCAAGTCCAGCCCGCCGAAACGGAAAAGCGCGGGCGCGGATGTTTCAGAGACAACAAAAGTTTCCAGCACCCCGGCAGTCGCCGCGGCATCTACAAGCTCCAACCCGCCAACCGCGCCCGGTGACGGCGTAATGGGATATATCTTCGATACTTGCAAGTTCTGATTGAATGAAACAAAAAGATGGTCCGCGGTCACGGCGTCCGAAACAACGGCCCAGGGGATTGGATCTCCCACCGGCCCTTCCTGGGGATGAGGATCAGGCCACACTCCTTCGATCAAAACAAGCAACGGCTCGTTTATCCGCCACGGAATGCTCATCCCGAAACACCTGCCCGCCGCGTCGAACGTGTCATCCGAAAAGACCAGGTGATCTTCGGGACTTTCGTGGTAAACATAA